>NZ_JAIWYM010000028.1:0-69994 GCF_020515595.1 Pseudomonas sp. MWU16-30323
GCCGATGGGCACGAACCGCGTGCTCTGGAACATATGCACCAGGGTCAATGGCGCGTTGGCCTTGCAGGTCGCGACGGTGCTGGCGGGATACAGGGAACGGGTGATGGGTGCGACCAGCGAAACCTCATCCCCCACCTTGAACACCTGCTCGACGTCCAGTGCCGAGAAGCTCCAGAAGTGCTCGGCCCAGGCGTCGTAGGTGTTCAGGCAGTGTGTGAAGTCGTTGAGAACCCCGTCGACGTCGCGTGTCTTCGGGTCCATCGCCGCCACGACCAGAAAGCCTATGGCGGGAATCAAGAGGCAGCCCCTTCGGGCTGGGTGTTAATCGAAAATGACATCGGCGTTCCCTCGCACTGTGTGATCAGGCGAGGGACTTTGCAGCGGTTCTCGAGGCGGGGGAGTAGAGGTTATCCGGCGGTTCGGTAGGACGTTTCGTTAAACCTCCGGCAAGGTCGAGCCGCCATCCACCACCAGCGTCTGCCCGGTGATGTAGCCTGCCAGGTCCGATGCCAGAAACAGCATCGCCCCGGCAATATCCGACGGCGCACCCAGGCGTCCCAGCGGCACCCGGCTGGCGATCTGTGCGTTCACCTGGTCATCCCCCAGGTTGCCCATGGCCGGCGTGGCGATCATGCCGGGCTCCACACCGTTGACTCGCACATTCAAGCCGGCCAGCTCCAGCGCGGCATTGCGAATGAAACCGTTGACCCCGGCCTTCGACGCCGCATAGTGACTCAGGCCCGGAAATGCCACCCTCGGCCCGGTGACCGACGACGTGACCAGCACGCAGCCCCGACCCTGACGGCGGAACATCGGCAACGCCGCCTGGGTCAGCCAGAACAACGCAGAGAGATTGACCGCCAAGGTGCGGTCGAGCATCGCCGGAGTGATTTCGGCAAAGGGCGTCAGCGGAAAATACCCGGCGTTATGCACCACAACATCCAGCCGTCCCCAACGTTGTTCCACCCCTGCAATCAGCGCGAAAACCGCAGCCGCATCCGCCAGATCCACCGTCACCGCTTCCACCTGGCAGCCGCGCCCGCACAGCTCCAGCGCGAGCGCCTCTGCCAGTTGCAGGTCAGCGATCATCACCCGCGCACCCCGCAGGGCAAAGGCTTCGACGATGGCCCGGCCAATGCCCTGGGCGCCGCCCGTGACCAATACGTTGCGGCCAGTGAAGTCCAGGTCTTCATTCATGACGCTGCTCCAGATGCGCATAGGCCAACGTCGGCACATCGACGATGCTCGACCCGCCGTCCGCCACCAGCGTGGCCCCGGTAATGATCGACGCTTCACTGGAGGCCAGGAAGCGGCACACCCTGGCGATTTCGTCAGCACTGGCGGGCCGGCGCAACGGCACGTCGGCGCACACACGGTCATAGGCGTGTTGCAGTGTTTCGCCATAAAAGTCCATCAACGGCTGCATCTCCTCATCCGCCATCGGCGTGCGCACCCAGCCCGGGCACACTGCGTTCACCCGCACCCCGCGCGGGCCGTAATCCCGGGCCAGCGAACGGTTGAGTCCAAGCAATGCATGTTTGGCCGTGGTGTAGCCGCACACCTCGGGCCCGGCAGCCAGTGAGGCAATCGAACCCATCAACACGATGTTGCCGGCGCTTTCCATCAGCATCGGCAAACACGCCCGCGCGCTGTAGAACGCGCTGTCGAGGTTGCTGCGCAGCGCTGCTTCCCAGGTCTGCGGGCTGGTGTCGGTGGCGCTGCCCAGGCCATGGCCGCCCGCACAGGCCAGCAGCACATCCAGACGCCCATAGCGCTGGCGTATCTGCGCGATAAAACCGTCCCAGGTCTGCGGGCAGGCGGCATCACCCACCAACACCAACCCCCCGGTTTCCCCCGCGACCTGCTCCAGCGGCTCGCGACGACGGCCGATCAGCACCACGCGCGCACCCTCGGCGGCGTACAGCCGGGCGCACGCGGCACCGATGCCCGTGCCGGCCCCGGTGATCACAATCGTGCGCGGCTCAGTCATCGGGATGCTCCGTGCGGTTGAGCACCTGGCAGTAGGAGCTGATGGGGAAGTTCGACAGCTCATCGAAAGCCGCCCCGGCATAGCCGAAGATCTTGCCGTCGCTGCGATGCTGTTGCAGGTCGATCAGCACCAGGCCGAGGGTGGGGATGATTTTTTCGCGCCAGACGAACAGGTACAACTGGTCGGCGATCTTGTAGTAATGGCAGCGGTCGGTGTCGCACAGGCCTTGCTCGACGCCCTTGAGGCATTGCCAGGCGTAGAACTGGTGGTTGAGGTAGATGTGCTCGTAGACCTCGCTCGGGCTGTAGCGGTACTGGTTGCGCAGGCCGGTCAGTTCGGTGGTGGGCGCGTGGGGGCACTGGCCGGCTTGCCAGGGGCGGTCGAGGCTGCCGTGGAGGAATTCCACTTCCACCGAGGTCAGCGGCTTGCCGGCCAGGGCGCGGCTGTAGAGGCCTTCGCGGGTTTGTTCCTGGGTGGGCAGGCGCCCGAGTACGGCGGTGAACGAGGCGCTGGCGGTGTCGAGCACCAGGCTGACCGACCAGGCTTGGGCACCTTCGCGCTTGATGAAATCCACCAGGTACAAGCCGGGGCGCACCGAGGTCGCGCGGTAGGTTGCGCTGCCGCTGGAGTGACCGTCGGCTGCGACCCAGGACAGGCTATCGCGTTCGAAGCGATGCTCGATCTGCCAGCCATTGGCGAAGTTCAGCGTAAAGGTCTTGCCGCTCAGGTCCGCCAGGTTCGGCAGGATGAACGCCTCGGGGGCGAAGCCGTCGGCCAGGGCGCCCACGGTGATCCAGTCAGAAGGGGTGGTCATTTGCGATGCTCCGGTTGAGTGGGTGAACACCTCGAATCATCGCGCCCGGGAGCAAGCCCGGGTATCAACCGGATGGTTGAGACGGGCTACAGAAACAGGCTGCCCACCAGCTCGGTGCGGCTGCTGACGCCGGTCTTGCGAAACAGGTTGATCAGGTGGGTCTTGATGGTGGGCAGGCCGATGTCCAGCTCTCGGGCCAACTGCTTGTTGCTGGCGCCCTGGCGCAACAACAGGGCGATCTGACGCTCCTTGGGCGTCAACGCGGCCAGCGCCTCTTCAGTGGGCTGCATATTGGCCACGGCCAGCTGCAACAAGGTTTGCAGGGCGTTCAACTGAGCCAGTTGCTCGCCGGTAAAGGCGCCTTGATCGGCGGTGCGCAACAACGAAATCGCCGCCTGGGGTTGTCCGTCACGCTGGGCGAGGATCTCCACCACATCCACCACGCCATAGCGCCGCAGGAAATCCCCATAGCGCCGGGTATCCCGCACCGGCTGGCGGGCCATGGCAAGGCCCAGCGGCACCACCGCCAAGCCACTGGACAGGCAGTTGCGCGGTTGCAACGGGTCGAACTGGCGGTAGTTGTCCAGGTAGTCGCGGTGCATCTCGCCGCTCATGCCGTGCAACTGGAAATCCCGGGCTTGCAGGTGGCGGTCGACGCAATAGAACGCGGCCTGGCTGACCGGAATCAATCGGGTGAAAGCCTGCAGGCACTGGCCGGCGACTTCGTGGGCGGGGAGAGCGTGCATGGAGGGACACCTGCGCCAAAAGGCTGCCGACGGGGGCCGGCAGCCGGGCCATCACACCACGGCGAAGTAGTGTTTGACGAAACTTTCGCTGACCACTTCCCACAGCACCGGGGTGCCCTTGGTCACGAACCAGCTGTCGCCGGCCTGGTAGCGGGTGCTCTGGCCGGTGGATTCGTCAGTGAGTACCACTTCGCCGGTGACCACGGTGGCCTGTTCGGCGAAGGGATAGACCATGCGGAACTTGCCCTGGGTGGTGCCGAAATAGGCGCTGCTGACCGGGTCGGTGGGGGCGCCGAAGGTCATTTTGCCGAAGGCCCGGACTTCACCTTCGAGGATGGTCGAACCGAGGTCGGCGACGGTGCCCCAGGCGTCGAGTTCGGATAGCTGGATGTCTTTCTTGAGGGTAACGAGGGTCATGGCAGTTGCTCCTGATGAGAAAAAATTAGCGGCGGCCGTTCCAGTAACCGGAGAGTTGGTGCCAGGACTTGCCGGCGGTGAGCAGCAGTGGGCGGATCGCGTCCTTGCCGATGATGGTCGGGCGGTGGATCGAGCTGACCAGGTCATACCGCGCCGAGCCTTCGCTCATGCCTTCGGCCAGCACCTTGCAGATGATGTGGCTCGGCGTCACGCCGAAGCCCGAATAGCCCTGCACATAGAACGCGTTGCTGCGCCCGGGCAGGGTGCCGATCTGCGGGAACAGGTTCGGGCTGCAAGCCATCGGGCCACCCCAGGCCAGGTCGATCTTCACGTCCTTGAGGTACGGGAAGATCTTCAGCATCAGGTTGCGGTTCCAGGCTTTCAAATCGCCGGGAATGTGCTCCACCAACGGTGTGGCGGCGCCGAACAGCAGGCGGTTTTCGTGGGTGACGCGGTAGTAGTCGATTACCGGGCGAATGTCGCTGTAGGCCCCGCGAATCGGGCTGATACGCTTGATCAGTTCTTCGGACAACGGCTCGGTCATCATCTGGAACGCATAGGTATTGATGGTCGAGCGGTGCAGTTCCGGTTCCAGCTTGTTGAGGAAGCTGTCACAGGCCCACAGCAGCTTGCTGGCCTTGACCGAACCGCGGCCGGTGCGCACGGTGATGCGCTCGCCATAACTGACTTCCAGCGCCGGGCTGTTCTCGAAAATCCGCACGCCGTGGCTGGCCAGGGCCTTGGCTTCGCCCAGCAGCAGGTTCAACGAGTGCACATGCCCGCCGCCCATGTGCAGCAGGGCGCTGCTGTAGGCGTCGGAGCCGATGATCTGCTTCACGTCGGAACCGCCAAGGAAGCGGATCTCGTGTTGGGTGTTGATGGACTTGAAGTCTTTTTCCCAGGCGCGCAGGGTCTTTTCCTGGCGGGCGTTGAAGCCCATGTAGCCGTAGCCGTGGCAGAAGTCGGCATCGATGTCGTACTTGGCGATGCGGTTCTTGATGATGTCGGCGCCCAGGTCGCTGATCTCGAAGATCTGGCGCAGGCCGTCTTCACCCACGTCCTTCTTGATCTTTTCCAGGTCGTGGCCGATGCCGGCCATGATCTGCCCACCGTTGCGCCCGGTGCCGCCAAAACCCAGGTAACGCGCTTCCAGCACGACGATGTTGGTGATGCCTTTTTCGGCGAGTTCCAGGGCGGTGTTGATCCCGGAAAAGCCGCCACCGATGATCACCACGTCGGCTTCCACGTCCTGTTCCAGGGTGGGAAAGCTGAGGTTGTATTTCTTGGTCGCCGTGTAATAGGTCGGCGTTTCGATATTGATCATTGCGCTGCCTGACAGTGAAGAGCTAATGAGTGTATTAAGGCCGTTGGCACGCTGGATGTCTTGATCCTGTGTGCCGCGCTTTTTGATCCTGCGCGCCAGAGCCTTCGCCGGCTTCACAAGTTATAGCGTGAGGTGGGGAGGAGAGTGTTAGAGTTTCGTTAAAACATTAACTAAATCTATCGTGACCCTGAGCCTATGTTGAAACCCAGACAATCCCTGACCCTGACCCTGTTGCAGGCCCGAGAAGCGGCCATGAGTTTTTTCCGGCCCTCGCTGAATGAACATGGGCTGACCGAGCAGCAATGGCGGGTTATCCGAATTCTCAGCCAGCATGACGAGCTGGAGATTTACCAGTTGGCCGAACTGGCGTGCATTCTCAAACCGAGCATGACCGGCGTGCTGGTGCGCATGGAGACGGCGGGGATGGTGCACCGGCGCAAGGCCGAGCAGGATCAGCGGCGGGTGCTGGTGACGCTGGCGGAGAAGGGCAAGGCCAGTTTCGAGTCGATGAGCCAGTGTATGGAAGAGAACTACCGGCGCTTGCAAGAGCAGTTTGGGGAGGAGAAGTTGCAGGTGTTGCTGGGGTTGCTGGATGAGTTGAAAACCATCAAACGCTGAATCACGGTAGATGAGTAACAGGTGATCAAAATGTGGGAGCTGGCTTGCCTGCGATGCAGGCGCCTCGATCCTTCAAGTACACCGAGGTGATGCTATCGCAGGCAAGCCAGCTCCCACAGTTGATCTCTGTTGTTTGACGGGGTTAGTACACGCCGCCGGTTGTGGCAGGTGCTGCGGTGTCTTTGAACTTGGCCGCCAACCCCTGCAACCCGCGCATCAACACCGTTGTATCCACACCCACCGCCACAAACGCCGCCCCCAGTTCGATATACCGCCGCGCCAGTTTCTCATCCGCACTCAAGATCCCCGCCGCCTTGCCAGCCTGTTGAATCCTGACGATGGCGTCCTCAATCGCCGCCTGCACCTCGGGATGCCCGGGATTGCCCCGATGCCCCATGGCCGCGCTCAGGTCCGCCGGCCCGATAAACACCCCGTCCACCCCTTCAACCGCCGCAATCGCGTCCAGGTTCTCCAGGCCTTCACGGTTCTCGATCTGCACCAGCAGGCACATCTGCGCATCCGCTTCATCCAGATAACCCGGAATGCTGTTCCAGCGCGACGCCCGCGCCAGCGCACTGCCAACGCCCCGCACGCCAAAGGGCGGATAGCGTACGGCCCGTATTAACTGCCGGGCCTGTTCAGCCGTCTCCACCATCGGCACCAACAGCGTCTGCACGCCAATATCCAGCACCTGCTTGATCAGCGCCGTATCACCGATCACCGGGCGAATCACCGGCTGGCTGTCGTAGGCTGCGACAGCCTGCATCTGGCCGAGCATGCCGCGCAGGTCGTTGGGCGCGTGCTCGCCGTCGATCAGCAGCCAGTCGAACCCGGCATTCGCCGCCAGTTCGGCACAATAAGCGTCGGCCAGGCCGAGCCACAGGCCGATCTGGGTCTCGCCACGTTGCAGGCGCTGCTTGAAGCGGTTGATGGGCATGTCCATGAAACGGTCCTCAGTATTCAGACAAAGCGGCAGGAGATGGACCCCAGCATGTCGTAGTCGACATGGAAGGTGTCGCCCGGATTCGCCGCCACCGGGCGGGTAAAGGAGCCGCCGAGGATGATCTGGCCGGGTTGCAGGGTGACGTCGTACGGCGCCAGTTTGTTCGCCAGCCACGCCACGCCCTTGGCCGGGTGGTTGAGCACGGCAGCCGACACCCCGGACTCCTCGATCACCCCGTTGCGGTACAGCACGGCAGGCACCTTGCGCAGGTCGATCTCGGTGGGGCGTACGGCGCGGCCGCCCATCACCACACCGGCGTTGGCGGCGTTGTCGGAGATGGTGTCGAACACCTTGCGTGTGGCGTTGGTGTGCGGGTCAATCTGCTGGATACGGGCGTCGATGATTTCCAGGGCCGGGATCACCCATTCGGTGGCGTCCAGCACATCGAAGATCGAGCAGTTCGGGCCCTTGAGTGGCTTGCCGAGGATGAACGCCAGCTCCACTTCCACCCTTGGCACGATGAAACGCTCGAACGGAATGTCGGTGCCTTCGTCGAAGAACATGTCATCGAGCAGGGCGCCGTAATCCGGTTCGGTGATGTTCGACGACACCTGCATCGCCCGGGACGTGAGGCCGATCTTGTGCCCCACCAGCTTGCGCCCGTCCTTGATTTTCTGTGCCACCCAGGCGCGCTGGATCGCGTAGGCGTCTTCAATCGTGATGCTCGGGTGTTCCAGGGAAAACTGGCGCACCTGTTCACGGGAACGCTCAGCCTGGTCGAGGCGGGCGGCGGCTTGCTGGATGTGGGCTTGATCAAGCATGACGAACTCTCTACTGGGGATTGACGATGGCAGCGTGGGTGCGCAGCACCAGCAGGCCGCCGAGGGCGATAAGCAGCGCCAGCACATACAAGGCCAGGCTCGCGCTTTGGGTGGTGTCGCGCATCCAGCCGATCAGGTACGGCGCGAGGAACGAAGCGATGCTGCCGAACGAGCTGATCAGCGCGATGCCGGCCGCCTGGGTGCTGTTGGACAGGAACGCCGGCGGCAGTTGCCAGAACATCGGCAACGCGGCGCTGGCGCCCATGCCGGCCAGGATCAGGCCGCCCAGCACCAGGGTCGGGTTGGTGGGGGAGAGCCCGGCCACGGCGATGCCGATGGCCGACATCAACAACGGCACGCACAGGTGCCAGCGGCGCTCGCGGTTGCGGTCGGATGAGCGTCCGCAGCCGATCATGAAGAAGCACCCGGCGAGATACGGCACGGCACTCAGCAGGCCCACCTGGCTGTCGCGGCCGATGCCGGCGCCGTGGATCAGGGTGGGCATCCAGAACGCCAGAGTATTCACCGCCAGCATCACCGCGAAGTACACCGCCACCAGCAGCCACACTTGCGGGTCACGCAGGATGCCGCCAAAGGAGGTGATGGATTTGCGCTGTTCTTCATTGCTCAGTTGCTCGCGCAGCTGTTGCTTCTGTGCCGGTTCCAGCCACTTCACGGTTTCGAAGCTGTCCGGCAGGTATTTGAGAACCACCAGACCGAGCAGCACCACTGGGGCGCCTTCGATCAGGAACATCCACTGCCAGCCGCGCAGCCCGCCGAAATCATGAAAATGCTCCAGGATCGCACCGGACAACGGCCCGCCGACCACACCGGCCATGGGTACCGCAATCGCAAACAGCGCGGTGACTTGCGCCCGGCGCCGGGCCGGGTACCAGCGGTTGAGAAACACCAGGATCCCCGGGAAGAAGCCGGCTTCGGCCACCCCCAGCAGAAAGCGCAGCACGTAGAAGCCCGTGGAGCTTTCGATCCACAGCATGCTGGTGGAGAGCACGCCCCACACCACCATCAGGCAGGCGATCCAGCGCCGTGGCCCGACCCGGTCCAGGGCCATGTTGCTCGGCACCCCGAACAGCGCGTAGGCGATGAAAAATAGCCCGGCACCGAGGCCGTACACCGTGTCGCTGAAGTGCAGGTCGGTGCTCATCTGCATCTTGGCGAAGCCGATATTGATGCGGTCCAGGTGGGCAAACAGGTAGCAGATCAGCAGCAACGGCATCAGTCGCCAGGTGACGATGCGGTGGGTGCGCTGATGTTCGATCAGGGTGGTGCTGTCGGCGGTAGTGGCTGTGCTCATGATGTTGTTCTTTTTGGTTTGAGTGGCCATGGGCGGAAAGGTGGGCTGTGGTCAGCCCGCCTGGTTCTTCAGGAATGCGTGCACGTTGTTCTGCTTGAAGTTCAGTTCGGGGTGCAACTCGATCATCTCGAACGACAACGCCAGCAGCCGTTGGGATTGCAGCTCGGCGAAGTGTTCGGTGATGACCTTGAACAGGGCTTCGGCCACCGTTTTTCGGGTTTCCAGGTCGCGCCCGTGGCCAACCTTGAGGGTCATGTGGACGAAGGCGTAGTCATGCTTGCCGTCGGCCATGCGCCAGGTGTCCAGGCGCACGCCGCGACTGCGGATGCCCCCCAGGGGGAACACGCCGCTGTCCCCCAGCACGGCGTGAACTCGCTCGAACAGGGCCGGCAGGTTGGCTTGCTGCTCGAGGTTGTCGGTGTATTCGGCGATGAAGTGCGGCATGTGTGTATCTCCTCTTAGGGTGAGGTGCAGCGAATTCCTTGTGGGAGCTGGCTTGCCTGCGATGGCATCAACTTGGTGAGACAGATACACCGAGGTGCCTGCATCGCAGGCAAGCCAGCTCCCACATTTGATCCTCACCAAGGCTCATAAAGGGAAAATGGCATTGATCTGGCCGGTGCCCGAGCTGCCGAACGGCTGGGTGATGATCTCGGCCGGCTGGTTGTAGTCCGGCCCGCCCAGCAGTCCCAGGAGCATCGCGGTGTCGTGCATCTTGCCTTCGCCGAAGCAGTGCTCGGCGTAGTCCGGCAGCATTGCGCAGAACTCCTTGAAGCGGCCCTGCTTCCACATTTCCACCACGTGCAGGTCCATCTGTTTGTCGAATTCACGGGTCCAGTTGTGGATATTGGCTTCGGCTTCGCGGTCGTCGGAGAAACGGTGGGAGAGGGAACCCGAGGCCAGCACCAGCACCTTGCGATCGCTCTTCTCGATGGCCCGGCGCACGGCGGCGCCAAACGCGAAGCTGTCTTCCAGGCGGTGCCAGGCGCACCACGCGGCGATGGAGATCACGTCGAACTTGTGCTCGTCCGGCACGCCCATGTGCATGTAGCGCATCGGCACCAGGGTGCCGTATTCCAGCTCCAGGCTCGGGATGTTGTGGGCCATGGTGCGCACGCCGGCCAGGTTGGCCTCGGCGGCGATCAACTCGCCCAGCTCCGGGCAGCCCGGGTACTCGTACTCCATGTTCTTGATGAAGTGCGGCAGCTCGTTGCTGGTGTAGGTGCCCTTGAAATGCTCGCCACAGTTGACGTGATAGCCGCTGTTGACCAGCCAGTGCACGTCGAACACCACGGCGGTGTCGGCCCCCAGCTCACGGGCGCGCCGCCCGATTTCCTTGTGCCCGGCGATGGCTGCTTCACGGCAACCGTGGTGCTTGCCGGGCAGTTCCGACAGGTACATCGAGGGAACGTGGCAGATCTTCGCTGCCAGAACTACTTCGCCCATGATCATTCTCCTGAATAATTGTTTTTGTCTGGGAAGCGTGTTGCCAAAGCTCAAATGTGGGAGCTGTCGAGCCCCGGCGAGGCTGCGATGGGATCACCGCGCTGCATCTGGCAGACCGCAGCGCCTGCATCGCAGCCTCGCCAGAGCCTGACAGCTTCCACGGGGATCACTCAAACACCCCAGCGCGGGATGTGGTGACTGCCCATGGAAATGCACACGTTCTTGATCTCGGCGAACACTTCGAAGCTGTATTGGCCGCCTTCACGGCCGGTGCCGGAACCTTTTACCCCACCAAACGGCTGGCGCAAGTCCCGCACGTTCTGGCTGTTGATGAACACCATGCCGGCTTCGATGCCGTAGGCCAGACGATGCGCCTTGCCGATGTCCTGGGTCCAGATATAGGACGCCAGGCCGTACTCGGTATCGTTGGCCAGTTGCAGCGCTTCGGCTTCGTCCTTGAACGGGATCAGGCACACCACCGGGCCAAAGATCTCTTCCTGGGCGATGCGCATCTGGTTGTTTACATCGGCAAACACCGTCGGTTGGATAAACTGCCCGCGGCTCAAGTGCGCCGGCAGGTTGGCCGGGCGTTCCAGGCCGCCGGCCAGCAGGGTGGCGCCTTCCTCGAGGCCAATCCTGATGTAGCCGGTGACCTTGTCATAGTGGGCCTGGGTGATCATCGAGCCGACCTGGGTCTTCGGGTCCTGTGGGTCGCCGACGATCAGGCGCTTGGCGCGGGCGGCAAACTCGGCGACGAACTGCGGGTACACGCTCTCCTGAATGAAGATCCGGCTGCCGGCGGTGCAGCGTTCGCCGTTGAGCGAGAAAATGGTGAACAGTGCCGCGTCGAGGGCGCGGTCCAGGTCGGCATCTTCAAAAATCAGCACCGGCGACTTGCCGCCCAGTTCCATGGAGTACTTTTTCAGGCCAGCGGTCTGCATGATTTTCTTGCCGGTGGCGGTGCCGCCGGTGAAGGAAATCGCTCGCACGTCCGGGTGGCGCACCAGCGCATCACCGGCGGTGGCGCCGTAGCCCTGAATCACGTTCAGCACGCCTTTGGGGATCCCGGCTTCGACCGCCAGGCGCCCCAGTTCATTGGCCGTCAGCGGCGACAACTCGGACATCTTCAGCACCGCGGTATTGCCCAGCGCCAGGCACGGCGCAGTCTTCCAGGTGGCGGTCATGAACGGCACGTTCCATGGCGACACCAACGCACACACACCCACCGGCTGGTACAGGGTGTAGTTGAGCATCTGGTCGTCCACCGGGTAGCTGTGGCCGTCCATGCGGGTGCAGACTTCGGCGAAGAAATCGAAGTTGTGGGACGCCCGTGGAATCAGCACGTTCCTGGTCTGGTGGATCGGCAGGCCGGTGTCGAGGGTTTCCAGCTCGGCCAGGTGCGGCACGTTCTGTTCGATCAGTTCACCGAGCTTGCGCATCAAGCGGGCACGTTCCTTGGCGGGTGTTCCCGCCCACTTCGGAAAGGCTTCCTTGGCTGCCGCTACCGCTTGCGCTACTTCCTCGGCGCCGCCGCTGGCCACTTCACCGATGGCTTCGCCGGTGGCCGGGTTGTAGTTGATGAAGGTGTCTTTGCTTTCGACCTCACGGCCGTTGATCCAGTGTTTGATCATGTTGCTCAAGCCTCTTTACGGGCGGCGAAAAAGTCCGCCTCGCTGACAATTCGATTCACCAGGCGGCCGACGCCTTCCACTTCCACGATTACTTCATCCCCCGGCACCACATCCGCCAGGCCTTCCGGGGTGCCGGTGGCGATCATGTCGCCGGGTTGCAGGGTCATGAAGCTGGACAGGTATTCGATCAAATACGGGATGTCGAAAATCATGTCCGAGGTTGAGCCTTCCTGGCGCAGTTCACCGTTGATCCAGGTGCGCAGCTTCAGGTTGCTTGGATCTGGCACGTCGGCGACGTCGACGATCCATGGGCCCACAGGCGTGGTGGCGTCGCGGTTTTTCACCCGCAGGTTGGGGCGGTAGTAGTTTTCCAGGTAGTCGCGGATCGCGTAGTCGTTGCACACGGTGTAGCCGGCCAGATACTCCAGGGCATTCTCGCGCTTGACGTTGCGCGCCGGTTTGCCGATGACCGCCACCAGTTCGCACTCGTAGTGCATGTAGGCGACGTTGTCCGGGCGCCAGGTCACCTGGTGGTGGCCGGTGTAGGTGCCGGGGGACTTGATGAACGCCAGCGGTTCAGTCGGCGGCTTGAAGGCCAGTTCGGCGGCGTGGTCGGCGTAGTTCAGGCCCAGGGCAAACATGCTGCCGGTGGCCGGTGGCAGCCATTCGACCTGGTCTTCGGCCAGCAGGCGACCGTCGGCCAGGCGTACGGCGTTCTCAGCGTCGACCTGTACCGAATGAACTTCACCTTCAAAGCGAATACGCGCGTGTTTCATGACAGCTCCTCTGCCTTGATGTGGTTGACCAGGCGGCCCAGGCCGCTGATCTCGACTTCAACCGTGTCGCCGGGTTGCACATCCACGCGGCCTTCGGGCGTGCCGGTGATCAGCACATCGCCTGCGTGCAGGGTCATGAACTCGCTGATCTCGGCGATCAACTGCGGCAGGCTGCGCACGAAATTGGCGGTGGAGTTTTGCTGGCGCAGCTCACCGTTGACGAACAGCTTCACGCTCAGTTGGTGCGGGTTGGCAACTTGGTCGCGGGCCACCAGTTCGGGGCCCAATGCGCAGAACCCGTCCCGGCACTTGGCTTTCACCGCCGGGCGGTAATAGCTGTCTTCCGGCAGGCTGAACTCATTGATGATGGTGTAGCCCGCCACATGCTCCAGGGCGTTTTCGACGCTGACACGGCTGGCGGTCTTGCCAATCACCACACCGAGTGCCGGGCCCGGTTGCAGGCGTTCACCCTGAGGGTGCAGCACCACGCCGTCGTGGCCGTTGCGGGTGTTGGGCGTCTTGATGAACAGCACCGGCTTCACCGGCGGTTTCTGGTAGGGCGCTTGTTCGAATTCGGCGAGACGTTGGTTCAGCAACCCCTGGTAGTTCAGCGCAACGCCGAACAGGGTGCCGTTCGCAACATCATGCAGGGCACGGCTCATGCTTTTCTCCTGGCAGTGGCGGGGCAGATTCGGGCCTGCTCCTTGGGATATTCGTTAACCTGTTAACGTTATAATTAAGATGTTAACTATCGTCAAGCGTGGCAATATTTCAGGGCACTCAAAACAACAAAGAGAATGCAGTGATGAGCGATCGTCAGCCGATCCCCAACATCAACATCGGGCAGGTCTACGACCAGCGTTACAGCGATGCCGAGGTGCACTACGACCGGCTCGGCAACCTGGCGGGATTTTTTGGGCGGAACATGCCGGTGCATCGCCATGACCGGTTTTTCCAGGTGCATTACGTCAAGACCGGCGCGGTGCGGGTCTACCTGGACGACCAGCAGTACCTCGAATCCGGGCCGATGTTTTTCCTCACGCCGCCGACGGTGGCGCATTCCTTCGTCACCGAAGCCGACGCCGACGGCCATGTGCTGACCGTGCGCCAGCAACTGGTGTGGGCCTTGATCGACGCCGACCCAAGCCTGGCCCCCGGCGCGCAATTGCCGGCGGCCTGTGTGGCGTTGGCGCGGCTGGCACCGGAGTTTCAGCCCGAGGTACGCCGCCTGGAACTCCTGTTTGATGAACTGTGCAGCGAGATCAACGCCCAGGCCAGCGGGCGCAGTTCGGCCCTGGACAGCCTGACGCGCCTGATCATGATCAGCCTGCTGCGGCTCTGCGCCAATTCCCTGGAAGCCCGCCCGGCACGCCACGAAGACCTGCGGATCTTCCACCGCTTCAACGAACTGATCGAAGACCATTACCTGCAACACTGGCCGCTGTCGCGTTATGCCGACGGTATCGGCGTCACTGAAGCGCGGCTCAACGAGGTGTGTCGGCGGATCGCCGACCTGCCCTCGAAACGCTTGATCCTCGAACGGCTGATGCAGGAAGCCCGGCGCCTGTTACTGTTCACCGGCAACTCGGCGAATGAAATCTGCTACCAGCTGGGGTTCAAGGACCCGGCGTATTTCAGCCGGTTTTTCCAGCGCTACGCGCAAATGACGCCGGGGGAATACCGCCAGCGTCAATCGGGGTTGCGTTAAGGGGCCCGGCGTTACCACAGGGCCACGGTGTAGCCGATGATCACCCGGCTTTCGTCGATGTCGCTGGTCAGGCCGTTGCTTGAGCG
Organism: Pseudomonas sp. MWU16-30323; assembly: GCF_020515595.1. Taxonomy (NCBI): domain Bacteria; kingdom Pseudomonadati; phylum Pseudomonadota; class Gammaproteobacteria; order Pseudomonadales; family Pseudomonadaceae; genus Pseudomonas; species Pseudomonas sp. MWU16-30323. The sequence goes on from NZ_JAIWYM010000028.1 coordinate 14,636, forward strand.
CAGGGTGGCGTTGCGCAGCCGTACATTGACGTTCTTCAGCGGGCCGCTCTGCACGGTGTAGACCAGGTCGGTGTCGCGCTCCCATTCGCGGCCGTTGCGCACCGTGGCGGTTTGCGCGTGGCTGCCGTCGACGTAGCGGGTCATGAAGGTCAGGCCGGGCAGGCCGAGGGCGGCGAAGTTGTAGTCGTAGCGCGCCTGCCACGCGTCGGTGTTGGCCTTGGTGAAGATATTGATGGTCACCAGGTTGACCGAATACGGATCTTGCCCCGGGAAGGCAAAGTCGCCGTCACCGGAAAGGCTCTGAAAGCCCAGGCCGAATTTGTGCGCGCCCACCGACAGGCTGAACATGCCGTTGAAAAAACGGTTGTCGATCCGGCCGCCGTCCACGCGGGTAGGGCTGCGCAACCGCGCGCTGCCTTGCTCGCGGGTGTCGAAGTAGCGCAGGTCGGTGCGCAGGTTCACGCCCTGGGCCAGCGGCAGGTCCTGCACCAGGCCGATGAAATTCTGGCGGTAGATGTCCTGCATCTGCGCGTAGTAATAGGTCGCCGCCAGGTGCGGATTGATGGCGTAGGTGCCGCCGGCCAGGTCCAGGTGGCTGCTGGTGACGCCGCCGTAGCTCATGGATTCGTTGTTGGAAGAGTCCCGCAGGTTCTGTTTTTCCAGGCGGCCGAGGTTCAACGTCAGGCCGTCGATGTCCTGGGAGGTCACCAGTTCACCGTTGTAGGTCGATGGCAGCAGGCGGGTGTCGTTGTAGGCGGCCACCGGCAACAGCGGTTGCAGGGTGCCGAGCTTGAGCACGGTTTTCGACAGGCGCAGCTTGGCGGTCAGGCCGAGTTCGCTGTAGCTGTCAGCCGGCTCGCCGCTGGCGCCAAATGGCAATAACCCGGTGCCACGGCGGTCGCGGCTGGAATCGAGTTTCAAGCCCATTTCACCCAAGGCATCCACGCCAAAACCGACCACCCCTTCGGTGTAGCCTGATTCCAGGCGCAGCACAAAACCTTGCGCCCATTCGTCCGCTTTGTTCTGCGGCGCGTTGGTCTGGCGAAAGTCGCGGTTCATGTAGAAATTGCGCAGGTCCAGGCTGGCTTTGCTGTCCTGGATGAAATCGGCGTGAGCGACCAGAGGGGTAAACGCGGCGCACAGGCCAGCGCTTGCCGCCGTGCGAAAGAGGCACGAATGCATGAGGGGCGTTCCTTTTGTTGTTTTTGTTGGTATGCGCCCTCTGTGAGGTCAGGGGCGGCATATTGTTAACATGTTATCGTTAGGCCGGGTAGCGTGATTAACAAGTTTTTGAAAAATCATTTATAGGTTAATGATTTACTCCATGCCCCGGGTTGCATGCACCGGACACCGACTCTAAGCTTCGACGCTTCGACCTTTAATGCGCGTGAACCATGCCCACCCCTAGACCGTCCCTTACGCTCACCTTGCTCCAGGCCCGCGAAGCGACCATGGCGTTCTTCCGGCCACTGCTCAATGAACATGACCTGACCGAACAGCAATGGCGGGTGATCCGCATCCTGCGTCAGCAGGGCGAACTCGAAAGCCACCAACTGGCGCACCTCGCATGCATCCTCAAGCCGAGCATGACCGGCGTACTGGGCCGGCTGGAGCGTGACGGCATCGTGCGCCGGCGCAAATCCGCCGAAGACCAGCGCCGGGTGTTCGTCGCCCTGACCGAACAGGGCCAGCAGTGCTTCGTCGACATGAGCGCCGGGATGGAAAGCAACTACCAGAAGATTCAGGAGCAGTTCGGCGAGGAATCCCTGGAGCAATTGATGGAGCTGCTCCAAAAGCTCAAAGGCATCAAACCGTAATATTCAAAAAAATTGGCTGAAGCCTGTCCCTTTTTTTCACGTGGCTGGTCATTCCAGGTAAGTGAACAAAATCGAGAGCTTCTGCCAATGCCCGCAATCCGTCCGCTGCTGAATTTCAGCCTGATGCTGAGCCTGAGTGCCAGCCCGCTGTTCGTCCCCATCAGTTATGCCGAAGACGGCGCGTCCCGGCGCAGCTACCAGGTGCCGGCCGGCAGCCTGAGCGCCGCGTTGACCCGTTTCGCCGGCCTGGCCGGGGTCAACCTCTCGGTAGACCCGGCGCTGGTCAGCGGCCGCAACAGCAGCGGGTTGTCCGGCGAATACGGCGTCGAAGAAGGGTTTGCCCGCTTGCTGCAAGGCTCAGGCCTGCAACTGCAACCCATGGGCGAGCAGGCCTACATGCTGACCCCAATTCCGGAAGGCGGCAGCCTGCAACTGGCGCCCACCTCGATTCTTGGCACCGTCGGCGATGCCGGCAGCGAGTCATTCGCCGGTGGCCAGGTGGCGCGCCGAGGCTCCCAGGGCCTGCTGGGCTCACGGGACTTCATGGACACCCCGTTCAGCATGACCACCTACACCAGCGCGGCGGTCAAGAACCAGCAGGCGCGCACCCTCGGCGACCTGATCGCCAGCGACCCCTCGGTGCGCGCCACCAACCCGGCGGGCGGGCGCTATGAGCAATTCACCATTCGCGGCTTCAGCCTGTTCAATAGCGATGTCGCCTACAACGGCCTCTACGGCGTGCTGCCGACCTACACCATCGACATGGAAATGGCCGAGCGCGTCGACATCATCAAAGGCCCCAGCCAGTTGATCAACGGCATCTCGCCGCGGGGCAGCGTCGGTGGCGGGATCAACGTGGTGCCCAAGCGCGCTACCGACACACCCATCACCTCGTTTACCGGCAGCTGGGCCTCCGACAGCCAGGCGGGCGGGGCCGTGGACATAGGCCGGCGTTTTGGTGAAGACAATAAATTCGGCCTGCGTTTCAACGGCGTGAAGCAGTCCGGCGACACCGCCTGGGACGACCAGAGTGTCGACCGCGAAATGGCCGTGCTGGGCCTGGATTTTCGCGGTGAACGCTTGCGCCTCTCCACCGACATCGGCCGCACCGAGCGCGACACCAACGCCCCGCAAGAGCGTGTGCAAGTTGGACCCAACGCCAAGGTGCCGAGTGCCAACGACGTGCGCCACAACTACGCGCAGCCCTGGAGCAAGGCGAGCACCAATGACACCTTTGGCACGGTCAACGGCGAGTTCGACCTCAGTGACAACCTGATGCTCTACGGCGGCGTCGGCGCGCGTAAAAGCAACCACGACTTCCTGCGCCACGCGGTGTCGGTGACCAACAACGCCGGTGACTTCAGCGTGCAGCCCCGCGACTTCACCCGCGACGAAAACGTGCGCACCGCCACGGCGGGCGTGCGCAACTGGTTCCATACCGGCCCGGTGAGCCATGAGGTCAACCTGGCGGCCAGCTACTTCTACATGGACTTCGAAAACGGCGGCGCGCGCTATGCCGCAGCCCCGAGCAATCTCTACAACCCGGTGGAAACACCTGCGCCAAGCCGGCCAACGCGATTTGACTCGAAGGTCTACACCGAAAACCGCTTCAGCGGCGTGGCGTTGTCCGACACCTTGGGCTTCTTCGATGACCGGCTACTGCTGACCCTCGGTGCGCGCTGGCAGCGGGTCAAGGTGGACGACTGGACCGATAACGTCAAAGGCGACACCGCCTACGACGAGGAAAAAATCTCACCGTCGGGCGGCATCCTGTTCAAGGCCACCGACCAGCTCTCGCTGTACGCCAACTACATGGAAGGCCTGAGCCAGGGCAAGGTCGCGCCGTCGACCTCGATCAACGAGGATGAAATCTTCCCGCCCTTTATCAGCCGCCAGGTTGAAGTCGGTGCCAAGTACGACGCGGGGGCGTTCGCGGTCACCGCTGCAGTGTTCCGGATCAAGCAGCCGGCCTACGAGACCAACGCCACCACGCGGGTCTTCGGCCCCAACGGCAAGCGCCAGAACGACGGCGTCGAACTCAGCGTGTTCGGCGAACCGCTCAAGGGCTTCCGCCTGCTGGGCGGGGTGATGTACATCGACAGCGAATTGACCCACACCACCAACGGCACCTATGACGGCAATCGCGCGCCGGCCACGCCCAAGTACAACGTCAACCTCGGCGCCGAGTGGGATGTGCCCACCGTTGAAGGCCTGACCCTGACCAGCCGCGGGATCTATTCCAGCTCGCAGTACCTGGACCAGTCCAACGTCAAGGAAATCGACGCCTGGACCCGTCTTGATGTGGGCGCACGCTACGGCTTCAAGGTCGACGACAAGCACATCACCCTGCGGGCCAATGTCGAGAATCTAGCCAACCGGCGCTACTGGAGTTCGGCCGGTGCCTCGGATGACAGCGAGCCGGGGTTGACCTTGTCGACGCCGCGCACTTACTTGCTGTCGGCCACCGTCGACTTCTGAGGAGCCTGCCATATAGCCTTCTGTACATCGATGGGCTTGGGCAGCAGGCGGTTCTGGTAAAACAGGTCCGCCGTCTCTTGCTGCGCCCCAATGATGTGCTCATCCATCGGCAGGATCGGCGATGGCGGTCGGTTGTCGACGTAACGTGCAATCACCCCGGCCGGCAAACCCATGAAACGGGTCAGCACCTGCAGGCTGTCTTCGCGCTGGCTGCGGGTCAGGGCTTCGGCGGCGCTGAGTTCGTCGAGCAGGGCGTGGATGAACGCACCGTTGGCCTGGGCGTAATCACGGCGTGCGGTATAGATTGGCCCTGAAAGGTTCAAGCCTTCGCCATTGGCGAGCACGCGGCTGGGACTTTGGCTCAGGGCCAGTGACGAGTAGGGCTCCCAGATTGCCCAGGCATCGACACTGCCTTGCTCGAAGGCGGCGCGGGCATCAGCCGGTGGCAGGTAAACCGGCTGGATATCCTTGTAGCTCAGGCCGGCTTTGTTCAAGGCCCGCAGGATCAGGTTGTGGGAACTGGAGCCTTTCTGGAAGGCGACTTTCTTGCCCTTGAGGTCGGCGATGCCGTGCGGTGGGCTGTCGGCCTGCACCAGAATGGTTTCCGCCGTCGGCTTGGGCGGTTCAGCGCCGATGTAGACGAGGTCGGCGCCCGCCGCCTGGGCAAACAATGGCGGGATATCACCGGTGGATGCCACGTCCAGCGCGCCCACGTTCAAGGCTTCGAGCATCTGCGGGCCAGCGGGGAATTCGATCCATTGCACTTTGGTCTGGTCGAAGCGTTTTTCCAGCAGGCCATGTTCCTTGGCGAGTACCAGGGCGATCGAGCCTTTCTGGTAGCCGATCCTCAGGGTGGCCGGCTCGGCAGCCATCGCGGTTTGAGTCAGGGCCAACAGCGCAAACAACAGTGCAGACATTCTCATGCCGGTTGCTCCGCAAAGCGATTGGCCGGCCGTGCCAATCCCAGGTTTTCACGCAGGGTGGTGCCGGCGTATTCGGTGCGGAACAGCCCGCGCCGTTGCAGTTCCGGCACCACCCCTTGGGCGAAATCTTCCAGCCCGCCCGGCAGGTGCGGCACCAGCACATTGAAGCCATCGGCGGCGCCATTCTCGAACCAGTGCTGCAGTTCATCGGCGATCTGCGCGGGTGTGCCGATCAGGCTGTAGTGCCCGCGGCCACCGGCGATGCGCCGGCCCAGTTGCGCCAGGCTCAGCTGTTCGCGGCCCGCCAGTTCGGTCAGCAGTTGCTGGCGACTGCGCTGGCCGCTGTCGGTCAATGGCAGGTCTGGCAGCGGGCCATCCAGCGGGTAACCGGACAAGTCGAAGTTACCCAGCATGCGCCCCAGCAACGCGACACCCACCTGCGGTTCGACCAACTGCTGGAAGGCCTCGAATTTGTCCCGAGCTTCAGTTTCTGTCTGCCCGACCACCACAAACACCCCCGGCATGATCTTCAGCGCATCCGGTTCCCGCCCGTATCGAGCCAGGCGACCCTTGAGGTCGGCATAGAACGCCTGGGCGTTGGCCAATGATGTCTGGGCGGTGAACACCACTTCGGCGGTTTGTGCCGCCAATTCACGGCCCGCCTCGGAAGAGCCGGCCTGGACAATCACCGGTTGGCCTTGAGGCGAGCGCGCCACGTTCAGCGGGCCTTTCACACGAAAGTGTTCGCCGACATGCCCGAGTACATGCAGTTTTGCCGGGTCGTAGTAGCTGCCACTGGCCTTGTCGCGCACAAAGGCATCGTCTTCCCAGCTGTCCCACAACCCCGTCACCACCTGATGAAACTCCCGGGCACGGCTGTAGCGTTCACTGTGGCCGAGGTGTTCGTCGCGCCCGAAATTCTGTGCCTCGGCGGCGTTGTCCGAGGTCACCAGGTTCCAGCCGGCGCGCCCGCCAGACAAGTGGTCCAGGGAGGCGAATTTGCGCGCTACATGGTAAGGCTCGTTGTAGCTGGTGGTGGCCGTGGCGATCAGGCCGATGTGTTCGGTCACCGCACTCAATGCCGACAGCAGCGTCAGTGGCTCGAAATAGTCCGAGCGCGCCATGCGGCTGGCAATGTCTCCGGTGGCGGCGGCAATGCTGTCAGCCACGAACAGCGCGTCGAATTTCGCCGCTTCGGCAATCTGCGCCAGGCGTTTGTAGTGGGCGAAATCCAGCCCGGCATTGACCGGCACATCGGGGTGGCGCCAGGCAGCGACGTGGTGCCCGGTGGCCATCAGGAACGCGCCGAGTTTCAGTTGACGGGTCATGCTTAGAAATCCTTGCGCAGTTGCACGCCGAAGTAACGTTCATCGTCACGGGGTACGGCGCGGTAGATGTAGCTGCCGCCACTGGCCAGCAGCGGTGAATAGGACTTGTCGGTGAGGTTCTTCGCCAACAGAGCCACGCGCCAGCCGTTGCTGTAGTCGGCCAGGGCGACGCTGGCGTTCCAGATGCCGTAGGCGCCTTGCTTGGTGTCGACGTTCTGGCTGATGTCGTACTGCACTTCGCTCTGCCAGCTGTAGTCGGTACCCAGTTCGATATCCAGGCCGTTATCCAGCGGGATGCTGTAGTCGGCGCGCACGTAGCTTTTCCAGTCCGGGCTGAAGGGCAGCGGCTTGCCGTTGACGTTGCAGGACGCCGCCGCGCCAGGCGGGCACGCGAACTCATCGATGCGGGCCCGGGTGTAGGCCAGCGCGCCGGAAAGTTTGAGTTGTTGGGTGGCCTGCAGGGCGTAGTCGAATTCGACGCCTTCGGTGCTGACGCTGCCCGCGTTGATCAGGCGCGTCACCACTTGCCCGGCGACGGTGTCGAAGAAGTTCGCCTGGTAGTTGTCGTAGTCGCTGTGGAAGATCGCCAGGTTGGTGGTCAGGCGATTGTTCCAGCTGGTGGCCTTGATCCCGACTTCCCAGGTATTGGAGGTCTCCGGTTTCAGCGCGTCGGTGTCCCGTGGCTGCATGTTGAAGAACACGTTGTAGGCCGGGCCCTTGTAGCCGCGCGAGTAGGTCAGGTAGCTGGTGACGGTGTCGCTCAGGTCGTATTGCACCCCCAGCCGGCCGGACCAGCCGTCTTCGTCCACCGAGCCCGAACTGCTGGTGGCCGGTTGAATGCCGCTGACCGTGGTGGCCGAGGTGGACACGCGGCGGTGATCGTATTCCAGGTCGTCGTGGGTATAACGCAGGCCGGCGATGCCACGGAAAGCCGAGGTGAAATTCAGCGTGGTCTCGCCGAACACCGCGTAGCTGTCGCTGGTGGTGCCGTAGTCGGCGACGCCGCGGTCGGTGCGTGTGGTGGTGGTCAGGGTGCGCTGGTAGGTTTCCTGGTCCTTGCCGTGCATGTAGAACAGGCCGCCGACGTATTCGAGGAATTCGCCTTTGGGCGAGGCCAGGCGCAGCTCCTGGGAGTATTGGTCGAACGCCAGCTCGCCTTTGTCGGCGGTGCCGGGGAACGCGGCGGTCACGGTGCCCAGGCGGTCGCCGTCCTGGTACTGGGTGTTGTCCCAGCCGCGCCAGGCGGTGATCGAGGTCAGGGTGTAGTCGCCGAGGTTCCAGTCCAGTTGGGCAGACAGGCCTTTGTTGGTGTCCTCCACGTGGCTGCGGGTGTCGGTGTTGATGTCGCGGTTGTCGCTGGAGCCGCGCACCGGGTTCAGCGCGTTGGCGAACGCCGGGGTCAGGGATTGGCTCACCACGCCATTTGGCGCATCGTCGTGGGACTGCATGTAGTCGGCAATCAGGGTCAGTTTCACGTCGTCGTTGGGGGTGAACTCCAGTTTGCCGCGTACGCCCTGGTGGTTGTAGCCGTTCACTTCCTGGCCGTTGTGCTTGTTGTCGACGTTGCCGTCGTAGGTGCCGAACAGGCCGCTGATGGAGCCCTTCAGCGTGCCGGGAATCAGGCTGCCGCCCAGGCCGAAGCGGGTGCGGCTTTCATTGCCGCTGAAGTAGGACTGGTCAATGTAGCCGTGGGTCTCGGCCGTCGGCGCCTTGCTGGTGATATTCAGCACGCCGGCCGAGGCGTTCTTGCCGAACAGCGTGCCCTGGGGGCCGCGCAGGACTTCGACACGTTCCAGGTCCAGCAGGTCCAGGGTGGCCTGGCCGGGGCGGGCGTACACCACGCCGTCAATCACCGTCGCCACCGTGGGTTCAACCCCGGGCGAGGTGGATATCGTGCCCACTCCGCGTACGAACAACGAGGTGTCCTTGTTCGACGCGCCGGTGCGGAAATTCAGCGAGGGTACTTGCTGGACGATGCTCGCCACGCCGTTGCGATTGTCGCGCTCCAGTTGTTCGCCATCGAGTACCGAAACCGCCACCGGGACTTTTTGCAGCGACTCTTCGCGGCGGGTGGCCGTGACCGTGACCGGCTTGAGGGTGGGTTCCTGCTCGTCGGCGGCGAATGCAGCGGGAACGGGCAGGGCGGCGAGCCCCGCGAGTAGCCAACCCAGGTGGGCGCGGCGCCCGGTGGCGGCGCGTATGGATTGCGAAAGTTTTTGAGGTTGCCCCGGCTGTGTGTGCATGCTCTGACCGCTCGAAATGTGCCCTGAACCGCTGCCGTTCTGCGACGACAACGCCGTTGAATCTGTCTTGGGCATTCGCTCGAGCGAGTAGCAGACAAAATGCTTTGGTAGCGCTAACATCGGCATTATTGGTAGGTGTGACATAGAGCGTCAAATACTAAAAAATTAGTTTTATATTCTTTTAAGTTTTTAACAGGATCGTCCCTTGAGCGAAGACAAACCCCGGAAACGCCGTGGCGCCGGCCGTGTCACCTTGAACACCGTGGCGCGCCAGGCCGGTGTTTCAGCGATTACCGTGTCGCGCTATTTCAACCAGCCAGAGCAGGTCTCGCCCGAACGCCGCGAACGCATCGCGGCGGTGGTCGCCGAGCTGGGCTACGTGCCCAACCTGGTGGCGGGTGGGCTGGCGTCGGCGCGGGGCAAGATCGTCGCCATGGTGATTCCGAACATCTCCGGGCCGATCTTCGCCAATACCATCCAGGGCTTCAGCGACACCCTTAGCCGCCACGGCTACCAACTGCTGCTGGCGTCCAGTTACTTCAGCGCCGAGCAGGAAGAAAATGCAGTGCGCGCGTTCCTCGGTTGGTCGCCGGCGGCATTGGTGATCACCAGTCGCTTCCACAGCGCGGGCACCGAGAAGATGATCGCCGAGGCCGATATCCCGGTGGTCGAAACCTGGGATTACCAACCCGAGCGTGAGCCCTTACAGATCGGCTTCTCCCATTACGAGGTGGGCGTGACCGCTGCGCGCTACCTGCATGGCAAGGGTTATCGGCGCATCGCCTTTGTGCAGAACAGCGCGCCGGGGGACTTCAGCGCACTGGAACGCCGGGATGGCTACAGCGCGACCCTGATTGAGTTGGGCATGCAGCCCTGGGTGTTTGCCCCGGACGCCGATCGCGCACCGTTTGAGGCGGGCAAGCAAGCCATGCACGTGTTGATGAGCGCCGCCACGCCGCCCGACGCAATCATCTTCGCCAATGACAACCTCGCTGCCGGTGGCTTGCTGGCGGGGCAACGGGCAGGGCTGAAAATCCCTGAAGATTGTGCCGTGCTCGGCTTTGGTGATTACCCGTTTGCCGAAATGCTCCTGCCCAGTCTCAGCACCATCAAGCCGCCCGCCCTGGAGATAGGCGTGCTGGCGGCGACGCGGGTGCTCGAAAGCCTGGGCGTGTTGCCGGTGGAGGATGAGGTGCAACGCTTGAACCTGCTGGAGTGCCGCTTGATCGAGCGCGAGAGCGCCTGAGTCCAGTTGCGGCTCATGGCCATGTTGCGTTGATTCTCGGGATTTTCTGATAACGGGCTATTCAAGGTCAGGCGCTGAAACATGCGTTTGATTGCGTGCGCTCGTCTCTTTTTTATCATTGGGTAGTTCGTCTTTGGTGACAAGTTTTGGCGATGGCTAATTGCAATTATTGCGGTGAGTTTCGCGATTTAAAAAGTGCAATGACTTGGTGGGTTGTTCTTTTGAGTAGTGTCCATGTGATATTGCAAGATGGCACATTGAACTGATCGTTGATTGCCATTAGGTGCCGGGATAAAGCCAGACCTTGCGTGAGGCTGGCGATATTTTCTTGCGCTGATGAACTAAGTTTAAACATGTTAGTCGATGCTTTAAACGGCATGTGTGCGGTCATGGCTAACTAATGGCGCTTGTTGGTAGTTCTAAAAGGCCATAACTTAAGTGGGCTGTAATACAAAATGTTTTGGTGTAGGGTCCGTACCTTGTCATGACAGCGCTTGCGCTAAAAACCTCCAACTAAGTGTGGATGCCCTTGTTCCCGCACGTGCCACGGAACAGGTTTTTAAATAGCCCCTCAGACTTGTGCAGATGCCCCAGCCGATACCGTCAATGCCCATCGATGCATGCCGAATGCAGATTCCGGATGCCGAACAAGTGTGCGCGTGGCTGATGCGAAAAGCCGGTCTGAAAACCGTCGACCTGGAACGTGCCCGACGGTTATCCCAGGAATCCGACGACCCCGAACTGCTCGGCCTGCTGACGCGCCTGGGGCTGGTTTCCGAGGTGGAACTGGCGCGGGCCTGGGCCGATTTACTCGGCGCGCCGTTGCTGCTGGCGGACGCCGCACCGCCCGTGCTCGACCCGCTGCCGACGCTGACCGAACGCTTTATGCGCCACTACCAGGTGGTGCCGGTGGGCTGGAGCCACGGTGGCGTGCGAGTGCTGGCGGCCAACCCGGCGTTGCTGTATCCGTTCCAGGCCCTGGCGTATGCGTGCGGCGTGCCGGTGTGGTTGGCGGTCGGGCCGCGCAACGAAGTCGAAACCCTGATCGAGCGCTACTACGGCCAGGGCCGTTCGGCCATGGGCACCCTGATCGAAAACCTCGATGAACAAGGCGGCGCCCTGGAAGACATCGAACACCTCAAGGACATGGCCTCCGAGGCGCCGGTGATTCGCCTGGTCAACCTGATCCTGCAACGGGCCGTGGAACACCGCGCCTCGGACATCCATATCGAACCCTTCGAAAACCAGCTCAAGGTGCGCTACCGCATCGACGGTGTACTGCATGAAGCCGAAGCGCCGCCGTCGAGTTCTTCGGCGGCGGTGATTTCCCGGGTCAAGATCATGGCGCGCCTCGACATTGCCGAGCGCCGCCTGCCCCAGGACGGTCGGATCATGTTGCGCATTCAGGGCAAGGAACTGGACCTGCGGGTGTCCACGGTGCCCACCAGTTTTGGTGAGTCGGTGGTGATGCGCCTGCTGGACCGCCAGACCGTGCAGTTCGATTTCCAGAGCCTGGGTTTTGATGGCCAGCGCCTGGAAACCTTTCTTGAAGTGCTCGAGCGGCCCCACGGCATCCTGCTGGTCACCGGCCCCACCGGCTCGGGTAAAACCACCACGCTCTATACCGCGCTTTCGCGGCTCAATACCGCCGAGCGCAAGATCATCACCGTCGAAGACCCGGTGGAATACCAACTGGAAGGCATCAACCAGATCCAGGTCAAGCCGGCCATCGGGCTGGACTTCGCCGGCGCGCTGCGCTCCATCGTGCGCCAGGACCCGGACGTGATCATGATTGGTGAGATCCGCGACCTCGAAACCTGCCGCATCGCCATCCAGTCCTCCCTGACCGGCCACCTGGTGCTCTCGACCCTGCACACCAACAGTGCCGCAGCGAGTATCACGCGCCTGCTGGACATGGGGGTGGAGAGCTACCTGATCGCCTCGACCGTCAATGGCATCCTCGCCCAGCGCCTGGTGCGCCGCCTCGACCCGGCGACCCGTGAGGCGTTCGAAGCCCCGCCGGAGTTGATCGAGGAACACGGTCTCGACCGCTTCACCGACCAGCGCCCGATCCTGCTTTACCGGCCTCGCGCCAACGCCCCCGGCGGCGGTTACCACGGCCGCAGTGCAATCACCGAATTGCTGGTGATGAATGACGAACTGCGCAGTTTGTTGATGCGCCAGGCCGACGCCGCGACCCTCGAACAGGCTGCCCGCCGTGGTGGCTTGCGCACCCTGCATGAAGAAGGTCTGCGCCAGGCGGTGGCCGGTGTCACGTCCCTTGAAGAAGTGCTGCGCGTCACCCGTGGAGAGGGCGCGTGAGCCTGTTCAAATACCGCGCCCTGGACAGCCAGGGCGTCGTGCAGAACGGCACCCTCGAAGCCAGGGACCAGGCCGCCGCCGTCGCCGCGCTGCACAAGCGTGGCCTGCTGCTGTTGCACATCGATGCCGCCGGTGCCCAAGGGCTGCGCAATGCCTTCGGACGTGGCCAGTTGAATGGCGCGGCGCTGGTCAGCTTTACCCAGCAACTGGCCACGCTGCTGGGAGCCGGCCAACCGCTGGAACGCTCCCTGGGCATCCTGCTCAAGCAACCCGGCCAACCGCAGACCCGTGCGCTGATCGAGCGTATTCGCGAGCACGTCAAGGCGGGCAAGCCATTGTCGGCAGCGCTGGAAGAGGAGGGCAGCCAGTTTTCGCCGCTGTACCTCAGCATGGTCCGTGCCGGTGAGGCGGGCGGCGCGCTGGAGAACACCCTGCGCCAACTCAGCGACTACCTGGAACGTAGCCAGTTGTTAAGAGGCGAGGTGATCAACGCGTTGATCTATCCCGCCTTCCTGGTGGTGGGCGTGCTCGGCTCCCTGGCGCTGTTGCTGGCTTACGTGGTGCCGCAGTTCGTGCCGATCTTCAACGATTTGGGTGTGCCGATCCCGCTGATCACCGAAGTGATTCTGGGCCTTGGCCAATTCCTCGGCGCCTATGGCCTGGCGGTGCTCGCCGGGTTGATCGTGACGGTCTGGGCCCTGGCGGCACGCCTGCGCAACCCACGACACCGCGAACAGTACGACCGGCGCGTGCTGGGTATCCGCGTTATCGGCCCGCTGTTGCAGCGGGTCGAAGCCGCACGCCTGGCGCGCACCCTTGGCACCTTGCTGAGCAACGGCGTGGCGCTGCTGCAAGCGCTGGTGATCGCCCGCCAGGTCTGCACCAACCGCGCCTTGCAGGCCCAAGTGGCCCAGGCCGCCGAGTCGGTGAAAGGCGGCGGCACCCTGGCCAGTGCGTTTGGCAGCCAACCGCTGCTGCCGGACCTGGCCCTGCAAATGATTGAAGTCGGCGAACAGGCCGGTGAACTGGACAGCATGCTGCTCAAGGTCGCCGACGTGTTCGACGTCGAAGCCAAGCGCGGCATCGACCGCCTGCTCGCCGCCCTGGTGCCGTCCCTGACCGTGGTCATGGCGGTGCTGGTGGCGGTGATCATGCTGGCGATCATGCTGCCGCTGATGAGCCTGACCAGCAACCTATGAAAACCCGAGGAAGCAAGCCGATGCGCCATACCCGTTTCAAACCCGCCCGCCGCCAAGGCGGTTTCACCTTGCTGGAAATGCTCGCGGTGATCGTGTTGCTGGGCATCGTCGCCACTATCGTGGTGCGCCAGGTAGGTGGCAACGTCGACAAGGGCAAATACGGCGCAGGCAAGGCGCAACTGGCCAGCCTGAGCATGAAGATCGAGAGCTACGGCCTGGACGTCGGCTCGCCCCCCAAGAGCCTCCAGCAATTGGTCGACAAGCCTGGCAACACCGCCGGCTGGGCCGGGCCGTACGCCAAGCCCTCAGACCTCAAGGACCCGTTCGGCCATGCCTTCGGCTATCGTTTCCCCGGTGAACATGGCGCCTTCGACCTGATCTTCTACGGTCAGGACGGCCAGCCCGGCGGCGAAGGCTACAGCGCCGACCTGGGCAACTGGGAATAATGCCGGCCCTCCAACGCGGCTTTACCCTGCTGGAGATGCTGGTGGTGATCGTGTTGATCAGCATCGCGGCCGGGTTGGTGGGATTTGGCCTGCAACAAGGCCTGCGGGTTGCCAAGGAGCGCCAGGTGGTCGGGCAGATGGTGGATGCCCTGCGCAGCACCCGGGCGCGGGCGATTGTCAGCGGCACGTCGGCCAAGACCGTTTTCGACTTGGCCCGGCTGAGCTTTCAGGCGCCGGGGCAACCCATCAAGCACTGGCCGGCCGACCTGCAAGTCACCCTGCACACCGCCGAACACGCCGGCGCTGCGGTGGAGTTTTACCCCGACGGCAGCTCCACCGGCGGCAACCTGTTGTTGGCCAATGGCACGCGGCGCTGGCGCATCGATGTCGGTTGGCTGACCGGCAGCGTGCAGTCCAAGGCATTGCCATGAAGCGTCAGTCGGGTTTCACCTTGCTGGAAATGCTTGCAGCGCTGACCCTCATGGCGATCTGCAGCACGGTCTTGCTGGTCGCGTTCGGCCAAAGCGCGCGCTCGTTGTTGCAGGTGGCCCGCAGCGACCGTTTGACCCATGCAGCGTTGAGCGTGATGGATCAGGAAGCGTCGGGCCCCCTGGCCAGTGGCGTGCGCCAGGGCGAGCTCGACGGCATTGCCTGGCAACTGCGCGTCGCCCAGCAGCCCACCCGCATCGGTCAGCCACATTTGTTTCGCCTCGATCTCAGCGTCAGCGAAGGCCCGCGCCACGCAAATTTCAGTACCTTGAAACTGCGCGCCAGCCGCGACGGGAGCCTCCAGTGAAGCAGCAGCGGGGCTTCACGTTGCTCGAAATCATGATCGTGCTCAGCCTGCTGGGGGTGTTGTTGACCCTGGTGGGCGGCGCGCTCCTGGGAGCCAATCGTGCAGTACTCAAAGCGCAGCGCTACACCGTCAGCCTGGATGAAAGTCGCGCCGCGCAACAGTTCCTGCGCACGTCCATCAGCGAGGCGCTGCCCCTGGACGTGACCGAGGACGACAGCCAGACCAACGGTTTTTTTGTCGGCGCTCCCCAGCGCCTGCAATTCGTCGCGACCTTGCCGGGCGTGCTCGGTGGCGGCATCCAGCGTTTCACCTTGCAGTTGAGCGAGGGCGAGTTGCAGGTGGCGTTCGCACGGTTTGAGTCCAATGCCCAAGTGAGCGTGCCGGCCACCCGCAGCGAACCGCAGGTGTTGCTGAAGAACGTCGAGGATCTGCAATTCAGCTATCGCGGCCTGTCACCCAAGGGACAGGCCACGGGTTGGATCAATGACTGGCCGTGGACCAAGCGCCTGCCGTACGCAGTGCGCATTGCGGCGCGGGTCAACGGGCCGGTGCCGTGGGTGACCCAGGTGGTCGCCCTGCGGCTGAATCTCTCCGGCGGAGAATCAGGCGAATGAGGCGTCAGCGCGGTGTCGCCCTGCTGCTGGTGCTGTTTGTGCTGGCGTTGCTCAGCTTGCTGCTGGGCGGCCTGGCCGGTTGGGTACAACTGGAAAGCCGCCAGGCCCTGTGGCATCGCCAGCATACCCAGGCGTTGCTGGCGGCGGAGGCGGGTGTGGCGTTGGCCATGCAGGCCTTGGCCGACCCGCTGCAACGCAAGCAATGGATCGCCGACGGCCGCGAAATGCCGCTGGTATTTGATGACGCACAGCTCCACGTAAGCCTGCACAGCGAGCGCGGCAAACTGTATTTGAACAGCGCCGAGACGGCCGACTTTGCCCGCCTGGCCCTGGCTTGCGGCGCCACCCAGGCCCAGGCCAGCCGGCTCGCCAGGGACCTGGAAGTGCGGCGCAACGCAGGCCTGGCGCCGTTCCGCGTGGTGGAGGAGGTGCGGCAATTGCCCGGCATGACCCAGGCGCTGTACAGCCGGCTGGCCCCGGAAATCAGTTTGTGGAGTGGCCTCGACCGGCCCGATCCCGCCTTCGCCAGCCCCTTGATGCGCCAGGCGCTGAACCTGCCCCGGCAGAGCGCGGTAGGGGCCGACCCCGGTGACGTGCTGGTGATCGACAGCCGCGCACAACGCCCCGGCGGTTACCACGCCCGGTTACGAACCACGGTTTTATTGAGCCCATCGGAGGGAAGCGCACAACCTTATCGGGTGCTGCGTTGGCAAGAATGAGTCCATACTTTTCGGCGCCAGTGGCGCGCCTTCAACAGCTGGCCGAACCGCTCACCCGGCGCTGGCGCGGCAGCCTGCTGCAAGTGGGCTGGCGCCTGTGGCTCAAGGAGCTGCGTGGCTGCCTGCCGGCATGGCTGTCGGTCCGTGACATCCCCGAGCACCGCTACCACTGGCCGTTGACCGAGCCGGTGGCAAAACCTGCCGGCGAAGTGCGCCAGGTGCTGGTGCTCGCGCCCTCGGCGGTGCTGCTGCAAACCCTGCCACTGCCTTTGGCGGCCGCGCGCAACCTGTCGACGGTGGTGGGTTATGAACTGGACCGCTTTACCCCGTTCGAGGCTGAACAGGTGTACTTCGTGGCCCGTCAGGAGCGGCGCAGCGCCACGCATGTGCAAGTGACCCTGGTGGCGATTCTGCGGGAGCGACTGGATCAAATTCTGGTGGACTGTGCTGCCCTCGGTTTGCAACCCCACGCGGTGGATGTAGAGGGTCCTATGGGCATCGATTTGCTGCCGGCGCCGTTGCGTCCACGCCAACGCCCGGCGGGGAAGGGTTTGCAACGCAGCCTGCCATGGCTGTGCGGCGCCTTGCTGATTGCCGCGATGCTGCTGTGGCTCAACGACCGCCAGCGGGTGCTCGACGTCATGCAGGCGCAGGTGCAGCAGCAAAAAGCCCAGGTCGCCGAGGTCCAGAGCCTGCGCCAGCAATTGCTCAATACCCGTGGCGCCGCGCAGTACCTGATTCGCCGCAAGTCGGCACAACCGCCGTTGGCGGCGCTGCTCAATGAGCTGACCGCCTGCCTGCCCGCCGACACCTGGATCGACCAGTTGGAGGTCAACGACGGCGCCGACGTGTCCTTCTCCGGGCAAAGCGCCAAGGCGAGTGCCCTGATCACCCGGATCAAGGCCTGCCACAGCCTGGAAAACCCCCAGTTCGAAGGGGTGATCCAACCCGATGCGCAAACCGGCAAGGATCAGTTTTCCCTGCGCGCCCACTTGCACCAGGAGGCCGCCGATGCGCCGACCACTGACACCCCGTGAACGTCGCGGCGCCGCTTTGCTGGTCCTGGCGCTGGTGCTGGGCGGCGGTTACTGGCTGCTGATCGACAGCTGGTTCGCCGGGCCGTTGCGCGCCATGGGCGAGCAAGCCGAACAGCTGCGCGAACAACAGCAACGCTATGCGGGCCTGCTGCACCAGGGCGCCGCTCTGCGTGAGCAACTGGAACAAGCCCGCCAGGACCCGGCCAGCAGCACCAGCCTGTTGCCGGGAGATGACCCCAGCGCCGTGGCGGCGGACCTGATGCAGCGCATCGCCGACCTGATCAACAGCCGCGCCGGCCTCGGCGGCGGCTGCAGCCTGACCCAGCGCATGCCCATCACCCCGGAGCAAGACGACACCGAGCCCTATCGCCAGGTCAAAGTCAGCCTGACCCTCAATTGCGCCATCGAACCCCTGACTGCGATCCTGCATGAGCTTGAGTACCAGCGACCGTTCCTGTTCGTGGATGAAATGAGCGTCCGTCGCGGGCCGAATGCCCCCGCCAGCGGCGGTGCCGGAAAGTTGGTGGTGCACCTGTTGGTGCGCGGCTATCTGCAACCGGCCGCTGCCACGCAGGCTCGCCGATGATCAATTCATTGCGCCCCCTCGAGTGGGGACTGCTCGGTGTGGCCGGGCTGCTGGGCCTGCTGATGGTGGGCATCTTGAGCAGCATCGGCGATGCACCGCAGTGGCTGGACGAGCCTGCCTCCGCCGCGCGCGCCAATGCGTCGGCCAAGGTTCACGTGGCGCCGAGTGCAACCCTGGAAAGCCTCGCCGGCACCTGGCAGACGCCGCTGTTCAGCCCTGATCGCAGCCCCGATGCCGCCGTGGGCCAGGCCGAGATTTCCAGCCTGTCGAGCCTGAAGCTGACCGGCGTGCTGCTCGACGGCGACCTGCGCGTCGCGCTGCTCAAGCGTGCCGATGGCCCGCCGCTCAAGGTCCACCAGGGCCAGACCCTGCCCAACGGCTGGCGTCTGGAACACCTGACACCGCTGCATGCCCGTTTTGTGCTGGATGGCCGCACGCAAACCCTGAGCCTCAGCGTTCCGCGTTTGCCGCCGCCGTCCACCACACCGCCGATTTCCCTTCCTCACGAGCCCGCCCCTTGATCGATACTTCCCCTCGCGCCTTGCGCACCACCGTATTTTGCCTGGCCACCGCCGTCGCCCTGGGCGGCTGTGGGTCATTCCCAGATCACCTCGACCCGGACGATGCCTTGCTTCACGAGGCGATGCAGGGCACCGGTTCGCAGCGGCCGCCCGTGGACCCGGCCAGCGAGCAGTCGGCGGCCGACAGCCGCCAGCCCCAGGCGCCCACGCCGGCCCAGCGCCAGCTGATTCGCGGTAACCAGCAGTTCGTGCGCCAGCCCGCACCGGCGCCGGCGGTCAAGGATGAAGCCAGCGGCGACATCGTGTTCAACTTCGCCGACCAGCCGATTGAGGCGGTGATCAACAGTGTCATGGGCGACCTGTTGCACGAGAACTACAGCATCGCCCAAGGTGTGAAAGGCAACGTAAGCTTCTCCACCTCAAAGCCGGTGAACAAGAAACAGGCGCTGTCGATCCTCGAAACCCTGCTGTCCTGGACCGACAACGCGATGATCCGCCAGGGCCAGCGCTACGTGATCCTGCCCGCCAACCAGGCGGTGGCGGGCAAGCTGGTGCCGGAAATGAGCGTGTCGCAACCCTCCAGCGGGCTCTCGGCGCGGCTGTTTCCGTTGCGCTATATCTCGGCCACGGAAATGCAGAAACTGCTCAAGCCGTTTGCCCGGGAAAACGCGTTCCTGCTGGTGGACCCGGCGCGTAACGTGCTGAGCCTGGCCGGTACGCCCGATGAGCTGGCCAACTACCAGGACACCATCGACACCTTCGATGTCGACTGGCTCAAGGGCATGTCGGTGGGCGTATTCGGTTTGCAACGGGCTTCGGTCGCGGAGTTGATGCCCGAGCTGCAAAAGATGTTCGGCCCCGACAGCGGCATGCCTTTGGCGGGTATGGTGCGCTTCCTGCCCATCGAGCGGACCAATTCGGTGGTGGCGATCTCGTCCCAGCCGCAGTACCTCAGCGAAGTCGGCGACTGGATTTACACCATCGACGAAGGTGGCGGCAACGAGCCGCAGATGTACGTCTACGACGTGCGCAACATGAAGGCCACGGACCTCGCCAAATACCTGCGGCAGATCTACGGCACCGGCGCGATCAAGGACGATACGCCGGCCAAGGTGGCGCCGGGTCTGCGCACGGCGACCTTGTCCTCACTCAACACCAGCGGCGGCACCTCGGGTGGCCTGAACAACCGTGGCAATAACCCGCCCGTCAGCGACGACGAAGACCAGGCCCCGGCCGCCAGCGAAGGCAGTGAAAACACGGAGCAGGGCGCTGCCGAAGGCACGACCGCCAAAAGCCTCGACGCCGGCACCCGGATCACCGCGCAAAAAAGCAGTAACCAACTGCTTGTGCGCACCCGCCCGGTGCAGTGGAAGGAGATCGAATCGGCGATCAAGCGCCTCGACAACCCGCCGCTGCAAGTGCAGATCGAGACGCGCATTCTCGAAGTCAAACTCACCGGCGAACTGGACCTCGGGGTGCAATGGTACCTGGGCCGCCTGGCGGGCAATTCCACCAGCACCACGGTGGCCAATACCCCTGGCAGCCAAGGCGCCCTGGGCGGTGGCGGTGCGGGATTGGGCGCGGATTCGCTGTTCTATTCCTTCGTCAGCTCCAACCTGCAAGTGGCCTTGCATGCCCTGGAAACCAATGGCCGCACCCAGGTGCTGTCGGCGCCGTCGCTGGTGGTGATGAACAACCAGCCGGCGCAGATCCAGGTGGGTGACAACATCCCCATCAGCCAGACCACGGTCAACACCGGCAACGCCGACAGCACCTTGAGCAGCGTCGAATACGTGCAGACCGGGGTGATCCTCGACGTGGTGCCGCGCATCAACCCGGGCGGCCTGGTGTACATGGACATCCAGCAACAGGTCAGCGATGCCGAGAACCAAACCACCAACAGCAGCGACACGCCCAACAACCCGCGCATCTCCACACGGTCGGTGTCCACCCAGGTGGCGGTGCAAAGCGGCCAGACCGTGTTGCTCGGCGGGCTGATCAAGCAGGACAACGCCGAGAGCGTCAGTGCGGTGCCGTACCTGGGGAAAATCCCCGGGCTGCGCTGGTTGTTTGGCAACACCAGCAAGTCCAAGGATCGCACCGAACTGATCGTGCTGATCACCCCCCGGGTGATTACCAGCAGCGGCCAGGCGCGGCAGGTGACGGATGACTATCGCCAGCAGATGCAGCTGTTGCGGCCGGCGAACTAGTTCACGTTAACGTCGGGTGGGCTGGATTTTTGCCTCCGTATCCTGGTCGATGATCTCGCGCAGCGTTTGGAAAATCGGCTCGGCGCTGGTGTGTTTCTTGCCATAGGCCAGATTGAAGGCGTAGTCGAAGTCGGGCGGGTTCAAGCCCTGGTTGTGTTGCAGCAGGGTCTCCAGCTTGTCCAGGGCCTTGACTGCCTTGGCCTCGGCAGACCGGGCGTTTTCGTAGTCGTCCCACAGGGCCAGGATTTCGGCTCGCAACGGTTCATCCAGTGCTCGGGTCAGCAACAACAGGTCGTCGTGTTCTTGCTGGCTCTTGTTGGGGAACTGCGCTTGCTGGACCGCCGGGATGTCGCCGTGGAGGGCCTCTCCCAGGTCGTGGATTACGCACATCTTGAGGATTTTCAGCAGGTCGAGGCCGGCCAGTTCATCCCCGAAGGTAATTGCCATCAGGCACAGGCGCCAGCTGTGTTCCGCGGTGCTTTCGGTGCGGCCGGAAGAGGTGTGCGCGCTTCTGAGCACGTCCTTGAGTTTTTCCGCTTCGCGCAGGAAGTCGAGGCGGCCCTTGAGTTTTTCGATGTCCATGAATCTGCCCCGGCAGGGTCGCGGTTAAGGATTCAAGACTAGGCGCGGTGGGGCGAAGCGTCCACGCATAAAATATGCGTCGGGCGGTTAGAGGGTTTCGACCAGGCGTGCGGCGGTGCCATCGCTCAGCGGGATGCGAGTCCAGCGGCACAGGCTCTGGCGGATCGGCACAACCGTGGAATCGTTGGTGCCGGTGATGAATTCCAGGGCCGGCGGGGCGAGGCTGTCGCGCCAGCCCGAGTCATCCAGCGCGGACTCCATACGCAGGATTTCCGGCGTCACGAAGCGCCACAGCGAATGCCCCAGAAGGTCGGTCAACGGGCTGCTGAACTCGGCAGCACGGGAGGCCGAGCAAGCCAGCAAACGATGGGTCAGGTCACACACCAGGTGCATCGGGCGCGGGCTTTCCTTGACCAGTCGCGCGAGGACTTGATCGGCGGCGGCCTCCAGGCGTGCGGCCAGTAACTGTTCAAGGTGTTGGTGCGCCGCAGGCTCCATGGCCTGCACGCCATTTTCCCAGCGGGAAATGGTCGATTGGGTGACGTTGAACAACTCGGCGGCGTGAGCCTGTTTGACGCGGTGCAGCAGACGCCATCGTCTCAGCGCAATGCCGGGCAGGGCAGGCTTGAGCAATAGGTCGGACATGGCGAATTCCGGAAAAGTCGATGAGGGCGGGTAGTGTGAGGAATGCAGGGGCCGCTGCGCAAATCTGCTGGATCAGCGGAGCGGCCCGGTGCGTCTCAGCCCTTGCGTTGCAGGGTGTGATAACCCAGCACTGCCCGTGCTTCCCTCAATGATTTGCCTTCATCGAGCAATCCCCGGATTCATGAGCCCGCTCCGCACTGCCTACGTTCGGCCTCGGGCTTATTGGGGCAGTCAGATCAAAAGCAAAAGCAAAAGCAAGAGCACAGCGGCCTACCGGCCGGCTTGAGTGTTAAAAGCAAAGGCAAGATCCAGAGCGAAAGCCAAATCTGAAGCGGATGCAGCTCTGCTTTTCTGTGGGAGCTGGCTTGCCTGCGATGCAGACAACTCGGTACATCAGACACACCGAGGCGATGCCATCGCAGGCAAGCCAGCTCCCACATTTGAACCGTGTCCGCTTTAGCTTTTGATTTGGCTTTTAAACACTCAAGCCGGCCGGTAGGCCGCTGTGCTCTTGCTGTTGATCTTGATCTTGATCTTAGGCGCCCCGTTAAACCACGCTGGCCGAACGCAGGCTTTGGAGCGTGGGTAACCCGGCAGGACGCCGGGTTAGCCGCGCTGGGCCAAGGATGGCCCATGACGGCGGCCCACGGTCCAAAGCCGGAGTGAGGGCACACCGAGCCTGGGCGAGGTGCCGAGTGGTGGGGCAAGAGCGTTTTGCTTACTTTTGCGCTGTTCAAAAGTGAGCCGCCGTAAGGGCGGAACCCATAGCGGCCATAACCGCAAAAACGGATATGTACCCAGGCAGATCAAAAATTCTGCCCCATGGAGAACTGGAACACCTGCTTGGTCGCATTCTCCGGCGTACGAACCGGCAACGCCAGGTTGATACTCAGCGGCCCCAGCGGGCTATACCACGTAGCCCCAACCCCCACCGAAGCCCCCAACTGACTCAGGTCAACCCCATTGCAACCCTGGGTGGTGCTGAGGGCGCACTTGTCCGAATAAACATTGCCCACATCCCAGAAGACCGAGGTGCGCACCGATTTGTTGTCCTTGAGAAACGGCATCGGAAACAGATATTCCGCCCCACCCGTGATCAGGATATTGCCCCCCAACGCTTCAGGGCTGCGGTCGGAGTAGTACTGCTGACCCGCACTGGCATAGGTGCCCGTGGCCGGCGTACTGCGCGGCCCAAGCGTGCCGCTCTCAAAACCGCGCACCGAGCCCTCACCGCCAGCGGTGTAGTTCTCATAGAACGGCAGGCCGTTCGTCGAGCCATACCCGTTGCCATAGCCGAGCTTGGTATGCAACCGCAGCGTCGTCGAATTGGTGATCGGCACAAACGTCTGCCCGGAATAATCCAGTTTGTAGAAACTCAAGTCACTGCCCGGAAGCGTCACTGTCAGGTTCAGGTTCTGCGAGTAACCACGGGTCGGCATCACCCCTTTGTTCAACGTCGACTCCGACCACCCCAGGTTCGCCTTGAAGTTGGTGAACTCACTGCCTTCACGCTGCAGGAAATCGTAGATCTCATCAGAGCTGTAGGTGCCCGGGTCGATACTGTCGTGTTGCACCGTCAGGCCGAAACTCAACCGCGAGGTCTCATTGATCGGGTAGCCGAGGGTGGCACCGAGGCCGTAACTGTTGATGGAGTAGTAGGAAACACCACTGCCATCGTCGTAGTAGTTGTTGTAATCGGTGGCGCTGTAGAACGCGTTGTAGCCCAGGCTCACGCCGTCCGGCGTGAAGTAGGGATTGGTAAAGCCGATGTTGTACTTGCTCTGGTACTGCGAACGGGTCAACCCCAGGCTGGCGTAATCACCGGTGCCCAGGAAGTTGTTCTGGGTGATCGAGCCACCGAGGATCAGCCCCGCGTCCTGGGCAAAGCCGACGCTGGCGGTAATCGAACCGGACGCCTGCTCTTCGACGGCGTAGTTCACATCAAGCTGGTCGTCGACACCCGCCACAGCCGGGGTTTCGACGTTGACCTCCTTGAAGAAACCCAGGCGCTCAAGGCGGACCTTGGACTGGTCGATCAGGTAGGTCGAGGCCCAGCCGCCTTCCATCTGGCGCATTTCCCGGCGCAGCACCTGGTCGTCGGTCTTGGTGTTGCCACGGAAGTTGATGCGGTTCACGTAGGCCCGTTTGCCCGGGTCGACGGCAAACACGATGTCCACGGTGTGGTCGTCATCGTGGGGCGTGGGCACGCCGTTGACGTTGGCGAAGGTGTAGCCGTCGTTACCCAGGCGCCGGGTGATCAGGTCGGAGGTGGTGGTCATCAGCTTGCGCGAGAACACCTGGCCCTTCTGCACCAGCAACAGCGCCTCGAGCTGGTCCTGGGGCACTTTCAAGTCGCCGCTGAGCTTCACGTCCCGTACCCTGTATTTCTCGCCTTCGTTGATGTTGACGGTGATATAGACGTGCTTCTTGTCCGGGGTGATGGACACCTGGGTCGAGGTGATGTCCATGTTGATATAGCCACGGTCCAGGTAGTAGGAGCGCAGGCGCTCCAGGTCTCCGGTGAGTTTTTCACGGGCGTATTTGTCATCGTTGGTGAAGAACGACAGCCAGTTGCTGGTCTTGAGGGTGAAGGTGCCGATCAGTTCCTTGTCGGTAAACACATGGTTGCCCACCACGTTGACGTGCTGGATCGCGGCCACGGAGCCTTCGTCGATCTTGACCTTCAGGCCCACGCGGTTACGCGGTTGCGGCAGCACTTCGGTGTCGACGGTGGCCGAGTAGCGACCCTGGGCCACGTACTGGCGCTGCAGCTCGTTGCGCATGCCCTCCAGGGTGGCGCGCTGGAAGATCTCGCCCTCGGCCAGGCCCGATTGCTTCATGCCTTTGAGCAGGTCTTCGGTGGAAATGGCCTTGTTG
Organism: Pseudomonas sp. MWU16-30323; assembly: GCF_020515595.1. Taxonomy (NCBI): domain Bacteria; kingdom Pseudomonadati; phylum Pseudomonadota; class Gammaproteobacteria; order Pseudomonadales; family Pseudomonadaceae; genus Pseudomonas; species Pseudomonas sp. MWU16-30323. The sequence continues at coordinate 39,225 of NZ_JAIWYM010000028.1, forward strand.
CCTTCGAACTCGATGCTCGCCACCGACGGGCGCTCCACCACATTGATGATCAGCACCGTGCCGTCGCGGCTCAGTTGTATGTCCTGGAAGAAGCCGGTCTTGAACAGCGCGCGGGTGGAATCCACCAGCCGGCGGTCATCCGCTTCGTCCCCCACGTTCAGCGGCAAGGCACCAAACACGCTGCCCGCGGAGACCCGTTGCAGACCGTTGATACGGATATCCGAGATTTTGAAAGCTTCAGCGTGTGCAAGTGTGACATTGAGCAGCAGCGCAACCGAGCAGAGCAGGCGCGAAAAATTCATCAAGATCTTTTCCAGAACACATCGACAAGCAGCGCAAGCGCGCCGGGATGACTCGCCGCAGACGGGTCACCACAACGCGGCCAGACGGGTGGACGGCAAGCATAAGAGCGGTGGGGGTTTGGTGCGGTTAACCAAGTGTCAAGTTAGGTAAAGGTTGGCCAGCAGGCGATGAGGCTGGGCGATACTGTGGGGGTACCCTTTCACGAGCTCGCCATGATCCGCGTATTGCTAGTCGACGATGACCAGGAACTGACTGAAATGCTGGGCCAATACCTGGAGCATGAAGGCTTTGAGGCGACCTGCGTGCACACCGGCGAGGAGGGTGAGGTTGAGGCGCTGTCGGGGCGCTACAGCATTGTGGTGCTGGATGTGATGCTGCCCAGGCTCTCGGGCATCGAGGTGCTCCGGCGTATCCGGGCCAGCAGCCAGGTGCCGGTGGTGTTGCTCACCGCCCGGGGCGACAACATCGACCGGATCACCGGGCTGGAACTGGGCGCGGACGATTATGTGCCCAAGCCCAGCTCCCCGGGTGAACTGGTGGCGCGGCTGCGCGCGATCATGCGCCGGGTGCAGCCTGTGGACCCGCCGGCCACAGACGTGATCAAGACCGGCGCCCTGGTGCTGTGGCCCGGTAAACGCCAGGCCCTCTGGAAGGGCTGCGAACTGGGGCTGACCAGTACCGAATTCAGCCTGCTTGAAGTCCTGGCCCGGTGCGCCGGCCAGGTGGTGAGCAAAAAGGACCTGTCGCTCAATGCCCTGGGCTGTCCGTTGACCCGTTATGACCGGCGCATCGACGTGCACATCAGCAGCATTCGCCAGAAGTTGGGCCCGCGCCCCGATGCCAAGGGCTGGATCCAGAGCGTGCGCGGTCTCGGTTACCTGTTGATTGCCGAATGATGAAGCCCAGCCGGCTGTTCTGGAAACTCTTCCTGGCGTTCTGGCTGGCCACCAGCCTGACGTTTCTGGTGGGGTTGAGCATTCTGGTGGCGGGCAGCCTGGGCCCCGGGGACCATCATCTGGATGCGATCCTGGCCAGCGAAGAACAGTTGCTGGAGCAATACGGTGTCGACTCGGGGCGTCAGCTCCTGACGGTGTGGGAGCCGGCCCATGGCCAGGCGATTGGCGTCTATGACAATGCCGGTCAATTGCTGGCCGGCACGCCGGTCCCGCAGCCAGCCTATGAAAAATCGCTTATCAGCAAGGACGGGGTCACGCTGTCGCTCAGGTCTTCCCATCCTCCCCACGAGCCCGGACGCCTGGGCCATTGGATTCCGCTGATCATCGGCACGGTGATGAGTGCGCTGTTCAGCGGTTACATGGCCTACTACCTGGCGTGGCCGTTGGCGTATCTGCGCAGGGCGATGGGTGACGTGGCCCTGGGGCGCTTCGAAACCCGGGTGCGACCGATGATGGGCCGGCGCCGTGATGAAATCGTCGACTTGGCCGAAGACTGTGACCGCATGGCCAACCAGCTGAAACTGCTGGTAGAAGCCCAGCAGCAGCTGTTGCACGACATCTCCCACGAGCTGCGTTCACCGTTGACGCGCCTGCAAGCGGCCATCGGGCTGCTGCAGCAAGACCCGGCACGCCAGGAAATGCTCGGGCGCATCCAGCGAGAATCGGGGCGCATGGACACCTTGATCGAGGCGCTGTTGACCCTGGCGCGCGTGCAGGGCCGGCCCGAAAGTATCGAGCGCGAGCCGGTGGATATCGTCGAATTGCTGGCCGTGATTGTCGAGGACGCGCAGTTTGAGGCGGGCATCAAGGGCTGTCGTGTCAGCTTGCAGGCGTGTCCTGACTTTGTCAGTCGTGCCAGCGGCGAGCTGCTGTATCGGTGTTTCGAGAATGTCCTTCGAAATGCGGTGCGCTACACGCGGCCTGATACGACAGTGCTGGTTTCGGCTGAGGTCAGTCCCGACATGCGCTGGCTGAGGGTGTTGATCACTGATCAGGGGCCCGGTGTTGAAAACCAGCGGCTGCGGAGCATTTTCCAACCCTTCGAACGCGGCCCGAATGACGCCGATGCCGGCTTCGGACTGGGCCTGGCAATTGCCTTGAGGTCCGTGGAAATGCATGGCGGCACCATCGAGGCGCACAACGAGCCATCCGGCGGGTTGAGCGTGGAAATCATCCTGCCTCGGGTGGGATCTTTACACGATATTACATTGGCTTGACCGCCCTGTACGCCTCGCGCCCTTAGACTTTTCCTCTGCGTGAGCTGATGTTCAGTGACGCCATTGGCGTGGAGGTGGCGATGTTTCAAGTGCACAAAAAAGGCTTCGTGGCCGGCAAGAAAATGGTCGACGGGCTGGTGCCTTACGATTTCTTTTGCGAAGACAGCCCGGCGATCAACCTGTTCGTGTTTACCGGCTCGGCGGCTCTGGGCCAAACCGTGGAAGAGCAGACCCTGTGGGGCTTCACCCGGCTGGAGCGGTTTGAAGCCATGACCGGCGCCCTGGTGGCGAACAAGAAGAACGATGGCTGGTTTCAAAGCGTCAACGTGCTCACCGGGCCCAACCAGAACGGCACCCAAAGCGTGAAATTCCAGCGCGTGCTGAAAATCATCAAGCACGCCAGCGCCACGGGCCGCGCGACCAGCAAGTTTGAATACGAGATTCATACGGATGAAGGCGACACCTACTTCACCCGCCGACCCGCTGCTCAAGACGGCGCACAAACCATCATTTATGCAGCGGATCAGTAACCCCGAGGCCAGCAACAGCGGCCCCGGGCGAAGGTCGCTGCGCTCGCCTACCGATGCTGAAACCGTGGCAATGAAGCAATCCGCATCTTCGGCTCCTGCAACCTGGCCAGGTCACTGGCAATCTGCGCCCGCCAGAAATGCGCCCCGGCCAATTGCGCATCCACCCACGCCTGGCGCAGCAACACCTTGGCCTTGTCCACCGACCCGTACTGGGCCTGGCGCAAAATCAGTTGCGCCTTGATCCGCAGCATCTGCGGCACGAACCAGTGCTCATGGCGCCCCAGCGCCAATTGCAAGGTGTCTTCCAACACCTCCAGCGCCAGCTTCTCCAGGCCCAGCCGCGCCAGGCCCAAGGCGTATTCACAGCGCAGCAAGCTATACAGCTGGCTGTCTCCCTGCCCACTGAGGTGATGCAATGCCTCGCCCAGCAGCGGCACGCCGTCTTCCGGCGAGCCCTGGCGAATCAGCAGGATGCTCTCGAAACACAACCGAAACTGGCGCCAGATATGCAGGTCTTGTTGCGTGGTGCTGCCCTGCAGCAAGCCCAGGTAATAACGCACCTTGGGCAGGTTGGACGCCAACAACGCCAGGGGAATCGCCCCCAGGCACAGGGTGTACCAGAGGGTCGCGGGGTGATCGAGGGTGATGGCTTCATCGACGCAACTGCCGATCAGGCGCAGCGCCGGGTCGACATCGCCTTCCAGCAACTGCACCTTTGCCTTGAGGCAGCGGGCGGCGATGCGCTGGTCGAAATGCACGTCGATAATGTGCGAGCGCGGGGCCGACGGTGACCCCAGTGCCTCGTCGATATTCTGCCGGGCGCCGGCCAGGTCGCCCATGTGAAACAACGCCACCGCACGCATGCGTTTACCCAGCAGTTGCTGGTTGCCGCTGTGGCTCAAGCTGATGTAGCGCTCGGCCAGTTCCAGCGCTTCGGCGTACTGGTTGCAGCCGCAGCGGTCACTCCACAGGCCCCACAGCGCCCGCAGTTTGTGCTCGGCATCGCCCAGGTCGCGGGCGTCTTCACGCACCTGGCGCCAGGCTTCGCGCATCGGCCCGCCGGTGCCGTAGGTGAGCATCAGCACACTGGCCAGGGCGGTTTGCAACAGCATGCGCTGGCGCAGCGGCAGCGGGGTGGTGTCGGCGCTGGCCAGGCCTTTGTCGACCCAGGTACGGCACTCGCTGACCAGCGACAGGCGCAGCCACAATGGCACGCCGCCCAGGGTCAGTTCGATGCCGGTGGGCAGGTCGCCCGAGGCTGAAAAGGCCCACTCCAGTGCGGCGCGGACGGTGTTGATTTCCGGGCCATAGAGGCCAAGCCAGGTCTCGGGAGAAAGGCTGTCGAGGGTCTGCCCGGCTTCCTGCAAAACCTCGAGGGCATACCGTGCATGACGCTGACGGGTGGCATCGGCTTCGCCGTGTTCGTTGAGTTTCTCCAGGGCGTAGGCGCGAGTGGTTTCCAGCAGGCGGTAGCGCTTGAGCAACCGGGATTCACCAGCGATCAGCAGCGACTTGTCCATCAGGCTTTCCAGCAGGGGCAGGGCGTTGCGGGCATCGAGGGCGCTGCTGGCGGTCATGGCCTTGACTGCATCCAGGGTGAAGGAGCCGCTGAACACCGCCAGTTGGCGCAGCATGGCCTGTTCGTCGCCGGTGAGCATCGAGTAGGTCCAGTCCAGGGTCGCGCTCAGTGAACGGTGGCGGGCGAGGGCGGTGCGCCGGCCGGTCATTTGCAGGCGGAAACTGCCGTCGAGCAAGCCCACCAGGTCCTGGATGCCGAAGGTGCGCACCCGCGCCGCCGCGATTTCGATGGCCAGGGCATTGCTGTCGAGCTTGCGGCAGATGGCGCTGGCGGCGGCGACGTCGGCGTCCTTGAACACGAAGCCGGGGTCCAGGGCCTTGACCCGTTCGATAAACAACGCGATGCCGGACCAGGTCATGGCTTGCTCGGCGCTCAGGTTTAAGTCTTCGTCCGGCACCAGCAACGGTGCCAGGTCGTGCACCCGTTCGCCTTCGGCCCGCAGCGGTTCGCGGCTGGTGGTCAGCACGCAACACTGGGGCGCGCAGCGCAGCAGCACTTCGACGGCGTCGGCGGTGGCTTGCAGCACGTGTTCGCAGTTGTCGAGCACCAGCAGCAGCGGGCTGTTGGCGAGCATCGAGGCCACGCTTTGCAAGGGGTCGTCACTCACGCTCTGGATGCCCAGGGCGTTGGCGAGCATGCCGGCCACCCATTGGCCGCTGGTGGCGGGGGCCAGGTCGACGAAGCACATGCCCTGGTGAAAGCGGCCCTGCAGCAGTTGCGCCACGGCCAGAGCGACCGTGGTCTTGCCGATGCCGCCGGGGCCGGTGATGGTCAGGAAGCGCTGGCTCAGAAGCTGGTCAGCCAGGCTCAGGATCAGCTGTTCGCGGCCAATCACCGTGCCTGGCGGTGGTTGCAGGTTCGGTGCCTCCACGGTCGGGGCAGGCAGCAGGGCCTGGGTCACTGCGCCGTCACTCACCGCCTGCAACGTCACCGGCGCGACAAACCGGTAACCCCGGCCCGGCACGGTGACGATGTAGCTGAAGTTACCGTCATCCCCCAACGCCCGGCGCAGGGCAACGATCTGTGCGCGCAGGTTGCATTCCTCCACCACCACCTTGGGCCAGGCGAAGGAGATCAGTTCGGACTTTTCCAGCAACTCGCCAGCCCGGCTGGCGAGGGCGATCAGCAAGTACAAGGCGCGGCTGCCGAGGGTCACCGGCTCGCCGTTGCGCAGCAAGACATGCTGGCGCGCCAACAAGAGAAAGGGGCCAAAACCGATAGCATGCTCGGTGTGGTCCGGGGCCTGGGGGACGAGGTCCGTGAAGGACACTGCGGGGTATTTGCTCGAACTCATCAATTTGTCCTTTTTTGTAGTCGGGCTTGTTATTGGCGATCAGGCCATTCGCCCTTTGGGTGCTTACGTGCGGCAGCAGGCTTGGAGAGTTGAAGTCGATCAAAAAGGTGAGAGTTACCGCCCTCCTTTGGGGCATGGACGTTGTTATAGGGCGCGGGGCCGTTGGGGTTCAGGCGATGAGACTGTTTCAATTTAGAAACATTTTATTACTAGAAAACCTGATGTAGCAGAATGTATGCCAGTTGGCATGTAACAAAGATGACAACAACCGTATGAAATTTATGGTGATTTTTGAGGTCATCGGAGGCGGCCAAGGAGGAGTGTTCGGAAAGGCGAATATTTCTAATTGTGTCGTTCGGGATGCCGAATAAAACGGCGGTGGTGGGTGGCTGTGTATCAGACTGTGTATCAGCACCCATCTGATACAGCGGCATGATTAGCAGGAGGGAACGCGACACAGACGGGATACACGCCTGGCTTTAAATCTGTCTACCAGATGGCGCAAGTGGTCACGCACCGCACAAGCGCCCTGGCCACATTCAGTCAAGCCAGGAGATTCAACCATGAAGCGCCACTACGCAGCCCTTGCCGCCACCCTCGCACTGTCCCTCGGTGCCTTCGCCGCCACCGCCCATGCCGAGGATGCCAAGCCTCAGGAAAAATGCTTCGGCGTGTCCCTCGCCGGGGCCAACGACTGCGCCGCCGGTGCCGGGACTTCCTGCGCCGGTACCGCCAAGGCGGATTACCAGGGCAACGCCTGGGTGCTGGTGGACAAAGGCACCTGCACCCAGATCAAAACCCCCAAAGGCTTCGGCAGCCTGACGGAACAACCATGATTGCCCTGGCCCCTGCGGTGCTCAAGCGCGTGCTGCCTGAGGCGCTGCTGTTGCTGGTGGCTCGTGTCGGCATCGCTTCGGTGTTTTTCCTCTCGGGCCGCACCAAGGTGACCGGTTTTCTGCAACTCAAGCCGTCGACCTACACCTTGTTTCGCTCGGAATACGCCTTGCCGCTGGTGCCGCCGGACTGGGCGGCACACCTGGCGACCTACGCCGAGCATCTGTTCCCGCTGTTGTTGGTGCTGGGCCTGCTGACCCGCCCGGCGGCCGCCGCGCTGTTGGGCATGACCCTGGTGATCGAGGTGTTCGTGTACCCCGATGCCTGGCCGACCCACCTGACCTGGGCCGGGCTGTTGTTGCCGCTGCTGGCGTATGGCGGCGGGGCCTGGTCACTGGACCGCGTGTTGTCCGGCCAACGCCGTTAACCCTTTCACAACAATGATCAGGCCCCAAGGCCTGTGGAGAGTCGCATGCGTATTCTTTCTTCCCTGGCGATGGCCATGGCCCTCGCTACACCGTTAGTGGCCTCGGCCGCCGATGCAGCCAAGCCTCAGCCAGGCACCGGCAAAAGCGTGGTGATCGTGCCCGGTTCCTTCGTCGACGGCTCCGGTTGGCGAGTGGTGCACGACATCCTGATTCACAAGGGCTACAAGGTCACCGTGGTGCATCAGGGCCATGAAAGCCTTGCCGCCGACGTGGCCGAGGCCCGCGAAGTGCTCGAGCAGCAAGTCGGCCCGGTGGTGCTGGTGGGGCACAGTTCCGGCGGCGGGGTGATCTCGATTGCCGGTGACCGCGACAAGGTCAAGTCGATGGTCTATGTCTCGGCCCTGCAACCGGAAGTCGGCGAGAACATGAGCCAACTGCTGTCTTCGATGCCGGCGCCGAGCAATGACATCAAGCAGACCCGCGACGGGCACCTGTTCTTTGATCGCACCAAATTCAATGCCGATTTTGCCGCCGACCTGACCACCAACCGCACCGACTTCATGGCCGCCTCCCAGGTGCCGGCCACCACCGCTTTGTTTGGCGGCACCGTGTGGGCCGCGGCCTGGCACAAGAAGCCGACCTACGCCGTGGTGTCCACCGAAGACCGTGCCCTGAGCCCCGATCTGCAGCGCTGGATGTACAAGCGCGCCGGCTCGAAAGTCACTGAAATCAAGGCCAGCCACTCGGTGTACATCTCCCAGCCCGAGGCTGTGGCGAAGGTCATCGAAGACGCTGCATCCGTCATCAAATAAACCCCACCCTGAGGAGTAATACCCATGAGCACGTCCATTAAATCCCGCTTGAGCCTTGCCACTGCTGCCGCCCTGATCGCCATGGCGTCCGCTTCCTTCGCGGCGGCCGCCAGCGCCGCCGACCAGCCGGAACAGCCGGGTCGCTGCTACGGCGTGAACAACTGCAAGGGCGAAAGCCTGTGCGCCACGGCCAAGAACGATTGCAAGGGCCTCAACAGCTGCAAGGGTGAGGGCGTTGTGGTCAAGACCCCGTCCGAGTGCTTGAAGCTGGGCGGTACCACCACTGAGCCGAAGTAAGACCGTTAACGATGACGCGGGGTGCCTGGTACCCCGCGTTGTTCCCGGGTTTTTCGCGAGCAAGCTCGCCTCTACAGATTTTTAACGGAGACCCTGTGATGCCGACACCCAACCCGCGTTTTCCGGGCTACGGCCTGGGGCTGCGCAAGGAGCACTACAGCGAATTCCTGGAGACCATGGTGGCGGTGGATTTCGTCGAAGTGATCTCCGAGAACTTCATGGTCGCGGGCGGCCAGCCCCGGCATATCCTGCGCCAGATTCGTGAGCGCTACCCGGTGGCGTTGCATGGGGTGTCGATGTCGATCGGCAGCGCCGAGGGGCTGGATCTCGACTATCTGAAGCGCCTCAAGTCGCTGGTGGACGAGATCGAACCGCTGTTTGTTTCCGACCACCTGAGCTGGTCCCGCAGTGGCGGCTTCAACGCCCACGATTTGCTGCCGGTGCCTTATACCGATGAGGCACTGGACCGGGTCTGCGCCAATATCGACAGGGCTCAGGACGTGTTGGGCCGCACGATGCTGTTTGAAAACCCGTCCAGCTACCTGGCCTTTGATGGCGCATCCATGAGCGAGTGGGAATTCATCGCCGCCATGTCCCGGCGCACCGGCTGCGAGCTGTTGCTGGACGTCAATAATGTGTTTGTCAGCGCCAGCAACCATGGCTTCGACGCCCGGGCATTTCTCGACGGGATTCCGGCCGAGCGGGTGCGGCAGATTCACCTGGCCGGCCACAGCCAGGGCCGCGATTTGCTGATCGACAGCCATGACAGCCCGGTGTGTGACGGGGTCTGGGATTTGTATGCCAAGGCCGTTGCGTTGCTCGGCCCGGTCGCCACGATGATCGAGCGCGATGACGAGATCCCGCCCTTGGCCGAGCTGCTTGAAGAACTGTCGATCGCCCGGATGCTGGGCGCTTCCGAGGCCTACAAGCGCGCGCAGGTGCGCCCATGAACCTGGCGCAGTGGCAGCAGGCGTTTCACGCCTGGCTGGTGAGTGCTTCGGAGGAGTCGGCCCAGTTGCTGGGTAACAAAGCCGCAGGCCTGGCGGTTTACCAGAACAACTACCGGGCGCAGTTGGTGGGTTGCCTGGAACAGGCGTTTCCCAACCTGCGGCGCTGGCTGGGGGATGAGGCGTTTCTGGCCGCGTGCATCAGCCATATCGACCGGTATCCACCCCATGCCTGGACCCTGGATGTCTATCCCGAGGGCTTTCACCTGACCCTGGGTGAACGGTTCCCCAACAATCCCGACGTGCATGAACTGGCCTGGATCGAGTCGTCGCTCAACGAGGCATTTGTCGCCGCCGATGCCAGCCCGCTTCCCATGGACGCGCTGGCGGCGGTGGATTGGGACACCGCGAGCCTGCAACTCACGCCATCCCTGCGTTGCCACGGGCTGACCACCAACGCCGAGGCCATCTGGTCGGCGTTGTGGCAGCAAACCCCGGCGCCCGAGGCGGTGATGCTGGCCGAGGCCGGTGGGCTGTTGGTGTGGCGTCGGCAGTTTACGTCGCGCTTGCGGCAAGTCGAGGCTTTGGAGTTCCAGGCGCTGGTGCACCTGCAAGGCGACGGCAGTTTTGCCGGGTTGTGCGAGTTTCTGGTGGAGCGCCTGGGGGAAGAGCAGGGTGTGGCGAAGGCCGGTGAATGGCTGGCCGGCTGGATCGGCAGCGAGTTGATTGTGGGGGTCGTTGACGACCTTCCAATGTCGAATTTTTTGGAGCTATAACCCATGTCTTTTTTCAATCGCCGTCGCTTTCTGATTTCCAGCGCCATTGCTTCAGTCGCGCTGTCACTGCCGGTATGGGCGGCGCCTGCGCCCTGGACGATCCGCCAGGTCAGCACCGACCTGCTGGATATCGGCTACTACGAAGCCGGGCCGGAAGACGGCCGGCCGATCATTTTGCTGCATGGTGCTGACGGCGACCTTGAGCGTTTCGCCGACGTCGCGCCGCATCTGGTGTCCCAGGGCTTTCGGGTGGTCATCCCGTACCTGCGAGGCCATGGCAGCACCACGCAACTGGACAAGGCTGCACCTGCCAACACCCAGGAAGTGGTGCTCGGCCAGGACGTGCTGGACCTGATGAACGCCTTGCACATCCCCGAGGCAGTACTGGGTGGATTCGATCTCGGCGGTCGTGCCGTCACGGCAGCGGCCACCTTGCGGCCAAGCCGTTGCGTGGCGCTGGTCACCGTCAACAGCGCGCCGCAGCCCACCCTGGCTGAGGTGCTGGTGCAGATGGCGCGGATGGGCAAATGGCGCACCTGAACATGAATATTTGGACAGCCGCGCATTTGCCCGCTGAAAAAAAAGGTCGCTGCCCGTAATCTAGAGGCCTTTGCCACGTGTGCGGATTGTCCATGTCTTCAGTAGCTGATGGGTTGCCCAGTGATAAACGTCTTGCGGCGGTTGTCGCCATTTCCCTGGGGATCGGCATGGCGACCCTCGACACGGCCATCGTCAACACCGCGTTGCCCACACTGGCCGAAGGCATTGGCACCGACTCCGCTTCGGTGATCTGGGTGGTCAACGCCTACCAACTGGCGACCATCGCCGCCGTGCTGCCCTTTGCTTCCCTGAGTGACGTGATCGGCCACCGCCGGGTGTTCCTCGGCGGCTTGCTGGTGTTTGTCGTGGCGTCTCTGTTCTGCGGGCTGGCCTGGTCGCTGCCGACGCTGACTGCCGCCCGGGTGGTGCAGGGCCTGGGTGCGGCGGCGATCATGAGCGTGAACATTGCGCTGTTGCGGCATATCTACCCGGCAAAAATACTCGGCCGAGGGCTGGGGTATAACTCGCTGGTGGTGGGGCTGGCCTTTACGTTGGGGCCCACGGCCGCGTCGGCGATTCTGTCGGTGGCCACCTGGCACTGGTTGTACCTGATCAACCTGCCCCTGGGGGCATTGGCCTTGTGGCTCGGGGTGCGTGCGATTCCGGTGATCCCGATCACCGGGCATGCCTTCGACCGGCTGGCGGCGATTCTCTGTGCCGGGTTGTTCGCCCTGCTGGTGCTGGGCCTGGGCTCGGCGGTGCACGGTGCGCAGGTCGTGTTGACCCTCGGGCTGATCGCCGTGGCGCTGCTGTGCGGGCTGTTGCTGATCCGCCGTCAGGCCGGGCACCCGGCGCCGATGCTGGCGGTGGATCTGTTCAAGCGCCCGCTGTTCACCTTGTCGGCCCTCACCGCGATTTGCGCGTTCAGCGCCCAGGGCCTGGCTTTTGTGTCGCTGCCATTCCTGTTGCAAACAGTGCTGGGTCACAGCCAGGTGGCCACCGGCTTCCTGATGACCCCGTGGCCGGCAGTGGTGGCGGTGATGGCGCTGATTGCCGGGCGCCTGGCGGACCGTATCTCCCTGGCGTTGCTGTGCGGCATCGGCCTGGTGATGCTGAGCGCGGGCATGGCCTCGCTGGCGACCCTGGGCAACGACGCTTCGACCTTCGACATCGGCTGGCGCATGGCCCTGTGCGGCGCCGGGTTCGGCTTCTTCCAGTCCCCCAACCTCAAGGCGATCATGACCAGCGCGCCCATCGCCCGCAGTGGCGGTGCCAGCGGGATTGTCGCCACGTCGCGGCTGATGGGGCAGACACTCGGCGCTTCATTGGTGGCGTTGTGCTTCCACTTGTCCCTGAGCAGCGGCCCGCAGTACGCGTTGTGGCTGGGGTGCGGGTTTGCCCTGGTGGGCGCGGTGGCCAGCGGGTTGCGGCTGATGCAGGATGGCGCCAAGGTTTAAGTATTTGGGCCTTGTAAAACATTGAGGGAGACGGCTACCGTGGCCGTCTAAATAATTCTGAATGTTTCAGCCTTTATGTCTGATCTGGCCCAACGCAGTGCTGATTCCCACTCCCGCCGTGCCGCGCTGACCCTTGGCCTGTGCCTGCCCAGTGACGTGTTGCTGTACCTGGTACTGCCGATGGAGTCCCAGGCGTTCGGAATCACCCTGGCCCAGGCCGGGGTGCTGCTGGCGGCCAACCGTCTGGTGCGGATCTTTGGCTACAAGCATGTTCTGAATTTCTACGCCCGTAACGGTGATCGGCTGACGTGCTCCATCGCCGCCGGCGCGGCGGCGGTGTGTGCCCTTGGTAACTCGATGTTGTCCGGCTTTGCGGCCTTGCTCGGCCTGCGGTTGGTCTGGGGCCTGTGTTTTGCGGCGTTGAACCTTTCCACTCAAGTGTTGGCCACTTCTGAACCGCTGGGTGCGGCGCGTCGGGCGGGGCGGTCGCGGGCGTTGATTGCCCTGGGGCCGATGCTGGCCTTGCCGCTGGGTGGATGGCTGACGTTACAGGTGGGGCCGCGGCCGATCTTCTGGATTCTGGCGGTGTGTTGCCTGGTGGGGTTGTGGATGGCGCGGGGGTTGCCGACTGCGGGTCACAATTTGCATGGCACGCCGGGGCGGCGGTTCAAGTTGCCTGACAGTGTGGCGACCTGGTCGTTTATCGAAGGGGTGGCGCTGGATGGGCTGTTTATCTTTGGTCTGTCGCTTCAGGCGCAGAAGCTGTTGGGTGGGAATGCGGTATTGATTGCCGGTGGGTTGATGGCGCTGCGATATGTTTCGGAGTTGCTTCTGAGTCCCCTGGGTGGTCGCGCGGCGCAGCAGTTTGGTGCGACTTCGATGTTGTTGCTGTTTTCGTTTCTCAGTGCGTTGGCGTTGGGGGCGTTTGGTAGTCACTGGGTGATTGTGGGGGCGGCGGCGGTGCTGGTGTTGCGGGCGTTGCAGTTGCCGCTGGTGACGACGTTGGTGGCGGAGCGTAATCCGGGGGCGATGCGGGTTTCGGCGTTGGCGTCGAATGCGGTGTGGCGGGATGTGGGGGCGGGGCTTGGGCCTTTGCTGGCGGGGTTGTTGTTGCCGGTGGCGTCGGCGCCTTGGGTGTTTGGCGTGGCGGGGGCGGCGATTGCCGTTAGTGCGGTGTTTTGCTGGCGGGCCAGGGGTTGAGTATGAGATGGGGTGGGGCCTTGGTGTACATATCCGTTTCTTCGGTAACGGCCACTTAGGGTTCCGCTCTTACAGCGGGTCACTTTTGGCAAACGCCCCAAAAGTAACCAAAAGGTCTTTGCCCCACCACTCGGTGCCTCGCTTAGGCTCGGCATGCCCGCACTCCGGCCCGATTCCGCGGGCCGCCGCGACGGGCCATCCATGGCCCGGCGCGGCTAAATCGGCATCCCTGCCGATTTACCCGCTCCACCGTGCCTACTTGCGGCCATCGTGGTTAACGGGGCCCGCAGATCAAGATCAAAAGCAGATCAAAAGCAGAGCACAGCGGCCTCCCGGCCGGCTTGAGTGTTAAAAGCAAAAGCAAAGACCAGAGCGAAAACAGATCTGCTTTTCTGTGGGAGCTGGCTTGCCTGCGATGCAGACACCTCGGTGCATCAGGCACACCCAGTTGATGCCATCGCAGGCAAGCCAGCTCCCACATTTGAACCGTGTCCGCTTTAGCTTTTGATTTGGCTTTTAAACACTCAAGCCGGCCGGGAGGCCGCTGTGCTCTTGCTTTTGATCTTGATCTTGATCTTAGGCGCCCCGTTAAACCACGCTGGCCGAACGCAGGCTTTGGAGCGTGGGTAACCCGGCAGGACGCCGGGTTAGCCGCGCTGGGCCAAGGATGGCCCATCGCGGCGGCCCACGGTCCAAAGCCGGAGTGAGGGCACACCGAGCCTAAGCGAGGTGCCGAGTGGTGGGGCAAGAGCGTTTTGCTTACTTTTGCGCTGTTCAAAAGTGAGCCGCCGTAAGGGCGGAACCCTAAGTGGCCGTTACCGCAGCAACGGATATGCACACCCCAATCAGCGACCCTTCACCGCCTCAACCCAATCCGGATCCAGCCGCGTCTGGTCAGGCTCAATCCCCAACCCCCGCATCTTCTCCAGATGCTCATCAACCTCCCGCACCAACTGCGCCTGAGAACTCGAATTAGCGTCCAGTTCGTGCATCTGCATCAACCCAAGGTGATAAAACCGCAGCAACTTGATCGCCACCGGATCATTCACCTTCACTCCGTCAGTCACCTTGTGCATCACATTCGTCACACTCATCAAACTGCGCTTGAGCTGCCACCCATACACCGCCGGCGCCAGCCACGCCTGGCTCCAGAACGGCCCCCGCACCAACCCCACGGTAATCAACACCCCGGCAAACACTCCGCCCACATTAAAGCGAAAGTTATCCCCCCCAGGCTCACCAAACACCATCACCGCCAGGCTGGAAAGCACCATCGCCAACACCACAAACAGCCCCGCGACAATCAGCGTGCTGCGACGGGTCTGCTGGCGAAAGGTAATCGGGTCGCAGGGTTTGAGCTCAAACATCCGGGTGCAGTCTCCATGGGCAGAGTAGGGGTATCGCATCGGCCGGCATCTTCTCATGCTTCGCCCGTCGGAGTGACGGCAATCAGGTTGAACGATGACACACAGCAATTTCTCTAAACCTCGTAGGCAACCGACCCCCCAAGCGAGGTGAACCATGACCCGGTACCAGCAACAGCCGCCCGGCACACCCAACCCCGACCGCACGCCTGGCGAAGAGGAGCGTGACAACGACGCCCTGCGCCCCAACGATCCCGCCGAACGGCAAGACGACGAAGAGCGGGTCGAAGAAGACCTGGAAAACCTGCACGACAAGGCCCGCCCGCTGTAAACCCGGCGCGCAAAGGAGGTAGTTATGACTAATGGTACAAGCGGCCCGCATTCATCCGAGCATTCCAGCGGCAAGGACGAATTGGGCTTCGACCCCGATTCTCCGGACGTCGCCGACCCGCAGGTCGACCCGGTAGGCCCTGCCATTGCCCCGTTGGACAAGCCAGAAAAAACCGGCAAGAAGCCGGCCTATGATCCCCTCGGTGATCTGAAGAAGTGAAACAAGCCCCGCCGTCGAGCGGGGCTTTTTTTCCTCAGCCAAGCCGTTTCGGGGCTACCCAGGTCACCTCAGTGATGCCGAACTTCTCCGCCCAGGGCCGAGTGGTCTTTTTCACCCGCTCATGGCCCGGTCGGCCTATCCGCCCCACGTGGGCAATGTCGGCGTCAACGGCCGCCCAATGCCATGCTTCGGCGTTGTTCATGACCTCGGCACGCACCACAAAGGTTTTCGGTTCGCCGTGTAGCAAGTAGTGGATGGTGTAGATCATTGCGGTACTCATGATGCCTCCCTGTCTTGTTTTGAATGGATATAAATCGGTTCAGAAAGGTTCAGAAAGTTTATGCATCCGAGGGCTTGCATTTGATTCAAATCACAATTGGCAAACAACGGCCGTCAGGGTATTAGTGGTGCCTTCGCCACCGACTCAAGGATTGCGTCATGCCTGAGCTGACCCACAGCCGCCTCTACCTGCAACGTTTGGGCTACGACACGCCGCCACCGCCCACCCTGCAAACCCTGCAGGATTTGCAGTTGCGCCACGTCAGTACTTTCGCGTTTGAAAACCTGTCGACCTTGCTGCGCGTGCCTGTACCCATCGATTTGCCGAGCGTTGAGCACAAAGTCCTGTTCGACGGGCGGGGTGGTTATTGCTACGAGCTGAACCAGATGTTCCTGGCCTTGTTGCAGGAGTTGGGTTTCGACGCGCGGGGCATCACAGGTCGCGTGGTGATGGGCGGGCCGCCCGATGCGCTGACGGGGCGCACCCATCGCCTGAGCCTGGTGACCCTGGATGGCGTGCGTTACATCAGCGATGTGGGCTTTGGTGGCATGGTGCCCACCAGCCCGTTGCAACTGGACACCGACGCCACCCAGGCCACGGCCCATGAACCCTATCGCCTGAGCCTGAACGAGGGCAGCTACACCTTGTGGGCACAGGTAGCGGGGGAGTGGCGTGGCCTCTATGTATTCGACCTGCAGTTGCAGTCACGCATCGACTACGAAATCGGCAACTGGTACGTCTCCACCCACCCGGACTCGTCGTTCCTCAGCCAGTTGAAAGTCGCACTCATTGGGCCGGGATTTCGCCGCACCCTGAACAATGGCCAGTACGCGATTCACCACCTGGACCGGGCCAGCGAGAAGCGTGTCATCGAGGATGTGGACGAGCTGCTGACGCTGTTGCAAGCCAGCTTCGGCATTCGCTTGCCGGAGCATCCACAGTTGCGGCCAATTCTCGATCGTTTGCTGGTCCCCGTCCAAGAAGCTTGAGATAGAGCCATCGCTGAACCGTTTTACCTCAAAAAAGGTGCAAATTAATTCGAACCTTTCGCCAAAACGAGGGTTCGAAGCGTTTCCTGAATAATTTGCCACCTACAATGGAGACGTAAAACGATGTCCAAACTATTCGGAAAAATCCTCAAGCATTCCTCGGTCCTGGCCCTGATCGCAGCACCGGGTGTGGTGTTCGCCGCAGTGCCGACCGACCCGATTTCCACCTTCGGTATCCTCGGCAGCTACAACGACTTCAAACTCGAAGGCGGTAGCCAGAGCGACAAGGACCACATGCCCGAAGCCGGCCTGTTTTATAACTTCGGCAACAAGCTGACGGCTGAATCCGGCTTTATCTACCAGGCCGGTATCGAAGCCAAGTACGGCGAGAAGAGCGACAACAAGCTCAAGGAAGGCCAGGCCGACCTCGACCTCGGCTGGCGTGCCGCGCTGGATGCGCGCAACTTCGTCGACGTGCTGGTGGGTGGCGGCTACAGCTGGACCCGCTACGAGCCGGACTCGGGCGACTACGACGTGAAACTCACCAACAAATCGCCGTTTGCCAAGGCTGCCCTGGGCTACAACCACCAGTTCGACGACATGACCATGCGCGTTGAACTGGGTGCCCGCCGCACCATCGACGGCCGCGCCAAGCTCAAGGTCGACGGCATCGGCAGCGACACCGTGGACCTCAAGGACCGCACCAACCCGTACGCCGAAGTCAGCCTGCTGATGAACCAGAAAGGTGACCTGCCGGTGATGGCGGGCCTGTACTACACCCGCACCGAGTACAAGCTCGATGGCGACTCGTACGTGGCCGACAACACCAAGCTCAAGCGTGACGAGTATGGGTTCAAGGTTGGTATCGCGTTCTAAGCCCACCTCGATGATTGTTCCCACGCTCTGCGTGGGAATGCATCCCGTGACGCTCTGCGTCACAACGCGGACGCAGAGCGTCCAAGGCGGCGTTCCCACGCAGAGCGTGGGAACGATCAGCCGCTGAACCCTGTCCGCCCAAGCCCCCCTTTCTGTCCCCCAATACCCTCAACGCCGCGCCCTGGCTGCCTTAGTGTGGATCACGCTTTCACACAATAAGAGAGAGGGTGGCTATGCGGGCAATCAACCCCCGTCGCATCAGTCTGCTGCTGGCCGTGACCTGCCTGCTGACAGCCTGTGACGACAAACCGAAACATCCCCCCGAACGCGCCACGGCGGCCAATGCCATGCCCGGCGACGCAGCCCTGGCCCAGGTCTACGACACCAGTTGCAAGCTGTGCCACGCCAACCCGGCCTCCGGTGCGCCGCTGACCGGTGACGGCCCGGCCTGGAGCCCGCGCATCGCCCAGGGCCCGGACACCCTGCTGGACCACACCATCAACGGCTACAACGGCATGCCGCCGATGGGCCTGTGCGTGCAGTGCTCCGAAGCGCAATTCCTGGGGCTGATCAGTTTTATGTCGGGCCAACACATCCAATAAGAATAACGGGGTAGGCGATGGCGCTTTCACGGCGAGAATTATTGCAGCGCGGCGCGGTTGCTGGCGCGTTCATGGCATTGACCAGCAACCCGGTGCTGGCCCAGTTGGCCCGGGCACCGCGGCTGATTCCCTGGCGCAACTGGTCGGGGGCGCAAACCTGTTTGCCCCTGGCCCGACTGGCGCCGAAGAACCTCGATGAACTGGTGCAGGTCATCGGCCAGGCGCCGGGCAAGGTGCGGCCGGTGGGCTCGGGCCATTCGTTCAGCGCCCTGGTACCCACCGACGGCACGCTGCTGTCCCTGAGTTATTTCAATGGTTTGCTGGATCACGACCCGCACACCTTGCAGGCCACCTTCGCCGCCGGCACGCCGATGTCGCGCATGGGCCAGGCGTTGAAGGACGTTGGCCAGGCGCTGCCGAACATGGCGGATATCGACTACCAGACCCTGGCCGGGGCCATCTCCACCTCGACCCACGGCACCGGCGTGGGTTTCACCTCGTATTCCGGTTGCGTCACCGGCCTGCAACTGGTGACGGCCCAGGGTGAGGTGCTGGACTGCGACGCCAACCGCCACCCCGAGGTGTTCAGCGCCGCCCGGGTGTCCCTCGGCGCCCTCGGCGTGGCCACCCAGGTCCGCCTGCAAAACCGCGCGCCGTACCGCCTGCGGGAGCGCCAGTGGATCGCCAAGACCGAAGAACTGCTGGAAGACGTGGGGAAAAACACCCGGGAAAACCAGCACTGGGAAATGCTCGTGGTGACCCATTCCGACTACGCCTTGTCCATCGCCCTGAATGAAACCACCGACCCCGAAACCCCGCCCATCGACCCGGCGGAGGCGGGCGGCAACGAGTTTGTGTCGATCATCGAAAAACTCGACAAATACGGCAGCGATTTCCCCGACGCCCGCCGCACCTTGCTCAACAGCCTGCGGTTTTTTGCGCGCTTCGATGACCGCGTCGCCGAGTCGTTCCAGGTGTACGCCAACGTGCGCAACGTGCGCTTCAACGAGATGGAATACTCGGTGCCCGCCGAACACGGCCCGGCCTGCCTGCGGGAAATCCTCAAGCTGATCAACGACAAGGACCTGCGCACCTGGTTTCCCATCGAGTACCGCTACGTCAAGGCCGATGACATTCCGCTGAGCATGTTCGAGGGCCGGGACAGCTGTTCGATTTCCGTGCACCAGCACTACACCATGGACCACCACAACTTCTTCGCCGCCGTGGAACCGATCTTCTGGAGATACGCCGGCCGTCCGCACTGGGGCAAATTGCACACCCTTAACGCGCGCACTTTGCAGCCACTGTATCCGCGCTGGGAGGCATTCACCCGGGTGCGCCGCGAGCTGGACCCCAGCGGCAAATTTCTCAATGCGCACCTGTCATCAATTTTGGGAGTGGCCTGATGAACCGCAGACATTTCATGCTCGGCACCGGCGTGTTGCTGGTGGGTGGTGCGATTTTGCTCAGGCCCGGCGACCGGGGCAGCCCGTACACCGAGTATTTCCGCAGCCTCAACCAGGAACTCAAGGCCCACGGGCCAATGCGCCCAGTGATGCTGATCGACCTCGATCGCCTGGACCACAACATTGATGTAGTAATGCAGTCCGTGCAGCGCGGCGGCAAACACCTGCGGCTGGTGGAGAAATCCCTGCCGTCGCCGGGGCTGCTGGCCTACATCGCCAAGCGTGCCGGCACCCAGCGCCTGATGTCGTTTCACCAGCCATTTCTGAACCACGACGCCCAGGTCTTTCCCGACGCTGACATCCTGCTGGGCAAGCCGTTGCCGGTGCGCTCAGCCGAGCTGTTTTACCAAACCCACAAGGGCCCGTTCGATCCGTCCCGCCAGTTGCAATGGCTGCTGGACACCCCCGAGCGGCTGCAACAATACCTGGCGCTGGCCCAGGGGTTGGGCACAAAACTGCGAGTCAATATCGAGCTGGATGTGGGCCTGCATCGCGGCGGCATCAGCGACAACGCGGTGCTGGGGCAAATGCTGGCGCTGATCAGCGCGCATCCGCAGCAGCTGGAATTCAGCGGGTTCATGGGCTACGACCCGTTCGTGGGCATGGGCGTGCCGGGGATTCTCGGTTCGCCCCAGGACCTGTTCGACAAGGTCATGCAGCGCTACAACGGCTATGTGGATTACACCCGTCAGCACTTTGCGCCGCTGTGGCGGGACGGCCTGACGTTGAATACGGCAGGCAGCCCGAGCTATCGCATTCACGAGCAGGAAAAGCTCAGCAGCGAGGTGTCGGTGGGCACCGCGTTGCTCAAGCCGACGCACTATGACTTGCCGTCGCTGAGCGAGCATGTGCCGGCGGCCTTTATCGCCACGCCCGTGTTGAAAAGCACCGGGCCGGTGGATATCCCGGCGCTGGATGGCAAGTCGCGGTTGTTCTCGTGGTGGGATGCGAATCAGCGCGCCACGTTCTTTATTTATGGAGGGAACTGGATGGCCGAGTTTGAAGCGCCCCAGGGCTTGCAGAGTAATGACCTGTATGGGCGCAGCTCCAATCAGGAGATGGTCAATGGCTCGCCCAAGGTGGGGCTGAACGTGGAAGACCAGGTGTTCCTGCGCCCGACCCAGAGCGAGTTTGTGTTGTTGCAGTTCGGGGATTTGCTGGCAGTGCGGGGCGGGAAAATTGTCGACGCTTGGCCGGTCTACACCTGAAGAAACCCGATCAAAATGTGGGAGCGGGCTTGCTCGCGAATGCGGTGCATCAGTCACCGAAGATGTTGACTGATCTATTGCATTCGCGAGCAAGCCCGCTCCCACATTTGGGACTGCATTTACAGCGCGAAAGGAATCGTCAACTTCGCCCACAACATGTCGCCTTCCGGCCGGTTCTGCACATCAAACTCCTTGGCCCAGCGCACCTCGGCACTCGCGTACTTGAGGAAGGTGAAATACACCGCCGGGCCAATCGCAAACACCTGGCCCTTGACCCCGTCATCCACATCCTCGCCGTAGATGTTCACCACGGTACGCCCGTACTGCTTATCGTCGGTGGTCTGCTTGAGGTAGTAGCCGTTGAGCCCAAGGCTGAGGTTATCCGTCACCTTGTAGCTGGCCGAGTAATCGAAGTGAAAAATCTGCCCCGAGCGGTAATGGGTGTCGGGGTTTTCCTTGTTGAAGCTGTAGGTGGTCTTGATCGACAGCTCGGTGCGCTCGTTGGGCAGCCAGGTCGCCGACACCAGCGGCTTGTAGGTGTAGAAATTGTTGCTGGTATTGGCCAGGCGCGTGGCGTCGTATTCGCCGGTGGGCAGGGTGATTTCCAGGGCGGTGCCCACGGTCAGGTTCTTGCCCAGGTCCCAGAGGATGATCGGCGCCACTGTAGTGTCGCCCATGCTTTCCCGGGTGTCGGACATGCCGAACAGCGACACCTGTTGTTTCAGGTACGGCTGGGCGATGTAACCCCCCAGGCGCCCGCCGAATACCCGCAGCGGGCTGAGGTAATCCAGGCGCGGGATGATCGCGTCGGACTTGATCTTCACGTCCGGCACCTTGCCGCCCAGGGAGCTGATATCGAGCTTCCTGGCTTCGTAATGGTTGTAGTAAATGTTGAAGGCGAACATGTGGTCCGGCAGGTTGTTCACGTCCAGCGGCAGGATATAGAAGCCGTCGGTACCGGGGCCGATGTTGTCGACGCCGCCTTCGGTGGCCAGGGCCGGCAGGCTGATGAGGGTCAACAGGGCGAGTTGCACGGGGTAAAACGCACGGGTCGGGTTCATGGCTGGGCTCATTATTATTGTTAGGGCGACGCTACCTATACAAATAAGCCCTGAACGGCCAGCGGGGCAGGGTATTGGCGGCCACATAGGGGGACTTTGGCGGACAGCTTTCATCCAGAGTGCAGCAGTTCTTGCAAGCGCCTATGATTGTCAGGATGTTTCCAAAACAAGAACTGAAGCACTCAGTCGGGAATCGAACACCCATGCAAAGGAAAGCCGTTGATCCGCACTACGACCTGGCCCTGGTCTCGCCATTTTTGCTGCAAACCCTCGGACAAGTGGTGGCGCAAAAGGGCGCGAGTGCCGAGCACCTGTGCCGTGGCCTGGGATTTACCCTGGCCGACCTGGACGACCCGGCCCAACGGATTTCCTATCGCCAGGCGGTAGCGATGATCCAGCGTGCACTCAAGGTGTTGCCTGACCAGGGGCTGGGCCTGTGGGTGGGCCATCAGAATGTACTCGGCACCCTGGGCCTGCTCGGCCATGTGATTTCACTGTGCAAGACGTTGCGCGATGCCTTTGCCATCGGTGAACGCCACCAGCACACCTCCGGCGGTATCGCCACTTCGCGCACCCATGAAGGCCCCCAGGAAGTGTTCGTCGATATTGAATGCCTGCTGCCCTATGCCGAGGTCCAGGTGTTTGCCGCGGAGGAGTTCTTCGCGAGCCTGATGGTGTATGGCCGGGCGCTGGTGGGCGAGGGTTTCGTGCCGCTGCGGGTCGAATTTATCCACGCTGCGCCCACCTACGTCGCCGACTATCACCAGCTGTTTGGCGCCGATGTGCGCTTCGGCTGCCTGCATAACCGCATGGTCCTGGCCAGCCAGTGGCTGGACGTGCGCCTGCCCAATCACCACGCCCTGGCCCTGCGCCAGGCCCTGGAATTGCTGGAGCTGGAAAGTGCGCAGCTGCATCAGAAAATGGATTTGATCCAGGCGGTGGAGCGCGCGATTTCCCGGGATTTGCAGGGCAGCCAGCTGGAAAAGGTCGCCAGTGACTTGAACATGAGCGGGCGTACCTTGCGCCGACGCCTGACCGAGCACGGGTTGACCTTTGAAGGCCTGCTGGAACAGGTGCGCAGGGCACGGACCATGGGGTTGTTGAGCAACCCGGGGTTGTCCATCGAACGGATCACCGAGGAAGTCGGCTACAGCGATGTGCGCAGTTTTCGGCGGGCGTTCAAGCGCTGGACTGGCCTGAGCCCCAGTGCATTTCGAGGTGAAGGCGCAGGGCCGGGGTGACTGTCAGGATTGGTCCCATTGGCTACCTGATCTTTCCCCGGATTGGCTATTTGTCCAAGGCCACCTCGTCACTACTCTAGACACCAATCCCCACTGTTCTGGAGTACCACCATGCAAGCTCGTACCGACTTCTACACCGCCTCCCCGGACGCCATGAAAGCCATGCTCGCCCTGGAGGCCGCCGTCGGCAAACTGTCCATCGAACTGCCGCTGCTGGAGCTGATTCGCCTGCGCGTATCGCAAATCAACGGTTGCGCCTTCTGCCTCGACATGCACACCGCCGACGCCCGCAAGGGTGGCGAGACCGAGCGCCGCCTGTACACCGTGTCGGCCTGGCGTGAAACCCCGTTCTTCACCCCCCGTGAACGCGCCGCACTTGCCTGGGCCGAAAGCCTGACCCTGCTCAGCCAGACCCATGCACCGGATGCAGACTTCACCGAACTGGCCGCCCACTTCAGCCCGCAAGAGCAAGTCGACCTGAGCGTGGCGATCGCCACCATCAACAGCTGGAACCGTCTGGCGGTGGGCTTTCGCAAGATGCCCAAATAACCCGACAAGACGCCGGGATGACTGATCGTTCCCGCGCTCTGCGTGGGAATGCCGCCCGGACGCTCTGCGTCCAGCGGGCGATGCAAGGCTCAAGTCTTGCGTACGGGTGACGCGGAGCGTCACGGGATGCATTCCCACGCAGAGCGCGGGAACGATCAATGAGGCTGATCCATCGCCATCGCGGCCTCGCTAAAGCTCGACGGCTCCTACCTTTGTTCTTCTAGAAATTGACCGTTGCACTCAAGCGTGCGGTCAACGGCGCACCCTGGAACAAGTAGTCATCGCCCATGTACTCGCCGGCATCCCGCCAGTAACGCTTGTCGAACAGGTTGTCGACGCTCAGCCGAAACACCGTCTCATAGCCATCGAGCTTGGTGGTGTAGCGGCTGCCCACGTTGACGATGGCGTAGTCGCCCACTTCCACATCACCGGTGCGATTGGCGTACTTGTTGGCGCTGTATTGCACGCCGCCGAGCAACGCCAGGCCATCGACCCAGGGCAGGGCGTAGTCGGCATACAGGCTAGCGCGCAGTTTCGGCACGTTGATCGCCTGATGGCCTTCATATTCCGGCGTGCCGCTGCCCGTTACCCGTGCACGGATGGCCGCGACGCTGGCGGCGATCTGCAAGCGCTCGGTGGCCCAGCCGTTGGCGGAGAGCTCCAGGCCGGTGTTTTTCTGTTGGCCTTGTTGCACGTAGGTGAACGTACCTGCGTCGTCGGGTTTGGCGTATTGATAGGCCTGGCGAGTCTGGAAGATCGCGGCGGCGAAGCTGATGCGGCGCCAGTCGTATTTCACACCGGCTTCGATCTGGCGGGAGACGGTTGGGGCGAGGGTGTCGAGGTTGTTGAGGGCGTACCACGGCGCGGTGCCGCCCAGGGACAAACCCTTGCTGTAGCTGGTGTAGAGCGACAGGTTTTCAATCGGCTTGTAGATCAGTGCTGCCTGGGGCAGGAACACGTATTGCTGGGTATGGCGTGATTCATCACCGTTGATATCGTAGGCGCGCTCGTCGAGACGTACCTCACGGCCACCCAGCACGGTCTGCCACTGTTCATTGAAACGGAGGGTGTCAGTCAGGAACAGGCCGTACTGGCGGCTGTCCAGGCGACGGTGGCTGGGGTTGAGTTCGCCGTCGTAGCGCGGGAAGTTTTCCGGCTCCTGGTTGATGTTGCCCGTGCCGATCCATTGATTGATCGGTACACGATTGTCCACGACTCGGCGAAACGCGCTCGTGCCAAACGTCAGCTCATGCGCGAGCCCGCCGGTATCAAACAACCCCGTCATCGCTGCCTGAATCTCATCATCGCGGCGGGTGTCATCCGGGCTGCGGAAGTCGTAGATGCCATAGTCGCCTGCCGGGCTGAAGTAATTACCGTTGCCGGCAGTGTCGCCACCCCACGCAAACGAACTGTAATCATCAATCACCACCTTGCTGCGCGCCGCGCTGACGCTGCCTTTCCACTGGTCACTGAAGCGATATTCAAACTTGCCATTGAGGTTCAGCGAATCGATCCCTACCTGATTCGCACCGCTCTGATGCCCCAGCAGTTTTTTCGGCGACGCGTCGTGCGGCACCTCGGTCCCGCCCAGCAACTGATAGCCCGGCACCGAGCGCTGCTGCTTGTTCTGATACTCGGCATCCAGCTGCAATACCGCGTCGGGGCTGATGTTCCAGTCGAATGCCAGGGACAGGAAATCCCGGTGGCCATTGGCATGTTCGACATAAGTGTTGAGGTCTTCATGGGCCACGTTGGCGCGCAGGCCGAACTGCTGCTCGCTGCCAAACCAGCCGCCCACGTCGGTGGCCAGGTAGCCGCTGCCGCGATCATCGGTGGACACCGTCACCGAGCGCACATCCTCCGGGCGCTTGGTCACGTAATTGATCACGCCGCTGGGCTCGGAGATCCCGCTTTGCAGGCCCGACAAGCCCTTGAGCAACTCCACGCGCTGCTTGTTCTCCAGGGCAACGTTCTGCTCGCCGGTGATGGTGCGACCATTGATCTTGTAACTGCTGGCGGCATTCAACGAGAAGCCGCGCACCACGAAGTTTTCGTAGTAGCCGATGGGCGCATAGCTGTCGCCGACCGAGGCGTCATTGCGCAGCACTTCGCTGAGCAAACGCGCCTGTTGATCCTTGATCAGCGACTCGTTGAACACCGCGATCGAGGCCGGGGTGTCGAGCAGCGGCGCCTCATTGAAACCACCCACCGACGCGGTGGCGCTGTTATAGCCGGACTCATCCTGGCCCTGGACCTTCACCTCCGACAGCTCAATGTCAGCCGCCTGGCTGCTACCAATGCCGGCGCTGAGCAACAGGCCGAGGGCGAAACGTGAAGGAACAGCGGGGCGAAGACGCAAAACCATGGGGGAAGGCCTGAGAGCGCAGAGCGGAGGGCGCATAAGCTAGGCATAACGGCGGCGTTTTACAAGTTGATCGTTCCCACGCTCCGCGTGGGAATGCCGCCCTGGACGCTCCGCGTCCCGAGGGTGACGCGGAGCGTCACAGGATGCATTCCCACGCAGAGCGTGGGAACGATCTTCAGGGTCAGCGGTGTTTTTGGTGGCGCTTCAGGGTCTCGCTGGGCAACTCCTGAAACAGCGCCCGATAACTGTTGGAAAACCGCCCCAAATGCCAGAACGACCAATTCATCGCCACTTCCGCCACGGTGGTGTCCGCTGACGGCGGGTTCAATAACTCCCGCCGTGCACTGTTCAACCGGCGCAGCCTCAACCACTGCGCCGGGCTCATCCCGGTGTACGTCTTGAACCCCTGCTGCAACTGGCGCAACGGCACCCCGGCAATGCGCGCCAGCTCCAGCAGGTTGACGGTTTCATCCGGCACGTCCGCCGCCCATTCGCCAATGCGCGCCATGATGATTCGCTCCTCGGTGCGCCGTTGCAATGAACCCTTGTCGAGGCACACGCAGGCGTTGTCGAGGATGAACAGGCAATCGTCCAGCAGTTGTTGGGTGAGGGCATCGCGGCTCGGCGGGTCAAACGTCGCCGACAGCCGCGTCAGCGTGCCGCTGAGCCAGCGGCTGAACAAGGCGTTTTGCAGGGAATTGAGCGGGGCCATGAACAACCCCTCCAGCTTCGCCACCTCCAAACCGTGGCGCTGGACGAACTGCGGCCCGAACACCACCGCGACTTCGCGGTAGTTTTCCGGGGTGATCCAGGTGTTGCGGCTTTCGCCATTGAGCACATACAGCGCGTTGTCGCTGCCATCGAAACAGAACGCCAGGGAGCCCGGTGGCGCGTTGAAGTTCTGCTCCACCCGGGTGTTCATCCGCTCTTCATACACCTCGACACCTTGCAGGTCGAGGTAGCGAATCTGCCCGGCAAAATGCCCCGGGGACATCTGCTGGTACTGCTGCACCCAACCGGGTGTCGCACTGCATTGAGCGGCCACATCACCGGTGGTGAAGGCCTGTACGCGCAAAGCTGTTGCCTGTGTCATGGGTAACCTGGGCGCACTCTATTGGTGCGTTGTGGTGGGTGCAAAGTGGATAGATGCCGTCGGACGGCTGGCCCAAGATAGACCTCAATGCGCGGCGAGGGAAGCCCGCGGCGCATCATCCAACCCATGACGAGGTCCTTATGAACGCCCCCTTCGATCAGCTGTCCGCCTGGCTGAAAGAACACAAGATTACCGAAGTCGAATGCGTGATCAGTGATTTGACTGGCATCGCACGCGGCAAGATTTCGCCCACCAACAAGTTCCTGCATGAGCGAGGCATGCGCCTGCCGGAAAGTGTGTTGCTGCAAACGGTAACCGGGGACTTTGTCGACGACGACATCTACTACGACCTGCTGGACCCGGCTGACATCGACATGATCTGCCGCCCGGTGTCCAACGCCACCTACGTGGTGCCGTGGGCTATCGAGCCCACTGCCATTGTGATCCACGACACTTTCGACAAGCTGGGTAACCCCATCGAATTGTCGCCGCGCAACGTGCTGAAAAAGGTCCTGCAGCTGTATACCGATCAAGGCTGGCAGCCGATTGTCGCGCCGGAAATGGAGTTCTACCTGACCCAGCGTTGCGAAGACCCGGACCTGCCGCTGAAGACCCCGCTGGGCCGTTCCGGCCGCGCCGAAAGTGGCCGCCAGTCGTTCTCCATCGACGCTGCCAACGAATTCGACCCATTGTTCGAAGACGTCTACGACTGGTGCGAAGCCCAGGGTCTGGACCTCGACACGCTGATCCACGAAGACGGCCCGGCGCAGATGGAAATCAACTTCCGCCACGGCGATGCCCTCGACCTGGCCGACCAGATCACCGTGTTCAAACGCACCCTGCGGGAGGCCGCGCTCAAGCACAACGTTGCCGCCACCTTCATGGCCAAACCCGTGGCCGACGAGCCCGGCAGCGCCATGCACCTGCACCAGAGCGTGGTGGAGATCGCCACCGGCAAGCAGGTGTTTGTCGATGAGCACGGCAACAAGAGCCAACTGTTCCTCAACCACATCGGCGGCCTGCAGAAGTACATCCCCAAGCTGCTGCCGATGTTTGCCCCCAACGTGAACTCGTTCCGCCGCTTCCTGCCGGACACCTCGGCACCGGTCAACGTCGAGTGGGGCGAAGAAAACCGCACCGTCGGCCTGCGCGTACCGAGCTCCAGCCCCGACGCCATGCGCGTGGAAAACCGCCTGCCGGGCGCCGACGCCAACCCGTATCTGGCCATCGCTGCCAGCCTGCTATGCGGCTACCTCGGCATGATCGAAAAGGTCGAGCCCAGCGCCCCGGTGGAAGGCCGCGCCTACGAGCGCCGCAACCTGAGGCTGCCGATCACCATCGAAGACGCCCTGGCGCGCATGGAAGAGTGCGACACCGTCAAACAGTACCTGGGAGACAAGTTTGTGCGCGGCTACGTCGCGGTCAAGCGCGCCGAGCACGAGAATTTCAAGCGGGTCATCAGCTCCTGGGAGCGTGAGTTCCTGCTGCTGAGCGTCTGAGAAACCACACTAAAAAAACCAAAGGGGTGTCGATATGCGTCTGGTGAAAAAGCTTCTTCCGCTGGCCTTGGCGGCGTTGTTCAGCAGCGCGGGCCACGCCGCGCAGACGGTCAGTGTGTACAACTGGACGGACTACATCGGTGAGACCACCTTGGCCGACTTCCAGGCCAAGACCGGGATCAAGGTGATCTACGACGTGTTCGACTCCAACGAAACCCTGGAAGGCAAGTTGCTCGCCGGCCGTACCGGCTATGACGTGGTGGTGCCGTCCAACCACTTCCTGGCGCGCCAGGTCAAAGCCGGCGCGTTCCTCAAGCTGGACCGCTCGCAGTTGCCCAACTTCAAGAACCTCGACCCCAAGCTGCTCAAGCTGCTGGAGAAAAACGACCCGGGCAACGAGCACTCGGTGCCGTACCTGTGGGGCACCAACGGCATCGGCTACAACGTGGACAAGGTCAAGCAGGTGCTGGGCATCGACCATATCGATTCCTGGGCCGTGCTGTTCGAACCGGAGAACATCAAGAAGCTGCACGAGTGCGGCGTAGCGTTCCTCGACTCGGCGGATGAACTGTTCCCGGCGATCCTCAACTACATGGGCAAGGACCCGCGCAGCGAGAATCCCGAAGACTACAAACAAGCCGAAGCCAAGCTGCTGACCCTGCGGCCGTACATCACCTATTTCCATTCCTCCAAGTACATCTCGGACCTGGCCAACGGTGATATCTGCGTGGCGTTCGGTTACTCCGGCGACGTGTTCCAGGCCGCCAACCGCGCCAAGGAAGCCAAGAACGGCGTGAACATCGCCTACTCGATTCCCAAGGAAGGCAGCAACCTGTGGTTCGACCTGCTGGCCATTCCGGCAGACGCGGCCAACCCGAAAGCGGCCCACGCTTTTATCAACTACTTGCTGGACCCAGAAGTGATCGCCAAGGTCAGCGCCAGCGTCGGCTACGCCAACCCGAACCCGGCGGCCAAGGCCTTCATGGCGCCGGAGCTGGTGAACAACCCTGAGATCTACCCGTCCCAGGCAGTGCTCGACAAGCTTTATATTTCCACCACCCCGACGCCTGCCGTCATGCGCTTGATGACGCGGTCCTGGAGCAAAGTGAAGACCAACAAATGAACCGTTCCTCGTCCGAACATGCCCGTTCCTATTACCTGGCTTCGGCCAACACCATGCTTCAGCGCCCAGCGCTGGGGGCTGACCTGACGGCCGATGTGTGTGTGATCGGCGGTGGATTCACCGGGGTCAATACCGCCATCGAATTGGCCCAGCGCGGGCTGTCGGTAATCCTGCTGGAGGCCCGGCGGATTGGCTGGGGCGCCAGTGGGCGCAATGGCGGGCAGTTGATACGCGGGATTGGGCATGACGTGTCGGGCTTTGCCAAGTACGTGGGCGAGGAGGGCGTGGGTTACCTGCAGCGGGCCGGGATCGATTCGGTGGCGCTGGTGGGGGAGCGGATTCGCGAGCACGGGATTGACTGTGATTTGCGCTGGGGGTTTTGTGAGTTGGCGAATACGCCCGCGCAGTTTGCGGCGTTTCAGGGGGAGCTGGAGAGCCTGGCTGCCTTGGGGTATGCGCCTGAAACCCGGCTGGTGGCGCCGCAGGATATGGCGCAGGTGGTGGGCTCTGGACTGTATGCCGGTGGCTTGGTGGATATGGGCTCCGGGCATTTGCATCCGCTGAACCTGGTGTTGGGGGAGGCGGCTTTGGCCGAATCACTTGGGGCGCGGATCTTTGAAAACAGCCCGGTGCTGGAGTTGATCCATGGCGACACGGTGCAGGTGCGTTGCGCGTCCGGCACCGTGCGCGCCGGCAGTCTGGTGCTGGCGTGCAATGCGCATCTGGATGAATTGGAGCCGAAGTTGAGCGGTAAGGTGCTGCCAGCGGGGAGCTACATCATTGCAACCGAGCCGCTGTCGGTTGGGGTGGCTGATCAGTTGATTCCGCAGAACCTGGCGTTGTGTGATCAGAAAGTTGGGTTGGATTATTACCGGCTTTCGGCGGATCGGCGCTTGTTGTTTGGGGGGGCTTGTCATTATTCGGGGCGTGATCCGGTGGATATCGCGGGGTATATGCGGCCGAAGATGCTTAAGGTTTTTCCGCAGTTGGTGGATACGGCGATTGAGTTTCAGTGGGGGGGGAAGATTGGGATTACGGCTAACCGGTTTCCGCAGGTGGGGCGGTTGAAGCAGCACCCGAATGTGTTTTATGCCCAGGGGTATTCGGGGCATGGCCTTAACGTGACGCATTGGTGTGCGCGGTTATTGGCGGAAGGCATTCATGCGGGGCAGAGTAAAGGGTTGGATATTTTCAGCCAGGTGCCGCATATGACTTTCCCGGGAGGTAAGGCGTTGCGTTCGCCGCTGTTGGCGTTGGGGATGTTGTGGTATCGGGTTCGGGAGATGGTGGGGTGATTGATTGTGTACATATCCGTTTCTTCGGTAACGGCCACC
>NZ_JAIWYM010000029.1:0-67807 GCF_020515595.1 Pseudomonas sp. MWU16-30323
ATAGGCAGCCGTTACCCAAATAACGGATATACCCCCTAACCCAACAGCGCCCGAGCAAACTCATCAGACGCAATAAAGTCCATGGCCTTACGCAACTCGCAAGCCGCCTCAGCCCCAAACACCTCATCAAACCGCACCGCCATCTGCCTGGACACCACCCGCGCCTCTTCGTACTTACGCTGCCCCGCATCAGTCAACAACACCCTCCGGCTACGGCGGTCCAACTCATCCACCCGCAACACCACCAACCCATCCCGCACCAGCGGCTTGAGCGTATGCCCCAGGGCCGACAAATCCATCACCAACGACTGCGCCAAATCACGCATTTTGGGCGCGTCCCCATTGGCAATGTGGTTCATCAACGAATACTGAGTGGCCTTCAGCCCACACGGCAAAAACGCCTCATCATAGATTTGCGCCATCCGCCGGGACGCACGACGCACGGCTCCATTGGAACAGGTGCTGGGACTATTGAGGACGGGCGGTGCGCATTTCACAGGCTGATCACTCGCTACAGCTAAAGGGTTAACCGAACGTTAATCCGGCAAGATGAATATTGACACATGTTGCAACAAATTAGTTGCGTATGCCTCTAAACGCTATATCGTGGCATATGCCTCTATATTGACCGGATGTCAGTGCAGTTGGCCCGGATTACAGACGGGCGGGGCAGGAGGGAAGCGCTGTTTGGTACCTCCTTCAGTCATCAACTTCCTGTCTGGATCACACCTATGCTCAACCTCGTGCGCATCGCATTGCGGCGCCCCTATACCTTCCTGGTATTGGCTATTTTCATTCTGATTGTGGGCCCGCTCGCGGCCTGGCGTACTCCGACCGACATCTTCCCCGAAATTCGCATTCCTGTGATTGCCGTGATCTGGCAGTACACCGGCTTACCACCGGATCAGATGGCCGGCCGGATCACCTCGCCGTTCGAGCGGGTGCTGACCACCACGGTCAACGACATCCGCCATATCGAGGCGGAGTCGTTGAACGGCTTCGGCATCGTCAAGGTGTACTTCCAGCCGGGGGTCAATATCAGTACGGCCAACGCACAAGTGACGTCGGTGTCCCAGGCCATCCTGCGTCAATTGCCACCGGGCACCACGCCGCCGCTGATTCTCAACTACAGCGCCTCGACGGTGCCGATCGTGCAACTGGCATTGTCCGGCAAAGGCCTCAGCGAACAGAGGCTGGGCGACCTGGGCCTCAACACCGTGCGGCTGATGCTGACCACGGTGCCCGGCGCGGCGCTGCCGTATCCGTTTGGCGGCAAGACCCGCCAGGTGCAGATCGACCTCGACTCGGCGCGGATGCAGGCGCGCGGGCTGTCGGCGCAAGACGTTGCCACCGCCCTGGCCACCCAGAACCTGATCACCCCGGTGGGCACGCAAAAGATCGGCAGCTATGAATTCAACCTGCAACTAAACAACTCGCCGACGGATTTCCACGACCTGGAAAACCTGCCGATCAAGACCGCCGACGGCACCACCGTGTTGATTCGTGACGTGGCCACCGTGCGTGACGGCAACCCGCCGCAGACCAACATCGTGCACGTCAACGGTAACCGTTCTGTATTGCTGCCGGTGCTCAAGACCGGTTCGGCGTCGACCCTCGGAGTGATCGCCGGCATCAAGGACAAACTGGCCGACAACAAAGGCGCGTTGCCGCCCAACCTGAATATCGACCTGATCGGCGACCAGTCGCTGTTCGTGCGCTCAGCCATCAGCGGCGTGGCCCGTGAAGGGGTGATTGCAGCGGCGCTGACCAGCCTGATGATCCTGTTGTTCCTCGGCAGTTGGCGCTCCACGGTGATCATCGCCACCTCGATTCCGCTGGCCATCCTGTCGTCGATTGCCACGCTGTCGGCGCTCGGCGAAACCCTCAACATCATGACCCTCGGCGGCCTGGCATTGGCCGTGGGGATCCTGGTGGACGATGCCACGGTGACCATCGAGAACATCAACTGGCACCTGGAGCAGGGCAAGCCGGTGGAGACGGCGATCCTCGACGGTGCGGCGCAGATCGTCACGCCCGCCTTCGTGTCCCTGCTGTGTATCTGCATCGTGTTCGTGCCGATGTTTTTCCTGGAAGGGGTGGCGCGCTTCCTGTTTGTGCCGATGGCGGAAGCGGTGATCTTCGCGATGATCGCCTCGTTCATCCTCTCGCGAACCCTGGTGCCGACCCTCGCCAATTACCTGCTCAAGCCTCACGAACATCATGCCGACGGCACGCCGGTGGTCGCGCCATCAAGCAACCCGCTGGTGAAATTCCAGCGTGGGTTCGAGCGCCAGTTCGAGGCGTTTCGCGGGGTTTACCACGGGGCACTGGAGAGTGCCTTGCATCACCGCCGTATCGTGGTGATCGCGCTGCTGGCATTTGTCGCCGTGTCGTTTGCGCTGGTGCCATTTCTGGGTCGCAACTTCTTCCCCGAGGTCGACTCCGGGCAGATCCTGCTGCATGTGCGTGCACCGATTGGTACACGGGTCGAAAGCAATGCGCGGCTGGTGTCGCAGATCGAAAACACCCTTCATAAAGTGATTGAGCCCCAGGAGCTGGCGGCTATTGTCGATAACATCGGTCTGGCCATCAGCGGGATCAACGTGGCCTATAACAACACCGGCACCGTGGGCTCCCAGGACAGCGATATCCAGATCAGCCTGAAAGAGGGCCATCGTCCCACCGCCGAATACATGCGCGAACTGCGGGAACGACTGCCTCGCGAATTCCCGAGTGCGGTGTTCTCGTTCCCGGCGTCGGACATCGTCGGGCAGATCCTCAACTTCGGTTCTTCCGCGCCGGTGGATGTGCAAGTCAGCGGCAATAACCTGCCAGCCAACTTCACCTATGCCAGCACGTTGCTGCGGGAAATCCGGCGGGTGCCGGGGGTGGTGGATGCGCGTATCCAGCAGTCGCGGCAACTGCCAACCTTCAATATCAACGTGGACCGCACTCAAGCCCAACTGGTGGGCCTGAACGAGCGTGACGTGACCAACAGCCTGGTGGTTAACCTCGCCGGTTCCAGCCAGGTGGCGCCGACGTTCTGGCTCAACCCGGCCAACGGCGTGTCCTACCCGATTGTGATGCAAACCCCGCAATACGGCCTCGACACCCTGGCCGCGTTGCATAACCTGCCGTTGAGCGGCAGTGCCGGTGCGGCCGCGGACCAGACCCTCGGCGGCCTGGCTTCCATCGACCGCAGCCACAGCAACTCAGTGGTGACCCAATCGGATATCCAGCCGGTGGTGGAGGTGTTGACCGCGATCCAGGGCCGTGACCTCGGCGCCGTCGCCGCCGACATCCAGAAAATCCTCGCCGCCCACGCCAGCGAGGTGCCCACAGGTTCCAAGGTGCTGTTGCAGGGCCAGGTGCAAACCATGAATGCAGCCTTCAGTGGCTTGCTGTTTGGCCTGCTCGGCGCCGTGGTGCTGATCTACCTGTTGATCGTGGTCAACTTCCAGTCCTGGGTTGACCCGTTCGTGATCATCACCGCCTTGCCGGCGGCGCTCGCGGGCATTGTGTGGATGCTGTTTATCACCCATACGCCGCTGTCGGTGCCGGCGCTGACCGGGGCGATCATGTGCATGGGCGTGGCCACCGCCAACGCCATCCTCGTGGTGAGCTTCTGCCGCGAACGCCTGGCGGTGCACGGGGATGCGGTGCAGGCGGCGCTTGAAGCCGGCTTTACGCGTCTGCGCCCGGTATTGATGACCGCGATTTCGATGATCATCGGCATGGCGCCGATGGCCCTGAGCCTGGGGGAGGGCGGCGAACAGAACGCCCCGCTGGGCCGTGCGGTCATCGGCGGGTTGGCCTTCGCCACCATTGCCACGCTGTTCCTGGTTCCGCTGATTTTCAGTCTTGTGCACGGGCGGCGTCAGCACGCCACGCTTGCGACCACCGCCACTCAAGGGGTTTGACATGTCCACTTCCGTTTCCAATCCAGGTTCACCCCGCCGTAAATCCCGTGGCCTGCTCTGGCTCGTGCTGGGGCTGGTGGTGCTGGTCGCCGTGGTGGTGTTCGGTATCGGCGTGCGCGCCAGCGAATCCCGCGACCTGAAAACCTGGACCGACGCCCAGGCCTTGCCCAGCGTGATCCTGATCACCCCGAGCGTGCAGCCCCAAGGGCCGATCCTGAATTTGCCGGGGCGCCTAGAGGCGTATTCGCGGGCGTCGATCTTTGCCCGGGTCAACGGCTACCTCAAGACCTGGAACGTCGACATCGGCGACCACGTAAAGGCCGGGCAACTGCTGGCTGAAATCGACACGCCGGAGCTTGATCAACAACTGCTGCAAGCCAAGGCTGTACTGGCTTCGGCCCAGGCCGACGAGTCGCTGGCACAGACCACCGCCAAGCGCTGGCAGGCGATGCTGGCCTCGGATTCGGTGTCGCGCCAGGACGTGGATGAGCGCACCGGCGACCTCACCGCCAAGCAGGCCAAAGTGGTCGCGGCCAAGGCCAACGTCGACCAGTTGATTGCCACCAAGGGCTTCCAGCGGTTGACCGCGCCGTTCGCCGGCGTGGTCACCGCGCGTTCCACCGATGTGGGGGCCTTGATCAGTGCCGGTGGCGCCACCGGCAAAGAGCTGTTCGCAGTCTCCGATGTCAGCCGCCTGCGGGTTTACGTGCAGGTGCCGCAGTCGTCGGCGCCGCAGATCAAGGTTGGCACCGTGGCCCGTCTGAGCGTGCCGGAATATCGTGGCGAAGCCTTCACCGCCAAGGTGATCGCCACCGCCGATGCGGTCAATGCCGCGTCCGGCAGCACCCTGGTGCAACTGCTGGTGGACAACCCCGGCAGCCGCCTGTTGCCGGGCGGCTACACCAGCGTGCAGTTCACCTTGCCAGTGCAGACCGACGTGCTGCGCCTGCCTGCCAGCGCCCTGGTGTTCGATGACAAGGGCATGCGCGTGGCCACTCTCGACGCGAATAATCATGTGCACTTCAAGACCGTGACCATCGCCCGGGACTTTGGTGACAGCGTGGAAATCGGCAGTGGTCTCGTCGCCACTGACCGAGTGATCGACACCCCGCCCGACGGCCTGGCCGACGACGATTCGGTGCAACTGGCCGCCAACCCCGTAGAGGCCAAACCCCATGGCTAAGCGTACTTGCCTGGTATTGATCGCGACCCTGGGCCTGGGCGCCTGCCACCTGGCGCCGCCGCTGGACGTGCCGGAGGTACCCGTGGCCACGCAGTTCCATACCCAGGGCCCGTGGACCGTCGGCACACCGAACGACCAAGCGAGTCGCGACGGTTGGTGGCACATCTACAAGGACCCGCAACTGGACGCCATGGAGCAGCAGTTGCTGCAAAACAACCCGGACTTGAGCGCGGCATTGGCTCACTATTCCCAGGCCCAGGCGTTTTTGGCCCAGGCCCAATCCGGGCTGTTTCCGAAGCTCATCGGGTCGGGCAATGCCCAGCGCATTCGCCAGTCGGACACCCGGCCACTGCGCTCGGCCAGCCCGCCGAATGTCTACGATTCCGGGACCGTGGGGGTAGAGCTGGACTATGAAGTCGACCTCTGGGGCCGCGTGCGCGATACCGTTGCCGCCGGCACCAGCGACGCCCAGGCCGCCAAGGCTGACCTGGCTTCGGTGCGCCTGAGTTTGCAGGCAGAGTTGGCCGACAGCTATATCCGCCTGCGTGGCATCGACCGGCAAGACCAACTGCTACAGGAAACCAGCGACGCCTACGCCAAGGCCCTGAGCCTGACCGAAGGCTTGCACGGTGGCGGTATCGTTTCCGGCCTGGACGTGGCGCGGGCGCGTACCCAACTGTCGACGGTCAAGTCGCAACTGAGCCAGAATTTGGTGCAGCGTGCAGTGCTCGAACACTCGATAGCGGCGATGCTGGGTGAGTCCGCATCGACCTACGCGATTGCCCCCAGCGTCGCGGATATCGCCTTGCCCGGCGTGCCGACAGGTGTACCGTCTACGCTGTTGCAGCGCCGGCCGGACATTGCCGCTGCCGAGCGCCGGATTGCCTCGGCCAATGCACGCATAGGCGTCGCGAAAGCCGCGTGGTTCCCGGCCCTCACCCTGAGTGCCCAAGGCGGTTTCCAGAGCGATGAGTTCGCGCACTTGTTGAGCGCGCCCAACATCTTCTGGGCCATTGGCCCGTCGCTGGTGGGGACAATCTTTGACGGCGGCGCGCGCCAGGCCGGCGTCGACAGTGCCAAGGCGGCAACCGATGAAGCCGCGGCCAAGTATCGTGGTGTAGTGTTGACCGCGTTCGAGCAGGTGGAGAACAACCTGTCGATCCTCTCCGGGCTCGACGCCGCGCTGGTGGATCAGCGCGATGCCGCCGCTGCCGCGCAGTACGCCGAGGACTTGTCCCTGGCGCGCTATCGCCAGGGCGGCGCGGCGTACCTGGATGTGGTGACGGCGCAGGTAGCGTCGTTGCAGGCACGGCGAACTGTGCTCGATCTACAGACTCAACAGTTAAGCGCCAACGTAGGGCTGATCAAGGCCTTGGGTGGCGGCTGGAATATCGCCCAACTGGCGCAAAAGAACCTGTAGGAGCGAGCTTGCTCGCGAAGGTCGTCAACGATAACGCGGGCATCCTGAAAGCACACGGCGCTCTCGAGTTTTTCGCGAGCAAGCTCGCTCCTACCGTTAGTTGTTGTGAACATTGAATCCAAGGAGTAGTGGCATGACTGATTACGTACCGCCAAAAGTCTGGACCTGGAAAACCCAAAACGGCGGCACCTTCGCCAGCATCAACCGGCCCATCGCCGGCGCGACCCACGACAAGGAATTGCCGGTCGGTCGTCATCCGTTGCAGCTGTATTCGTTGGCAACGCCCAATGGCCAGAAGGTCACGATCCTGCTGGAAGAGCTGCTGGCCCTGGGTCACCAGGGTGCGGAATACGATGCGTGGTTGATCAAGATCGGTGACGGCGACCAGTTCGGCAGTGGCTTCGTCGGCGTGAACCCGAACTCGAAGATTCCCGCGCTGCTGGACCGCAGCGGGCCCAAGCCGATTCGGGTGTTCGAGTCAGGAGCGATCCTGCAGTACCTGGCCGAGAAGTTCGGCGCGTTCCTGCCCACCGAGCCGGCAGCCCGTGCCGAGTGCCTGTCGTGGTTGTTCTGGCAGATGGGCAGCGCGCCGTATTTGGGCGGTGGTTTTGGGCATTTCTATGCCTACGCGCCGACCAAGATCGAATACGCCATCGACCGTTTCGCCATGGAAACCAAGCGCCAGCTGGACGTGCTGGACAAGCAACTGGCCGAGCACGAATACATCGCCGGCGACGACTACACCATCGCCGACATGGCGATCTGGCCGTGGTATGGCGGCCTGGTGAAAGGCCGCTTGTATGAGGCGGGGGAGTTTCTCTCGGTGCAGGATTACAAGCACGTCGTGCGCTGGGCCAACGCCATCGAAGCGCGGCCGGCGGTGCAGCGAGGGCGCCGGGTCAACCGCGTGTCGGGCGATCCTTCAGAGCAACTGCGCGAGCGGCATGAGGCGTCGGACCTCGACTGACCCACCACACCCGCCCCTTGTGGCGAGGGAGCTTGCTCCCGCTGGGCTGCGCAGCAGCCCCAACACCTGCGCCACGCTCTACCTGAAAGAATGCGGGATGCTTATTGGGGCCGCTTCGCGGCCCAGCGGGAGCAAGCTCCCTCGCCACAGGTTTCTGCGGTGCCTTCACGGCGCTCCCACTTGGCAATCACCAGCGGTGCCAGGGCATTGCCCAGCACGTTCAACGCGGTGGTCGGCATTTCCATCAGGCGATACACCCCGGCGATAAAGGCGATGCCCTCCAACGGCAAGCCCGCACTCGCCAGGGTCGCCGACAAGATCACGAACATGAACCCCGGCACCCCGGCCGCGCCCTTGGACGTCAGCACCATGGTCACCACCAGCAGTGCCTGGTCGCCCAGGCTCAGGTCGATGCCATACAACTGCGCCACGAACAGCGTGCCGATCCCCAAAAACAGCGACGCTCCGTCCAGGTTGAACGAGTACCCCACCGGCACCACAAAGCTCACCAGCGAAGGCGGTACGCCGTAGGTTTCGAGCTTCTTCATCAGTTGCGGCATCACCGCCGCCGAGCTGGCGGTGGAGAACGCCAGGATCAGCTCGTCCTTGATATGCCGCATCAACGCAAACAGGTTGATCCCGCACAGCCGCGCCACCAGGTTGAGCACCACCAGCACGAAGAACGCAATCGACACGTAGCTGACCATGATCAACTTGGCCAACGGCAGCAGCGAACTGAAGCCGAAGTTGGCCACGGTCACCGCGATCATCCCGAACACGCCGATGGGCGAGTAGGCCATGATCATCGACGTGACCTTGAACATTGCCTCCGACACCCCGCGCAGCAGGGCAATCACCGGGGCCTTGCGCTCGGCGGGCAAGCGCGAAACCCCGAGGCCAAACATCACCGCGAAGAACAGTACCGACAGCAGGCTGCCCTGGGCCATGGCGTTGATCACGTTGTCTGGAATGATCCCGACAATGATCTGCCCCAGGCTGTGGCCGCCGCTGGCGCTGCTGGTGGGCAAGGTCACGGCACTGGCTTTCAGGCTGGCCAGTTCGGTGCCGGCGCCCGGCTGGAGCAGGTTGCCCATCACCAGCCCGACGATGATCGCCAGGGTGGTGATGCAGAAGAAATAGCCCAGGGACTTGGCCCCGATGCGTCCTAACGATTTACCGTCACCGTGCCCGGCGATGCCCACCACCATGCAGGCAAACACGATGGGCACGACGATCATCTTCATCAGCTTGATAAAGATATCGCCCGCCGGTTGCAGCAGGTTGTCCACCAGCCACGGCCGGGATTCGGGAAAACGGTGCAGCAGGGCACCGACGGCGATGCCGGCGAGCAGGCCGATCAGGATTTGCCAGACCAGCGCGATGCGGGGCTTGTGCATGGGAATGCCTCATTTTTATCAATGATTATGAGTGTTGTTCTAGGCAGTCAATGAGCGGCCATCCCTGGCCGCCGGGTGGGGCGAGAATCCGTCAGCGCAATCGATGGCACGCTTCATTCAGGCGACGGCAACCTTCTTCAATCACTTCAAGGGAGCTGGCGAACGACAGCCGGATATACGGCGACATGCCGTACGCCGCACCACTCACGGTGGCCAGGCCGTATTCCCGCAGCAGGTGCTCGGCCAGTTGTGTGTCGCTGTCGATCCGCTCGCCGTGCTCGGTGGTCTTGCCCATCAGCCCGGCGACGTTGGCGAACACGTAGAACGCGCCATCCGGCGGGGTGAAGCTCACGCCGGGAACCTCTTCGAGCAGGCTCAGCATGTGTTCGCGGCGTTGTTGGTACACCTCGCGCATCCCGGCGATGGGCGCCTGGTCGCCGGCGAAGGCGGCAACTGCGCCAGCC
The DNA here is from genome assembly GCF_020515595.1 of Pseudomonas sp. MWU16-30323. NCBI lineage: Bacteria > Pseudomonadati > Pseudomonadota > Gammaproteobacteria > Pseudomonadales > Pseudomonadaceae > Pseudomonas > Pseudomonas sp. MWU16-30323. Next base: position 9,352 of record NZ_JAIWYM010000029.1, read on the forward strand.
TGGCTGAGGGAACTGGGGCAGGTGGTGGTTTGCGAAAGCAACTTGGCAATGGCCGCGATCAGCCAGGCCGGGCCTGCACCGAAACCCAGGCGCCAGCCGGTCATGGCGTAGCCCTTGGACGCGCCGTTGACGATCAGCGTGCGCGGCTTCAGGTCCGGTGCGAGTCGGGTCAGGGAAACGTGGCGGGCATCGTCGTAGACGAAGTGTTCATAGATCTCGTCGGCCATGATCAGCACATGGGGATGACGCCGCAGCACCTCGGCCAGGGCCAACAGCTCGGCTTCGTTATACACCGCGCCGCTGGGGTTGTTCGGGCTGTTGAGGATCACCCATTTGCTGCGCGGGGTGATCGCCTGTTCCAGGGCTTGCGGTGACAGCTTGAACCCCAGTGACTCATCGCCGGGAATGATCACCGGCGTCGCGTCGTTCAGCCGTGCGATGTCCGGGTACGACACCCAATACGGCGTGTGCACGATGACTTCGTCACCGCGATTCAGGGTCGCCGCCAGGGCGTGATAGATGATGTGCTTGCCACCGCAGCCGGCAATCACTTCGTCCAGCCCATAGTCCAGCTGGTTATCACGCTTGAGTTTGAGGCAGATCGCCTGGCGCAGGGCGAGGGTGCCATTGGTGGCGGTGTAGTGCGTGTCGCCACTGTGCATCGCGACGCTGGCTGCTTCGAGGATATGCGCGGGCGTATCGAAGTCCGGCTCGCCGACGGTGAAGTTGACGATGTCCCGGCCCTGGGCGCGCAGTTCGCTGACCAGTGCATTGGCGGCGATGCTCGGGGAGGGCGCGATGCCCAGCACCCGATCGGACAGAAAGGCAGTACTCATCATGATCCCCTTCAGCCCGCCAGGCCGGCCTGTTGCAGCACCTTGTCGATCCAGCTCTGGCGCAGCGCACCGCTGGAGATTTCGGCTTTGACTTCCTCTTCATGGGCCGCGTGTTGCGCCGCCTTGCGCAGTACTTCGGGGGCGTCGGCCTGGGAGAAGGCGACCAGGCCGTCTTCGTCACCCACCAGCACATCCCCCGGGTTGATCAGCATGCCGCCGATGGACACCGGCACATTCACCTCGCCCGGGCCGGTCTTGTAGGGGCCGCAATGCACTACGCTGCGGGCGTAGCAAGGGGTGTCCTCGAAGCTCGCGACATCGCGAATCGCCCCGTCAATCACAAACCCCACGCAGCCGCGTTGCTGGGCGTAGAGCTTGACCAGTTCGCCGATCACCGCGTTGTGGGTGTCTCCCTGGGCGTCCACCACCAGCACGTGGCCCGGCTCCAGCATGCTCAAGGCCTTGTAGATCAGCAGGTTGTCGCCGGGGCGGGTTTTCACCGTGAGCGCGGTGCCCACCAGCTTGCCGGTGCGGTTGTAGCGGTTCAGCCCACGGGCACCGATGTGCCGGCCGAGGTTGTCGCTGATGTGCGGGGTGACCACGTGGGCAAACGCTTCAAGCACTTGCGCAGAAGCCAGGGGAGGGTTGGGCAGGATGCGGGAACCGGGCAAGGACATGGCGTATCTCCGATTGATCTTATGGGCCAGTGGCTAGATCTTAGGAGCGATGAACATACAGTTTTAGCGATATTTTATTATCTGATAGGATCGCTTTTTTTCATGTGTGGTAGCCGATGATCACGTTCAAGCAAATCGACGCATTGTACTGGATTGCCGAGTTGGGCAGTTTCGAGGCCGCGGCGAACAAGCTGAACATGTCGCAGTCGGCGATTTCCAAGCGCATCCAGGAGTTGGAAGAAACCTTCGATGTGGAGATTTTCGACCGCAGCAAACGCAATGCCCGGCTGACCGAAAAAGGCGCCGAGTTGCTCGACTACGCCAAGGACCTGCTGGAGCGTCGTGACTACATGCTGGAGCGGGTCAGCACCCGTGAAGTGCTGGTGCGCAGGTTTCGTTTGGGGGTGACGGAGCTGACGGCCTTCACCTGGTTGCCGGCGCTGGTGGAGGCGTTGCGCGAGGCCTATCCCAAGGTGCAGATCGAGCCGTCGGTGGAGTTGAGCAGCGAGCTGTTTCGCAAGCTGGAGAGTGATGAACTTGACCTGGTGATCGTGCCCGATGCCTACAGTGATTCGCGCTTTCTGAGTACACCGTTGGGCAGTGTGGAAAACGCCTGGATGTGCGCACCGGGGTTGGTCAGCGAGCCTGATCCAGTGGGGCTGGAGGTGTTGGCCGGGTATACGGTACTGACCCAGGGTTCGCACTCCGGGACGGGGCTGATTTATGAGCGCTGGCTGGCGGCGCATGCTGTGCAGATGCCGCGTAAGCTGACCAGCCACAACTTGCTGGTGCAGGTCGGGCTCGCGTTGTCGGGGGTGGGGGTGAGTTACTTGCCCAAGGCGTGCTTGTCGCATTTGATCGAGCGCGGAGAATTACGCGCATTGGAGACGGAACCGGCGCTGCCCAAGGTTGGGTATGTGGCGTTGCATCGGGGTGATCGGCAGTTTGGCTTGAACCAGAACGTGGCGCAGCTGGCGGTGCAGTGTTGTGATTTTTCGCGGTTGTTGTTTTAGTTTTTCGAAGCAGTGCATGAGTCCTTAAAGACCTACCCGGTGTAATCCATCATGAAACGCCATTTCGAAGATTTGCAGCTGGGCAGCATCGAGCTGTTCTGCCTGGCCGCCGAGGCCAGCAGCTTTACCGCCGCCGCCCAGGTGGCAGGCGTGACCCCGGCGGCGGTGAGCCGCAGCATCTCGCGGCTGGAAGAGCGCCTGGGCTCCCGGCTGTTTGTGCGCACCACCCGCAGCATCCGCCTGACCGATGGCGGCCGGACATTTTTCGAGCAATGCCGCCAGGCCCTCACGCAACTGGTGGAAGCCCAGCAGAAAATGATGGGCGCGCAATCGGTGCCGTCCGGGCTGTTGCGCATCAGTATCCCGACCACCTACGGCCATCACCGGATCCTGCCGCTGCTGCCGAAATTTCGTGCGCTGTACCCGCAAGTCACCGTGGATATCCACATCAGCAACCGCAACATCGATTTCGTCGCCGAAGGTTATGACCTGGCCATCCGCGTGCGGGCCCAGCCGGACTCGACGCTGATTGCGCGGTTGCTGGAAGACGCCAAGCTGGTGGTAGTCGCGACGCCGGCGTACCTGAAGCGTGCCGGCACACCCCAGACCCTGGAGGATTTGCCGGCCCATGAGTGCATCCAGTACGAATTGCCGAGCAATGGGCGGCGCATTTCCTGGTTGTTCCAGGTGGACGGCAAGGAGCGAGAGTTTGCCGGGGAAGCAGGCTACAGCTGCTCTGACGATGTGCTGGGTGGCGTGACCCTGGCCAAGCATGGCGCCGGGTTGTTCCAGACCTACAAGTTCATCGTCGAGGAGGAATTGGCCAACGGCAGCCTGGTGGAGGTGTTGCAGCCGTACGGCGGCCGTTCGCGGCCGTTTACCTTGCTGTATCCCCACGGCCGCTTCGTACCCCATCGGGTGCGGGCGTTTGTGGATTTTCTGCTGGAGCATCGCGCCGAATGGGCGGCGCTGTAGCGGCGGATAAATCCCAGGTCAGCATCAGTTGGCCGATGGCCGTGTCGATGGCGTCAGCGTCGACGCCATCCCGGGCCAGGATCGACACGCCTTGCAGGAAACTGTCGTAGACCGTAGCCATGGCACGGGCGTTGGTCTCGGCGGGTAACTGGCCTGCGCAGATGCCACGCTCGACGCAATGCACGATGCCTGCTCTTGTACGCTCCCGCGACTGAGTCAGCCCATGGGTGACTTGTGCGTTCTCGGGGGAGGGCGCGCTCATCACGCCCAGGGCTACCATGCAGCCTTTGGGATGCCCCTCTTCACACTGCATGCGCGCCGATTGGCGCAGAGCGGTCTCGATGGCCTGGCGCGGTGGCAGGCTGTCATCCCACAGGCATTCGGTGACTTGGGCGAACGTCGCCAGATAACGCTGCACGCATTCCTGGAACAGCGCGTCCTTGGAGCCGAAAGCGGCGTAGAAACTCGGCGCGGAGATGCCGCCGCCCAATCCGGCTTTCAACTGGCTCAGGGACGTGGCGTCATAACCGTGCTGCCAGAACAGGTGCATGGCCTGTTCCACGGCCTGGTCGCGGTCGAAAGTGCGGGGGCGGCCCATCTGCGCCATGGGGGAATCCTCTCGGGGTGATGAGATAAATACTAGTCGATACATAAGTCGTTGACAACGCTGGTTGGTGCGCCCAACATTTATATCGATCGGTATTTAAGTCCTCTTGTTCAAGGAGTTTCCCTGTGACCCCCTCAACCACCTTATCGGCAGATGCCGTTCCCGACCGCTTGCCCATCGGCGCTTTGCTCGCCCTGGCCATGACCGGTTTTATCTGCATCGTCACTGAAACCCTGCCGGCGGGCCTGTTGCCGCTGATCAGCGACGGCCTGGGAATTTCAGCGTCCATGGCCGGGCAGATGGTCACCGCGTATGCGCTGGGTTCGGTGCTGGCGGTGATCCCGCTGACCATCGCGACTCGCGGTTGGCGTAGACGCAATGTGCTGCTGCTGACCATCGTCGGTTTTCTGCTGTTCAATTCCATCACGGCGCTGTCGTCCCACTACGGGCTGACACTGCTGGCGCGGTTCCTTGCCGGGATGGCGGCGGGGCTGGCCTGGAGTTTGTTGGCCGGCTATGCGCGGCGCATGGTAGAGCCACATCAGCAGGGCAAGGCGTTGGCGCTGGCCATGGTAGGAACGCCGATTGCCCTGTCACTCGGCGTACCGCTGGGCACCTGGCTGGGTGGGCTGGTGGGCTGGCGCACCACGTTCGGGATCATGTCGGCACTGACCCTGGTGCTGATTGTCTGGGTGCTGGTGAAAGTGCCGGATTATCCCGGCCAGGCGGCCCATCAGCGCATGCCGTTGCGCAAGGTGCTGACCACGCCGGGCGTACGGCCGGTGCTGGCGGTGGTGATCTCATGGATGCTCGCCCACAACATTCTCTATACCTACATCGCACCCTTCGTGGCCCCGGCGGGCTTGGTGGACCGGGTGGATCTGGTGTTATTGGTGTTTGGTATCGCGGCGCTGCTCGGGATTTGGGTTACCGCCCGGTGGGTGGAGGTGGCGTTGCGCAAGACGGTGCTGGTCAGCCTGGCGGGCTTTGCGGCGACGTGTTTGGCGTTTGGTTTTCTGGCGCAAGTGCCGGGCGTTATTTACCTCGGCGTGGCGGTGTGGGGCTTGAGTTTCGGCGGCGCTGCGACGTTGCTGCAAACGGCATTGGCGGATGCTGCCGGGGATGGGGCGGATGTTGCGTTGTCGCTGAATGTGGTGGCCTGGAACAGCGCGATTGCCGGGAGCGGCGTGGTGGGTGGGGTGTTGCTGGATACCTGGGGCGTGGCTTCTTTCCCCTGGGCAATGTTGGTGTTGCTGGCGGTGGGCTTCGCGATTGTGTGGTGCGCGCGACTCCATGGCTTCAAGCCGGGGCCCCGGGCCCACGGCAAGCCAGCGGTTGCCGTCCACTGAACGGGGAGCGGCAACCGGTCTGTTCAGCTGCCTTTAACGAGCATGTACTTGCTGAAATTATTGATGTGATCATCAAGATTATCCTCAAGCATCATCCGGTACTGATCACAGAAATACTTCAGCATCGCCTCACGCGCCTGGGCCATCTCTTCGCCGGATTTGAAGCTGCGTGCGCTGACCCAGGCATTGAAGCGTGTGGTGCCGAACATCATCGAGGCGCTGACTTTGCCCAGGTCGGCGAACGCCCTGAACTGCTCGTTGGACAGCTCGATGTGCGCGTCCGCGCGATCATAGAAGCCGTTGTCGGTGGTGTCTGGCATTGCGGTTACCTTCCTGTTCGTGAGTGCGGCGAAGGTACCGCCGCGCTCCCCGGGAAGGCAACCACGTTGGCCGCTTCAGGCCTTATTTATTGCGCGTCACCCGCCACACCGTGTTGGCCAGGTCATCGGCAATGATCAGCGCACCCTTCGGGTCAACCGTGACCCCCACCGGCCGCCCGCGAGTCTTGCCATCGTCTCCACGGAAACCCGTGGCGAAGTCCAGCGGCTCACCGGCAGGCCGGCCATTGCTGAACGGCACGAAGATCACCTTGTAGCCCACCGGATTGTCCCGGTTCCAACTGCCGTGCTCGCCGACGAAGACGCCGTCGGCATATTTCTCGCCCATGGCCGGAATGGAAAAATCGACGCCCAGCGCGGCGACGTGGGAACCCAGGCTGTAATCCGGCTTGATCGCGGCGGCGACCTTGGCCGGGTTCTGCGGTTGGGCGCGGGTGTCGACGTTCTGGCCCCAATAGCTGTAGGGCCAGCCGTAGAACTCGCCTTCGCGCACCGAGGTCAGGTAATCCGGCACCAGGTCCGGCCCCAGTTCATCCCGCTCGTTGACCACCGCCCACACCTGCCCTGAGCCCGGTTGAATGGTCAATGCCGTCGGGTTGCGCAAGCCGGTTGCATAAGGCTTGTGGGCACCGGTGGCGGCGTCGATCTGCCAGACCATCGCCCGGTCGATCTCGACCTCCATGCCGCGTTCGGTGATGTTGCTGTTGGACCCAATGCCCACATACAGCGAGCGGCCGTCGGGGCTGATCGCCAGGGATTTGGTCCAGTGATGATTGATCGCGGCGGGCAGCTCGGTGACGGTGGTAGGCGGGCCACCGGCCTTGGTCTGGCCGTCTTGGTAGTCGAAGCGCACCAGCGCATCCTGGTTCGCCACGTACAGCTTGCCGTCGGCGAACGCCAAACCGTAGGGCGCGTTGAGGTTGTCGGCGAACACGGTTTTCAACTCGTAGGTGCCGTCACCGTCGGCATCGCGCAGCAGGGTCAGGCGATTGCCGCCCTTGACCTTGGTGTTGCCCTCGGCCTTGATCACGCTGGCGATCACGTCCTTGGGCTTGAGCTTCGCCGCGCTGCCGCCCCGGCCTTCGGCGACGAGAATGTCGCCGTTGGGCAGCACCAGGGTCTGGCGCGGGATCCGCAGGTCGGTGGCGATGGCCGTGATGCTGAAACCCTCGGGCACGGTGGGTTTCTGTTCGCCCCAGGCCACCGGTTCGGCGATCTTCATGCTGGGCAACAGGCCGCGTTGGGGTTCCGGCAGCTTGGGGTCGGGGCCGCGAGCCTGAGTGCTGTCGGCTTCGCCACCGCAGGCGCTCAACAACATCGCCATGCTTAAAACGGTCAGCGTGCTGGAAGGCTTCATTGGGCACCTCCCGAGCGCAGGCTGCTCAGGCCGACCCAGGTGGTCACGCAGGCCAGCAAGGTCACGATGGCAGACAGCACCAGGCCCGAAGGCATCACGGCCCAGGCATCCTTCGCATGCTCAAAGGCGTTGACCAGGCCCAGTGCCCAGGTCACCAGCAACAGCAGGAAGTACACCGTGGGGCGTCCGGCCTTGCGCTCGGCACGCAGCAGGTTGGCCAGCGCAAACAGCCACGCCAGCCCACAGAACACCAGGCCACCGGCGATCAGCCAGGCGGCGAAGTTGCTCCATTGGATCTGGTAGGTCTGGTAGTAGGCAATGTCACTCAGCAGGGCGCCGAGAAACAGCGGGACGGTACCGGCCAGCAAGGTCGCGTGAAGCGGGCCAGGCGTGCAGCGGTAGGTGAGGGTGGTGGTGACGGTCACGGGCGGCTCCTTATCGTTGAGCGGCCCTGATGAGGCTCATCAGGGCCGCGCTGACTGCGCTTAAGGAAGGAGCCTGCTGCTTGCGCGTTAGTTCACCGTCTATTCGTTTCCAAATATGTTGCGTCAGTTGATGCGTGGGTGCTGCTGCACCAGGTTTTCGCGCTTGGCTTCCAGCTCGGCGATTTGCGCGTCGATGTCTTCGATCTTCTGCTCGATATTGTCTTCGTGCTCCTGCAGCAGCTCCTTCGCTTCCTCGATATCCGAAGCTGCTGGTGCCGCGCCGCGCAGGGGTTTGTTGGCGGTTTCTTTCATGGTCAGGGCGGTGAAAAGCCCCAGTACGGCGAACACCATCAGGTAGTAGGCCGGCATGTACAGGTTGTTGGTGGTCTCCACCAGCCAGGCCATGGCGGTCGGCGTGAGGCCGGCCACCAGGATCGAGATGTTGAAGGCGCTGGCCAACGCGCTGTAGCGGATGTGGGTAGGGAACATCGCCGGCAGGGTAGACGCCATTACGCCGATAAAGAAGTTGAGCACCACCGCAATGATCAGCAGCCCGGAGAAAATCAGCCCGAGCTTGCCGCTGTTGATCAGCATGAACGCCGGAATGGCGAGGAAGAACAGGGCAATGCTGCCGACGAGAATGAAGGGTTTACGCCCGATCTTGTCACTGACAAAGCCAATCAGCGGTTGCACGAACAACATGCCGACCATGATCGCGATGATGATCAACACGCCATGGTTTTCGCTGTAGTGCAGGTTGTGGGACAGGTAGCTCGGCATGTAGGTGAGCAGCATGTAGTAGGTGACGTTGGTCACCACCACCACGCCGACGCAGGTCATCAGGCTACGCCAGTGCTTGGTGGCGACTTCCTTGAACGACACTTTCGGGCCGCCTGCCAGGCCTTCGCGATCGCCTTGTTCGAGTTGTTCCACATGCTGTTGGAAGGCGGGTGTCTCTTCCAGTGCGTGACGCAAGTAAAGCCCGATCATGCCCAGGGGCAGCGCGAGGAAGAACGGCAGGCGCCAGCCCCAGGACTGGAATGCCTCTTCGCCGATCACCGCCGAAATCAACACCACGACACCGGCGCCGAGGACAAAGCCGGCGATGGAGCCAAAGTCCAGCCAGCTGCCGAGGAAGCCGCGCTTGCGGTCGGGGGCGTATTCGGCGACGAAGATCGACGCGCCGGTGTATTCACCGCCCACCGAGAAGCCCTGGGCCATCTTGGCCAGCAGCAACAGGATCGGCGCCCAGATGCCGATCGAGTCATAGGAGGGGATCAGCCCGATGGCGAAGGTGCTCAGGGACATGATCACGATGGTCGCTGCCAGGACCTTTTGCCTGCCGTACTTGTCCCCCAGTCGGCCGAAGAACAGGCCGCCCAGCGGGCGAATCAGGAACGGCACCGAGAAGGTCGCCAGGGCGGCGATCATCTGTACGCTGGGGGACGCCTCGGGGAAGAACACCTTGCCGAGTACATAGGCGACAAAGCCATACACCCCGAAGTCGAACCATTCCATGGCGTTGCCCAGCGCAGCGGCGGTGATCGCCTTGCGCATCTTGGCGTCGTCGACGATGGTGATGTCATCCAATCCAATGGGATTGACGGTTTTCTTGCGTGATTTCATGGGAATTACTCAGCCCTGGTCCATTTCATTGCCACTGTTTTAATGGCACGTGCTCTTTGGTCAGATACATGCGGACACTGAATAATTCACCGTTGGCTGGATTTTTTTGTTAGCGGCCCGGCAAGTCTCAACGGATCCGCTCTCCCCCCAGGGAATCACGCTGCATCGATTGCAGATTTTTTTCGATGGTTTCGCAGAGGGCCTCCATCTGGATCTGATGCTCGCTGTCGCGAAACGGGCTTTGCAAATCGGTGCCGATGCGTTCGATGGCCAGCAGCATAAAGCCCACCACCGTGGAGGCCAGCGGGGTGAACCAGCCCAGGGATTCCACCAGGCCCACCGGCACGATCAGGCAGAACACCGAGATGAACAGGCGCGGGAAATACACGTAAGGGTAGGGCAGCGGCGTATTGGCGATGCGCTCCATGCCGCCCTGGCTGTTGGACAAATCCACCAGGGTTGATTCCAGCCGCGCCAGGCGGATGCTGTCCAGGCGCCCGGCCTTGTATTCCTGGGCCAGCAGGGCTGCGGAGCCGTTCAGGATGTCGTTGGAAAAGTTATTGGTACTGGTGCTGCGGGCGAATTCGTCGGCGGGCAGGAATGCGCGGATTTCCTCCGGGCAAGGCTGGCCTCGCAAGTGCGCCGCCAGGCAGTTCACATACGCCACGTGACGGCGCAGCAAGGTCGACTTTATCGGGTTGACCTCATTGTCCGGGTCATCCAGCAGCGTCAGTACTTGCCGCGCAAAGCTGCGGGAATTGTTGACCATCGCGCCCCATAACGTGCGTGCTTCCCACCAGCGGTTATAGGCGCTGCTGTTGCGGAAACTGATCAACACCACCAGCGCCGAGCCGAGCAACGTCAGTGGCATCAGCGGCAGGTTGATCTTGCTGTTGAGGAACAGCATGAAGTCCACGGTGACGGCGATATCCCAGAGCAACAGCCAGAACAGCGCCCAGCCCACATAGCCCATGGTCTTGATGATCAGGCGGTATTTTTTGATGATGGCAGCTTTCAAACGGAAACCTCGCGGCGAGCGGTAAGCATCAATGCCCTAGCTCGGACGGTGTTTACCGGGTAAAGGTTCGCCGGGGCGCTGCGTGTTCAGGCCTGAAGCGACAGGACGAAGCGGTTTTCGCTGTGGGGCATGCCGTCCGGTGCGGGCTGTTCAGGCACGAAACCGCAGCGGGTCAGGACTTTTTGTGAGCCCACATTCTCCGGGTACACGTAGGCCACCAGTTGCTTGAGTGCCCAACGCGCCTGTGCCTCGTGGATCAGATGCTTCAGCGCCAGGGTTGCCAGCCCTTGCCCGCACGAGCGCTCGCCCACGCGGTAACCGACTTCGGCAGAGCCCTTCGGTGAATCGATGCTTTTCAGGTTGGCGCGACCGACGATTTCGCCGCGGGCGTCTTCGATCACGAACGGGTGCCAGGCGCCGGTGGCGAGGCCAGATAAGTAGCCGTCAATATGCTCGGCGACACCCTGCATTGAGTAAAACGAAGGGTCGCGCGCCTCGATATGCGACTCGAACCACTCACGGTTACAGGTTTCGAAGGCCAGCAATGCTTCAGTGTCCGTACTGCTCAGCTCGCGAACGCGAAATGACGTCATTGCTCACCTCTTCCTGGCAATTGTGCGGTGAGCAAGCATACCCCATCAGTTATCCTGAACCGACCAGCTCATTCGCGGCAAAAAGGAACGGCAGTTGAACGAACACACATTGTCCATGCGCCTGGAGCGCGTGGCGGCCCATATTCCCGCCGGGGCGCGCCTGGCGGATATCGGCTCTGATCACGGCTACCTGCCGGTGGCGTTGATGCGTCGCGGCGCCATCTCGGCGGCGGTGGCGGGCGAGGTGGCCTTGACTCCCTTTCGCGCAGCCGAGCGCACGGTGCGCGAGAACGAGCTGGAGCAGCACATCACCGTACGCCTGGCCAGTGGCCTGGCGGCGATCGAGCCGGCAGACGCGATCACCGCGATCAGCATCTGCGGCATGGGCGGCGAGACCATCCGCGACATCCTCGACAGCGACAAGGCACGCCTCAACGGCCAGGAGCGCCTGGTGCTGCAACCCAACGGCGGCGAGCAACCGTTGCGCCAATGGCTGATGGAAAACGGCTACCGCCTCGTGTGCGAAGAGCTGCTGCGGGAAAATCGCTTCTTCTACGAAATCATCGTGGCCGAGCGCGCGGAGCCTGTGAGCTACACCGCTGAAGAGCTGTACTTCGGCCCGCTGCAAATGCAGGCGCGCCGTCCGGAATTCCTGCTCAAGTGGCAGCGCATCCTGCGCCACAAACAGCAGACCCTCAGCGACTTTGCCCAGGCGCGGCAGGCGGTGCCCGAGGACAAGGTGCGAGAGGTTGCCCAGCAGGCGCGGTGGATTACCGAGCTGCTCAGCACTAATGTGAATAGTGATGGTCCATAAGCCCCGCACGGAGCCGGCCGGCTCCGCATTGGTATTTTTGATCAAGGACAATGACAGAATGCTCGCCGCAAAGTGATCAGCCACTGCCTCCATCCGACCCTGTAAATCGGGCCTCGCCTTACGTTTTTCCTCTCACCCATTTGAAGATTTAACCCATGCACCTACGCAAAATTGCAGTTGGGCTGTCGGCCCTTGTTTTGCTCTCCACCGGGGCAGAAGCTCGTGGTCTGCTGGACCTCATCAAGCTGCCTGCCGAGCATCAGCAACACACCTCCCGCTCGGGTTCCATCAGCCAGGGTGCCGCCCTGGCTCTGTATTCAAACAAACAGAAACAGGCCTCGTTCGACGGCTGCGCCGACCTGTTCCCGGCTGCGCAACCGATCAACACGGCCACGGTGCCGGTCACCCTGAAACCCCTGGCGCTGTGCTCGGATAATTTTGCGGTGCTGTACTCGCAAACCAGCAAGACCCCGCTGGTAGTGGTCGAACGCCTGAATGCCCGCCAGTTGCAGGACGCCAAAGGCGAAGAACGCACCAACCAGTTCTACCCCGACCCGCGCATTCCCAAGGGCGCGCGCGCCGAGTTGAGCGACTACCGTGGCCAACACCCGGCCGTGGACCGTGGCCATCAATCCCCGGCCGCCGATGCGCCGAGCACCAACGCCATGGCCCAATCCTTCGCACTGTCGAACATGGTGCCCCAGGACCCGACCAACAACCGCAAAATCTGGAGCAAGGTCGAGGCAGACGTGCGCAAGTTTGCCAAGCGCGCCGACGGCAATGTGTACGTGTTCACCGGCCCGCTGTTTGACCCGGGCTACAGCACCATTGGCGGCAACAAGGTCTGGGTGCCGACCCGTCTGTTCAAGCTGGTCTACGATGTATCGTCCAAGCGCGCCTGGGCGTATGTACTGCCCAACGCTGAAACCCGTATCCAGAAGCCGATGGATTACGACACGTTTGTGAAGACTACCGGGCTCAAGTTGCTGGGGAATTTGCCGGTGACGGGGTCAGTCGGGCGTAGTTGATGGCTTGAAGCGCTTGGCGTTACTTGCCCTTTTTCAACGTCTTCAAACGCAACGTTGCGCGCTGCACAGCGGCCATCTTCTCTGGCCGCTTCATCTTTTTCCATTTGCGAATGTCGTCCTTGGTGCGTCCACAGCTGACGCACAGCTCACCACTGAGCTGGCAGGTTGAGACACATGGATTCTCGATATCCTTAGCCAAGGCATCACCCCTTCACGGCATACCGTTTCGCCAGGCGCAGACGCCAATCGCCCGCCATGCTGGAGGCGGCATTCCTCCTCGGAGTCGAAGCGCACGTAGCGGTCCGAAGAAGGGCGGTCCACGCCGGCGTCTTCCAACGCCGTGGCTGTCAGCTCGCGCATCCGCAGGTCCAGTCCGGTTGAAAGGGCCAGTTCCCTGTTTGCCCGGGTATCAAAGACCCAGATGACCACCAGGCTTTGCGCAAAGGCCTGGTAGTCGACTTCGTGGGTCAGCCAGTCGAAGCCGGTGATTTCCGCCTTGGCGATTTCACAGGCTTCAGTCAGGGTCGCGACCAGGCGACGCTCGATGCGTGCGCTGTCGCGTTTGGTTGAAGACATGGGGATTCCTTGAGGAGCGAGGAGGGTGATGATACGCGAGAGATCAACTGAGGGAGCTATCGAGGTGATCGTTCCCACGCTCTGCGTGGGAACGCCGCCTCGGACGCTCTGCGTCCAGCTGACGATGCAAGGCTCAAGCCCTGTGCAGGGGTGACGCGGAGCGTCACAGGATGTATTCCCACGCAGAGCGTGGGAACGATCAGCTGTGCGAGCCTGCGAAGTTTAACTGTGGGAGCTGTGTTGCCCATCAGATAGTTTTGGGCCGATCCAGCTTGCGCGTCATGGTGTACACCGCCACTCCGGCCGCCAGGATGCCCGAGGCCGCGCCGACCGCCAGTGCCCAGCGTGGGCCCAGGTGGTCGGCCACCCAACCCACTATCGGTGCTCCAATCGGTGTGCCGCCAAGGGCCACGCCCACTCGCAGGGCGATCACCCGGCCGCGCATGGCAGGTTCGGTGGTGAGTTGCATCAGGCTGTTGGTGGTGTTGCTGAAGGTCAGGGCGCCCACGCCGATGATCACCAGCGCCCCGGCGAACAGCCAGTAATTCGGGGCAATCGCCGCCAGGGTGCAACCCACCCCGAACACCAGCGCGCCGTACAGCAGCGACTTGAAGTGCGGCCGCTCACGACCGGCGGCGATCAGCGCCCCGGCGATGGTGCCGATGGCCAGGGTCGACGTCAGCAAGCCATACCCACGGGCATCGGCGTGGAACACGGTGACGGCCATGGTCGAGATAAAGATCGGAAAATTCATGCCGAAGGTGCCGATCAAAAACAGCATGATCAGAATCGCCATCAGGTCCGGCCGCGCCCACACATAGCGCAAGCCTTCGGTGAGGCTGCCCTTGGTGCGCAGCGCCCGCAGGCGGGTGTGCAGCCCGGAAACCCGCAGCAGAAACAGCGATGCCAGCACCGCGAAAAAGCTCGCGCCATTGAGCAGGAAGGCCCAACCGGTGCCCACCGACGCGATGGTCACGCCGGCCACCGCCGGGCCGATCATGCGGGCCATGTTGAACGAAGTGGAGTTGAGCGCGATAGCGTTGGACAGGTCCGCTTCGCCCACCAGCTCCGCCACGAATATCTGCCGCACCGGCGCATCGAACGCCGAGGCACAGCCGGACAAAAACGCGAACACATACACGTGCCACAGCTGCACGATGCCGGTCAGGGTAAACACCCCCAGCATCAGCGCCAGCACACCCATCACGCCCTGGGTAACGATCAGCAGCTTGCGCTTGTCGTAGTGGTCGGCGGCGAAGCCGGTCCAGGGCAGCAACAGCAATTGCGGCCCGAACTGCAACGCCATGACGATGCCGACGGCCGAGGCGTTATGCGGGGTGAGTTGGGTCAGCACCAGCCAATCCTGGGCGGTGCGTTGCATCCAGGTGCCGATATTCGACACCAGGGCGCCGGCGGCCCAGATGCGGTAGTTGACGCTGCGCAGCGAGCGGAAAATGCCCATCGAACTCACACCGGCCTTGAGGGATTACCACCATTGAAGCGCCCGAAATGCTGCGCCAGGAAAACACTCAGCGCCAAGGCCCCAAGACCGAGGGCGAGCACATCCGCGGTGCTTTTGAGGTCGAAGTCCCCGACCCGGCAGACCAGCACGTAGCCGATCACCAGGTTGAGAAACCCCCAGAGCACATTCAGCGTCGAGGAAGACCGCCCCTGGCCGCGCGGCTTGGCAAACGGCGTCTGGAAGGACTGCCCCATCAAACCACTGACGCAATGGGGCAGCGCGTTGGCTAGAAACACACCGCCGAAGAAATAAGACACCCACTCATGCCATTGCATCGTCATGCACCTCGTGTTTCAAGCAAACCGATGATGTCGTGTGCCGTGCCGGTTTCCCCAAGCTTCGGGAATACCTGGTTCAGGCTGTAGTGATGGGCCTCGGCGTTCGCGTCGGTCATGGCGTCGACGGCCAGGGTCACGTTGAAGCCGGCCTCGTAGGCCTGGCGCGCGGTGGATTCCACGCCGGTCCCGGTGGCAACCCCGGTGATCACTACCTGGGTGACACCGAGGGCCTTCAACTGCGCCTCAAGATCGGTGCTGGCGAAGGCGCCCCAGGTGCGTTTGGTTACCACAATATCGCCGGGTTGCTGGTCGAGTTCAGGCAGCAGGTCGGCCCATCCTGGTGGAAACACATCACTGCGCCGTGGCCGCTCGGTGCGCCCGGGGGCGAAGCCTGTGACGTTGACCAGCACCACCGGCATCCCGCGTTCACGGAACGCGTTGAGCAGCGCACGGGAGCGCTCCACCACGCCGCCGATGGGGTGAATGAACGGGTATTCGGCGATGCCTTTCTGCAAGTCCACGATGATCAGCGCGGTGTTGGGATCCAGCAAGGTGACGGCCATGGCATGTCCTCGAACGGGTAGAACGGTTCAGAAATCAGCGAGGCGCTCCAGCAGCTTTACCGCTGCCGCGAGTTCAGCTTGTTCTTCGGCAGACAGTTGCTCCTGCAGCGCCCGCAGCAGCCAATCGTCCTTGGCTGCGCGGCTGGCGATGAGGTGTTTACGAAAGCCGGGAGTCAGCTCGATCAGGGTTTGGCGCCCATCGCTGGGGTCGGGTTTGCCCCTGATCGCTTTCATCGTTTCCAGCCCGGCCACGGTGATGCGCATGGACTGCGGCCGCACGCTCTCCGCCCGGGCCAGGGCCGAGACGGTGCTGGGCCCGTCTCGGTCCAGGCGCAGCAGCACCGACTTCTGGGCCGAGGTGAAATCGTTCGGGTGGGTCTGTTCCCGCAGCCGACGTATCAGCTTGCCCAGGGAGATGCGCAGCTCGGCAGCCAGGGCGGCGGATTGGGTTTCGGAGGTGATGGAAGGTTTGTTCATGCTCGGACGTTAGCATGCGTGCAGAAAAACTGTACAGTTTAGCTGTATGAATTTTTTGTCATAAAACTCGGCTCTAACCGCGACGCTCCGACAAAATGGCTACCCCAGTTTGGCCTTACGGTATTCATCGGGTGTCTCGCCCGTGAGTTTGCGAATTTCGGCCTTTACAGTGGCCATTCTGGCCTTCCAGATCCTGACACCAGCGCCTCCCTTAGATCGACTGTCGCCGGCTGGCACCCGGCGGCTGCCCGGTAACGCGCTTGAACGCCCGGCTGAACGCCGCCTGTGAGTTATAGCCAAGGCGCTGTGCCACGGTTTCGATCGGCAGCCGCTCCAGCGTCAGCCACTGGCTGGCCAGGCGCATCCGCAGTTCGGTGGCGTAGCGCAACGGTGGCGTGCCGATGGTGGTTTGAAAGTGCTGGGCGAACACTGAGCGTGAGGTGTGACATTGCGCTGCCAGTTCCTCCACCGTCCAATCACGCCCGGGCTGCTGGTGCAACGCCAGCAGGGCCTTGGCCAGGCGCGGGTCGCGTAGCGCGGCCACCAGGCCGGACGCATTCCCGCAGGCACACTCGACCCAGCCCCGAACAACCATGGCCGCCACCACCTCTGCGAGGCGCGCCAGAATGCCGGCGAAGCCAATGCGGGCGCTGCTGACTTCACGCTCCATGGCCGCCAGGATCGGCATCAGCCCCGGATAACGTTGGCCCTTGGCGTCGATCAGCATCAGGTCCGGCATCAGGCGGCCAAGGCCGTGCAAGCTCCCCAGTTCAAACTCCATGCAGCCGCTGAAGAGCAGGGCGCTTTGCGTCACGCCCACATCGGCCCGGGCATCCACGGCACACACCGCATCGCCGAGGGCTGCCCCGTTGAAGCTGTCGATGTCCTGCACCGGCACCTCCGGGCTGGAGAGCAACTGATGGGCGCCCCCGTGGGAGATGAACACGGCGTTGCCTGGCGTCAGTTCGTACAGGGTGCTGTCCTCGGTACGCAGGGTGACGCTGCCAGCGGCGACAAGGTGGAAGTACGCATGCCCGGGTTTGGCCGCAAAGCCCAGGCCAAACGCCGGCCCGGCCTGGATGCGCCGGTAGTCGACACCCCGCAGGCGCATGCCGCGCAGCAGCTCGTTGATGAGGTCAGAAGACTGGTCGAACGGATCGGTGGGCATCATTTTCGGGGTTTAGGTAAAGGATTCGAGATTTTGCATCATAGATCATCCTGATCGTCGCACCTAGACTGCCGGTCGCGATCACTTTTGAAGGATGACCCTGATGAGCAGTTGTGTGTGTGGCGCCGTAACCGGTGCAGATGCAGCGCCCGCGACGCCGGCCTGGATGGCGGTGTTTTCGTTGGCGATGGGCGTGTTCGGATTGCTGACGGCGGAGTACCTGCCGGCCAGCCTGCTGACGCCGATGGCGGTCGAGCTTGGCGTATCGGAAGCCTTGGCAGGGCAGGCGGTGACGGTCACGGCGGTGGTCGCGCTGTTCGCAGGGTTGCTGGTACCGGGCCTGACCCGCGGGATCGACCGCCGCGTGGTGTTGCTGTGCTTCAGCGCACTGATGATCTGTTCCAACCTGCTGGTGGCGGTCTCGTCGAGCCTCACGGTGTTGCTGCTGATGCGCGTCCTGCTGGGCATCGCACTGGGGGGCTTCTGGAGCATGGCGGCGGCGGTGGCGATGCGGCTGGTACCGGCGGCATTGCTGCCGCGTGCCTTGTCGATCATCTTCAGCGGCATCGCGGTGGGCACTGTCGTGGCGGTACCGCTGGGCAGTTTTTTGGGCGGGCTGTACGGCTGGCGCAGCGCGTTTCTCGCAGCCGCCGCAGTGGGCGGCGTGACCCTGGTGTTCCAGCTATTCACCCTGCCGCCACTTGCACCCCGCCGGACGGCACGCTTGAAAACCGTGCTTGAGGTGCTGCTGCGTCCGGGCATTGCCGTGGGCATGTTGGGATGTGTGCTGGTGCATACCGGGCACTTTGCGTTGTTCACCTACATCCGGCCATTCCTGGAAAGCACCACTGGTGTCGGCGCCGAAGGGCTGGCGTTGATGTTGCTCGGGTTCGGCGTTGCGAACTTCGCCGGCACGCTGCTGGCCGGTTGGCTGCTGGTGCGTCTGCCACGGGGAACCCTGGTGCTGATGCCGGCCCTGGTCGGCGTGGCAGCACTCGCCCTGGCGCTGTTGCCGGCGACCGTGACGGGCCAGGTGTGGCTGTTGATGCTCTGGGGCCTGGCGTTTGGCGGCGTGCCGGTGGCCTGGTCAAACTGGGTTGCACGGGCAGTGCCTGATCAGGCCGAAAGCGCCGGCGGCATGGTGGTGGCTTCGGTGCAGTCGGCGATTGCCGCCGGGGCGGCGGCGGGGGGCGCGATGTTCAGTTTCAGTGGTATCGACGGGGTCTTTGTCGCGGCAGGTATCTTGATGCTGCTGGCGGCACTGTTGATTGCGCTGAAGGTGAAGGTAGAAGCGCCTCCACAAGGTGCAGAGGCGGGGCCGGTGTTTCATCTCTGAAACCGTGTTAGAGGCAGGGGGCGAGAATAAACGCATGCGCTTCGCCCCCTTTCAGTCCGCTTGATCAATCCTGCTGGTTTTGGGCTCGGGTCCAACTCCGAGCAATCGTAGCTGAACGACCGCCTGCTGATCATTGTCCGGCAGCGACCCTCGTATCTCTCTTTACTTCAGTAGCTGCGCAAAATAACCTCTGCCTCGCAGGCACCGTCCTGCTCCTTCAGGTTTGGCAAGGCGCCTCACACTCACCAGCACCGCCTGGCAGGTGTCTCGGTGCTTGCACGTTGAGGTTCTGCGATGAGCGCAGTTGTTGATCATGGCGTCCGTTTCGGACGAATTGCAGTAACGCTTCCCGTAAAGGACATGGGCAAGGCTCATGACTTCTAAACCAAGGTCCTGGGGTTTACGAAAACCTTCGAAAACGGAAACCCGGTCGGCTTCATGATTCTGAAACGCGACCAGGGTGAGCTGCATTTGACCTTGCAACCCAACCACCCAGCCGCCGCATTCGCGATTGCCCATCTTATGGTGGCGGATGTCGACAGGCTGCACGCCGCTTGCGTGCAGCATGGAGCGAGGATCATCAAGCGCCTCAAAGACCAGGATTACGGGTTGCGGGCGTTTGTGTTCGAAGACCCGGACGGGAATCGTATTGATGTAGGTCAGCCGCTCTAACCGAGCAATCAGGGAAGATAATGTTGACGACTACCGATGTTGTTCACACGCTGCGTGCACCGTCAGAGCTTGATTACTACGACACCCGGTCAGCCCCGCTGCCTATTGAAATCACCGCGCTGGATGCCTGGAACATCATGACCGGCGAACCGGGGCCGTTGATGCAGGTGGCTTTCCGAATCAGGGATGCCATTTCCTCGTTGTTTGGTGTGAAGCGCATCGGTGGGTTCTCCGGCACCCGGCGCGAGGCAGTCCAGGTGGGCGAACGCCTGGACTTTTTTCTGGTGGAGCGCAGCACCCCCGACATGCTGGTGCTGACCGAGCGTGACCGGCACCTGGATGTGATGATCTGCCTTTCAATCGCTGACCGTGTACTCACGATCACCTCGTCGGTTGTCACCCATAACACCTATGGGCGCCTCTACATGCTGCCGGTGGGGCCGGCGCACAAGCTAATCGTCAACAGCCACCTCAAACGACTGAAACGAACGCTGCAAGAGAACACATAACGCCCGGCGGGTAGGGGGCCAACTACACTCCCTTGGCCTCGCCAATCAGAATATCCTCGAAAAACGCCCCGATCGGTTGGGTGGGATGGCACAGCTGAATCTCCAAAACCCACACCATCTCGCTCGGTACGATCTCGACCTCAGCCAGCTTGTCCTGCCCGAACAGGGCATGGGGGAAGTCGGCGATGCGGTGCCCGGCCAGGTTGCGCTCAAGGCGCCAGCCTTTGGCGTGGGCACTTTGCTCGGCAAAGTCGTACAGCTCGCGCCCGGTCAGCCCGCGGTGCCAGGCGTCGCGGGTTTCGTCGAACACTTCATGCAATGCCTTCACGCAGGCGCCATGCAACGGGTGCTCGCCGAAGACGAAGGTGTCGCCGTAATCGCCTTCATAGCCATCCCACACCGGGCCAAGGTCGACCACGGCGATATCGGTGGCCCGCAGCTTGCGCTGTGGGTCGATGCCTTGGCGCGGTGTGCGGATGGTGTCGTCGCCAAAACGGATATAGGTGGGGTGCCAGGTGTGAGACGCGCCCATGGCCTGCAAGGTTTGACTGGCCATGTCGAGGGCTTGCGCCGTGGTCATGCCGACTTTCAATTGGGCGGCGATGGCGGCCAGGGCCCTGACCGTCTGCTCGCGGGCCGCGAGCATGCCGTCCAGCGAGTAGCGCGGGCCGACTTTTTCCAGCACCGGGTGCCGTGTGTTGAGCGATTCCGCTGGTGTCAATGCACCGCTGGGGACGAAGGCTTCGGCGACAAAACGATGAGCCTGGGCGCCCACTGCCAGGCAGGTTTCGCGGACTTGGCTGATCATCTTGCTGTTGCCGCAGGCATAGATCTGGCTCTCCGCCCAGTGGTGGGGCTGTGTCAGCGCAACCTGTTGCACGCGGGCGTCTACCGACTGCACTCGATGCCAGCGAAAGCGTGGATGCGCCTGGCTGGCCCGCTCCAGAAACTCGGCGTCGTAGAAGTCTGCCGGCGACGAGTTCCCCCAATACAGGGTGACTTCGGCCTGGCGGGCCAGGGCCGTCAGCAACAAGGGCTTGATACCGGCATAACCGGTCCCGGTGGCGAACAGCACAACAGGGCGCTCATCGTCGTGTTGCCAGGTGCAGGCGCCCACGGGGCCTTCGAGTTTCACGGCATCGCCCACTTGCAGGGTCGGCAGGATGCGTTCGGAAAACAGGCCCCCGCTGACCTGGCGAATATGAAACACCAACCGGCCTTGGTCCTGTGCGGGCAGATTGGCGACGGAGAAACAGCGGCTGTCGCCATCGTCGAGGCGAAACCTGAGGTACTGGCCGGCCCGCACGTCGAGTGGCTGAGCGGTCAGCAACACCAGCTCCACGATATCTGCGCTCAACGCGCGTTTGCTGATCACCTGTGCGCTGACTTCCAGCATTGGCGTATCCAGCGACCAGCCGGGGATTTCCAGGCGCATGTCGCTGCAGGCATGGCTCTGACACAACAACATCTCGTCAGCCGCGAGTGGGTAGGAGGGCGCCGGGGTGTCGGGTGTGAGCACCTTTTCGCGGAACTGGCCCGACACCACCTTGACCTTGCACGACCCGCAGGCGCCGCGCCGGCAGGAGAAGGGGACGGCAAGACCGCTGGCCAGCATGGCGTCGAGCAGCAATTGGTCGGCGGCTTCGAAGGATTTGCCCGAGGGCAACAATTCAACGACATGGCGGTTGTGCATAAACACCTCGGGGCAATTGAGGTTCGATTGTTGCGTTAGACTAGGACCAGAAGAACCTCCAGTTTTGGATAATTCACATGGTCCAGCTTCGCAAATGGCGCCCGCTGCTCAAACTCGATGGCGCGCAGCCGCAGGCGTCCTACAGGAAAATCGTCGAGGGCTTGGTAAGCGCGATTGTCGAGGGTCGCCTGCGCCCCGGAACGCTGTTGCCCGGCACACGGGAGATGGCGCAACTGCTGGACGTCAACCGCAAGACGGTGATCCTTGCCTACGAGGAGGCGGTGACCAAGGGCTGGCTGGTCAGTATTCAGCGTCGCGGCACTTTCGTCAGTACGCAACTGGCGACAGGCGCGGTGACTGCCGCCAGCGCGCCGAAGTCGTTTGCCCCCGCGTTACGGGACGTGCCTGCGGCTGCCTATTTCACCCCGGGCGAGCAGGTGACAACACTGCAACACCGGCCGGGTGCGCTGTTTTTCGATAATGGCGCCTGTGACCATCGTTTGCTGCCCCAAGCCGTCCTGCATCGCTATTACCGCAACGCCTTGCGCAACAGCTTTACCACCAACACCGTGCGCCATGGCACCGAAGGCAGCGGCCAGTACCTGCGCAACGCCCTGGCGGAAATGTTGCGCCACAATCGCGGCCTGAATGTCGACGCGCAGCAGATTTGCCTGACCCAAGGCGTGCAGATGTCGCTGTACCTGACCGCCAGCGCGCTGCTCAAACCCGGTGATGTGGTGGTGGTCGAACGCCTGAGTTACCCACCGGCCTGGGAGATTTTCCGCCAGTTGGGCGCGCAACTGGTCACCGTGGACCTGGACGACGAGGGTTGCCGGGTCGACCAGCTCGACGAACTGTGCCGCCGGCACAACGTGCGGATGATGTATGTCACCCCCCATCACCAGTTTCCTACCACCGTCAGCCTGCGTGCCGGACGTCGCCAGCAACTCCTGGAATTGGCCCGGCTGCATGACTTCTGCATCATCGAGGAAGATTACGACCACGAGTACCACTTTGCCGGACGGCCCTATTTGCCCCTGGCCAGCGACAGCGCGCAGCGTCATGTGATCTACATCGGCTCACTGTCCAAGTCCCTGGGCAGTACCTTCCGTTGCAGCTATATCGTTGCCCCGTCGAACCTCATCGAAGTGCTCGAGCGCACGGCGGCGGTGAGCCTGGGCCAGGGCGATGCCGTGATGCAGCGGATGCTCGCGGACTTGATCAACGATGGCGAGTTGAAGAAACATCTGCGTCGGGTATCCAAGGAATACCGTCGGCGGCGGGAGACACTGCTGAGTTGTTTGCTGGAGGCGTTTGGCGAGCAGATAGCCGTGCAGGAGCCGGAAGGCGGGCTGGCGTTGTGGGTCAGGTTCTGCGACTCAATCGACGTCAATCAACTGGCTGAAAAAGCCCTGGAGCTGGACCTGGTGGTGCGCAGCGGTCGCCTGTTTTCGCCCTTTGATCATCCGGAGAACGCCTTGCGCCTGGGCTTCGCCTCGCTCAATCCGGAGGAAATCCGCATCGCCACGCAGCGCCTGGCTCAGGCGGCGCGGGCGATTGGGGAAGCGGCTAAATAACTACGCCGGCTGACGCCCACCTGCTCAGTCCGGAAGCGGAGATCTAACAAGCAAAGAAAATCCAGTGTGGGAGCGGGCTTGCTCGCGAATGCGGTGGGTCAGTCAGCACATTTTTCACTGACACACCGCATTCGCGAGCAAGCCCGCTCCCACATTTGATCTTTGTTGGATTGGGCATTGCGTTCACAACAGCCGAACCTAGCGCGACAACACCGGCGCCGCGCCTTTTTCCTCCGCGCCCACCTCATGCAGGGAAATCCGCGAGGTCTCCGGCAACGCCAACCCACCCGCCAGCGCCAGCACCGCCACCGCAATCAGATAAAACGCCGGCGACAGGTTGCTGCCCGTGGTGCTGATCAACCACGTCGCCATCAACGGTGCCGTACCCCCAAAGATCGTATAAGCCATGTTGTAAGTAATCGCCGAAGCGGTATACCGCGTGCGGGTCGGAAAGGTCTCCGACAGCAACGCCGCCGTTACCACTCCACACAACACCGCGCCCACCGCCAGCAACATCACCCCGACGACCGACGCCGCGAACGAGCCGGAACTGGCCATCAGGAACGAGGGATACACCACCACCATCAACAACACACACGCCGTCATCACCGTAACCCGACGTCCCACCCGGTCCGAATACAACCCCGCCAGCGGGCAAATCGCCGCCGCGAAGATCAGTGCAATCAGCGACACCAGCAACGCCATCGCGCGGCTCAGCCCACCCGCCACCTGCAGATACGTCGCGAAGTAGGTGGTGAACATATAAAACGACAGCGCCGTGAGCGACACAAAAGCGCCCAGGCAGCAGATCGCCGCACCATGGTTGCGCAAGGTTTCCTTGAGCGGGGAGTGGGCGACCGCGTGTTCCTGCTTCACCGCCTGGAACGCCGGCGTCTCATCCAGCTTCCAGCGCAGGTAAAGCCCCACCAGCCCCAGCGGCGCGGCGATCAGGAAGGGCAGGCGCCAGCCCCAACTGCCCATCGCCTCGGCGGACAACGACGCTTCAAGTGCATAAGCCACCACCGCTGCGGCGGCGAACGCAGAGAACGTCGACACCGGCACAAAGCTGCCATACCAGGCGCGTTTGTCACTCGGCGCGTGCTCCATCAGATAGGCACAGGCGCCGGCGTATTCACCCCCGGCGGAGAAGCCTTGGGCGCAGCGGATCAGTGACAACAGAATCGGCGCCGCCACACCGATGGCCGCGTAGGTGGGCAGCAGGCCGATCAGCGTGGTGGCGCCGGCCATCAGCAAGATCGTCATGGCCAGCGTGCGTTTGCGGCCGATCCGGTCGCCGAGCATGCCGAAGAAAATCCCGCCCAGGGGCCGAAACGCGAAGGCCACGGCAAACACCGCGAAGGTCTTGAGCAATGCCGCGCTGGCGTCGCCGCTGGGGAAGAATTGTTGGGCGATGGTGGTGGCGAGGAAGCCATAAACGGCGAAGTCGAACCACTCGACAAAGTTACCGATGCCGGCAGCGATGATCACTCTGCGCAGGGTTTGCGGGCTGACCTGTTCGGTGGAGGGGCTCGTCATGGGGGAAGGCCTCGGCGGTGGTAGGGGGATGCTTGATTATCGGGGGCGGCCGTTGGGCGACGGGGCTCAAAAGAGTCGTCCGCGTAGTCAGTAGCGACTTGATGGGGTAGGGCAGAGGCAGGAATTGGGCCAGGTAAGGCGGGCGCTATCGACGGGCGGCGCTGGTAACTCGCCGTTCAGCCTTGGTATTACTCAACACGGCCCCATAACTAGGGCTGTATCCATCCAGGGGAAGAACACGCCATGAGCAACCAAACTGAAACCGCCATCCTCGCCGGCGGCTGCTTCTGGGGCATGCAAGACCTGTTGCGACGCTACCCCGGCGTGCTGCAAACGCGCGTCGGCTACACCGGCGGCGATGTGCCGAACGCCACCTACCGCAACCACGGTAACCACGCCGAAGCCATCGAGATTGTTTTCGACCCGACGGTGATCACCTACCGGCAGATTCTCGAGTTCTTTTTCCAGATTCACGACCCGAGCACGCCCAACCGTCAGGGCAATGACCTTGGCCCCAGCTATCGTTCGGCGATTTATTACCTCAGCGAACAGCAGCGCGATGTGGCGGAAGACACCGCAGCGGATGTGGATGCCTCGGGGTTATGGCCAGGCCGTGTCGTGACGGAAATCGAACCGGCGGGGCCGTTCTGGGAAGCGGAGCCGGAGCATCAGGATTACCTGGAGCGGATTCCGAACGGCTACACCTGCCACTTCATCCGCCCGAACTGGAAACTGCCGAAACGCGGTTAAAAATGTGGGAGCTGGCTTGCCTGCGATGGCGGTGGCCCAGTCGAATAAATTATCGACTGATGCACCGCCATCGCAGGCAAGCCAGCTCCCACACAAAGCCCTCGCCTACAAAATCTCCTATGCCCTCAGCGCATCTGCAGAATGATCGGGCTGCTGCTCGCCGGGCCCGTGTGCTCACGCAACTTGCCCACCGCCTTCGCATCCACCGCACCACCCTGATTGCCCCACGTGCCGCGCACAAAGGTCAGCACCTCGGCAATCTCCTGGTCCGACAACTGCTCCCGAAACGCCGGCATGCGATAAGCGTCCGCCACATTCGCCGCCACCACCCGCTGCGAGCCGTTCAGGGTGATGTTGATCGCCGAAGCATTCTCCTTGGCCAACGCCGAAGTCGCACCCGCCAGCGGCGGCATCCAGTCCGGTTGCCCTTTGCCTTCCAACCCGTGGCACGAAGCACAACGGGTCACATAGGTATGGGCGCCCGGCGCATCCAGGCGTTCCGCAGCCGACACCGCCTGATACTGCCAGGCCGCACCATCACGCTGCTCGTCACCCGGCAACGACCTGAGATAGCGCGCAATCGCCGCCAGGTCATCGTCGGTCATGAACTGCGTGGAGTTGTTGAACGCCTCGGTCATCGAGCCATAAACCACCGCATGCTTATTGCGACCGGTCTTCAGGAATTGCACCACTTCCGGCTCGCTCCAGCGCCCCAGGCCCGTGTTGTGATCGTCCCGCAGGCTCGGTGCGTACCAGCCATCCAGCAAGCCACCGGCCAGGTACGGCTTGCCGGTTTCATCCAGCGCCTTCTCGTTAAAGGCCAGGCCCCGTGGCGTGTGGCAACTGCCGCAATGCCCCGGCCCTTGCACGATGTAAGCGCCGCGGTTCCACAGCTCATCCTTCCCGGCCTTCGCTACGTAGGGCTTGCTGTCGGTAAACACGCCATTCCACAGCGCGATAGGCCAACGCATATTCAATGGCCACGGGATCGAACTCGGCGCATTGGCCTGCCGTACTGGCGCCACGCCCTTCATGAAGAACGCGTACAAGGCGCGCACATCATCGTCGCTGAGCTTGGCATAGGACGGATACGGCATCGCCGGATACAGGCGTCGCCCACCCGGCGCGACACCCTGGCGCACCGCGCGGTCGAAGTCGGCGAGGCTGTAGCGGCCGATACCCGTTTCCGGGTCCGGCGTGACGTTAGTGGCATGGATCGCCCCCAGCGGCGTGGCCATTTCCAGCCCACCGGCAAAAGGCGCGCCGTTGGGCACGCTGTGGCACGCCACACAATCGCTGAGCCGGGCGACATACTCGCCTCGGGCGATCAGCGCGGGGTCTGCGGCGACAGGCTCGGCGCCCAGCGGCGAAACCGGCTCACGGGTGACATACCAGGCCAGCAGGCCTGCCGCGACCAGGCACGGCAGCGCCAGCCAGCCAACGGTTCTTGCGAATCGACGGTTGTTCATAAGTGCTCAGGCCCCGGTCAGGTGAAGGAGTAGCGGCTTAACGGCATGCTGCGAATGCGCTGCCCCGTCAAGATCGCCACGGCGTTGGCCACGGCAGGTGCCACGGCTGGCAGCGGCGGTTCGCCGATGCCACCCATTTTTTCCCCGCTCTCGATCACGCGCACATGCACCCGCGCCATCCGCGAAGGCGGCAGCACCGGATACAAATCGTAGTTACGCGCCCGAGGCAAGCCGTCCACATACACCGCCTCTTCCAACAGCACCTGAGACAAGCCCAGGGACACCGCCCCATTCACCTGTGCCTCGACAATCGCCGGGTTGACGATGCTACCCGGGTCGATTGCCTGCCAGATGTCATGCACCTTGACCTGCCCGTTCTCGATCGAGACCTCGGCGATCACTGCCGTCTGCGTGCCGAACGGCGACGCCATCGCCACCCCACGGGCGCGCTTGCTGCCGTCTTCGGCGACAAACGGGCCACGTTTCCAGCCTCCCGACAACTCGCCCACCGCCTTCAGCAGCGTGGTCAGTCGCGGGTTATCCCGCAACAGATGCAGGCGCAACTCGAACGGGTCTTTGCCGCCTTTGTCGGCCAGCTCATCCAGAAAGGCTTCGTAGAAAAAGTCATTCAGCGAGTTGCCCACCGAACGCCAGTAACCCAGCATCACCGGGCCCTTCACATAAATCTGCGCAATGCGCTTGTTGGGAATCGCATAGGACTTCCCGGACAAGCCCTCCAGCGCCGTCGGGTCGAGCTTCTCGCCTTGTTTACCAGCCAGGGCCTCAGTCGGCCCCTCCGTGGCACTCACGGCTTCAATCGCCACCGGCCAGCCATCACTGTCCAGCGCCCCACGGAAATTCACCGACGCCACAGGGCGCAGTACATCCCGCAGAAACTCTTCTTCACGGCTCCAGATCAACTTCACCGGGCGCCCGACCGCCTTGGCCAACTCAATGGCCTGCGGGTAAGGGCTGGCGGAGTCATACAGAAAATGCCGGCCGAAAAACCCACCCAACAGCGGCGAATGCAGGGTAATCCGCGACGGGTCCAGCCCGGTGCGCTTGGCGATATCGGCCAGGAACATATCCTGCGCCTGATTCGGCAACCAGATCTCCAGCGAACCATCAGCATTGAAACGCGCCAGCGCCGAAGGCGGCTCCAGCTGCGCATGGTGCAGATACTGGTTGTGGTAAGTGGCCTCGATCTTGGTCTTGGCATTGGCCAGCGTACCGGCCACATCACCCTCGTTCTCATCATCCCAGGCCGGGCCGGTTTCTGCGGCCAAGCGCTTGAAATGCTCGTCGCTGGAAAAGTCCTTCGGCATCCCGCGCACTTTCGAATCCGCCGTCGGCTCCAGCCAATCGACCTGAATCGACTCCACCGCACGCTTGGCATGCCACCAACGCTCAGCCACCACCGCCACCGCACCCGGCAGGCGATGCACCGAATGCACCCCCGGCATGGCCTTGACCTGGTCCTCATTGCGCAGGCTACCCACCGTCATGCCCAAGCGAGGCGCATGCTGCACCGCCGCGTGGAGCATGCCGTCGACCTTCATATCAATGCTGTACAGCGCCTTGCCGGTGGACTTGTCATACGCATCCAGACGCTTCACCGGCTTGCCGATCCAACGGAACTGGCTCGGGTCCCGCAGCTTCACACTGGCCACGTCCGGCACCGGCAGGTCCATCGCCCGCCCGGCCAGCTCGCCATAGGTAAGGGAACGCCCGGACGCCGCGTGCACCACCTTGCCCGGCTCGGTCGACAACTCACCCACCGGCACCTTCAACGCCTGCGCCCCGGCCTCCAGCAACATCGCGCGGGCCAATGCCCCCAGCCGGCGCATCGTCGGGTAACTCATGCGCACCGACATACTGCCGCCGGTAATCCGCATGCCATTTTCCATCACCACAAAGGCTTCACCGGGCGGGGCGCACTCCACCAGGAACGTGGACGGGTCGGCGTCCAACTCCTCGCCGACAATCTGCGCCATCGCCGTGAACGTGCCCTGGCCGCCTTCGATAAAGGGGCTGAGCAAACGAATCGTGTTGTCCGGACGAATCTCCAGGAACGCCGGCACCTGCGTACCGCGCTCACCAGCCGCCGCCGCAGTGGCCGCCTGCACCCGGCCAGAACCCAACGGCAGACCAAAGCCAATCACCAACGCACCCACCGCCGTACTGGCCAGGAAACGACGGCGGGACAGGTTCACCGGGTCATTCAACGCCGCGACCAAAGGCAGTGCAGCGGGATCAATGCGAACGTTCATCAGGCCTCTCCCTTCGCAAGGTCATGCACCGCCGCATGAATCGCGTTATAGGTGCCACAGCGACAGAGATTGACCATCGCCGCGTCGATCTGCGCATCGGTCGGCTTCGGCGTTTGCTTGAGCAGCGCCGTCGCCGCCATCACCTGGCCGGACTGGCAGTAACCGCACTGAGCGACCTGATACTCGACCCAGGTCGCGACCACCCGCTTGCCGACCTCATCGGACTCGATCGCCTCGATGGTCGTGATCTCCCGACCGACCACACCGGAGACCGGCGTGACGCAGGAACGCACCACATTGCCGTCCACCAGCACCGAACATGCACCGCACTGCGCCAGGCCGCAGCCGTATTTGGTGCCGGTCATGCCCAGGTTGTCGCGGATGACCCAAAGCAGAGGCGTGTCGGGTTCTGCATCGACTTGGTGGGTCTGCTGGTTAATTCGTAATTCCATGGCTCACCCGCTGATCATCGGTTGGTGTTGCATTTTTTTAGTATGTTTGGGCGGTGAAGTGGGGCTTCGCCGCAGGGCATCGTAGGCCCGTTATGGTTCACGCGCGCGTGGTTTGAGTAGTTTAGCGGGCGTTTGGATTGACTCTAGACCGTAGGTCAGGGGGGCGCTATGGGGAGGGTGAAAGGTCGGAGGATTAGGCAAGTATTCGACAGGAATGCGTTAGAGAAGAGGGCGCCGGGTGACTTTCTCACAGGTAATTCCGGGTGGCGCGTCTGACGATTCGTTTTTTGCAAAACCTAGCCGAAAGGTCAGTTGTTTGGCTTTGGGCCGTCCAGCAGCATCGCAGGTGCAATTCCAACTCAATGAAGCAACACCCTTGCGGTGTTGGACCCGCTTGGACGGCAGACAAGGACAGCACAATGGAAATCGAGCGCGTGGAGAAACATCAATGAACGAAGGATTTTTCATTGGCAAAGGTGACAAAACCACCTGCGGCGGGGAGGTTCTGGAGGGTGATCCCAGAATCAACATAATGGGCCTGCTTCATGCTTGTGCAGGTGATCGGGTTACGTGTGGGGTGGACGGGGAAACGTATCAGATTGTCGGTGGCATTTCGCATATGCACAGTCATGGCAGGCTAATGGCTGGCACGCTGGACAGCCGTAGTGGTTGCCCCTGTAACGCACGGCTGATTCCCTCGGAGCTCACCACCAGATACCGGAACGAAAGCGCTGCACCCCAGGCAAGCAGGCGAGCGGCGCAAAGCGTTGTTTCAACGGTAACCCGTCCCTCTGTAGCGCCGCGTCAATCTGCGTTTGCTCCTTCGGGCCATGCAGCCCCGCTGGTATTTAACCGATTGGAGCCTCAGGAGCCGGGTTTCTATGTGGTGCCCAAAAGCATGACTCGCGAAGCACTGGAGACTCTGCTTTTCCCCACCGTCGATCCGGCCGTGATGAGCAAGTTCAGGGCGCTCAACCCTAACCTGGGCGAGGTCAAAGCCGGCTCTCTGATCGTATTGAGCGATCCGACAAACACGTCCTGTACCTACCAGGAGGCACAACTGATGCAGGCGGCTCAGCAGGTCAAGGCGTCCCTGGACCCTCTGACGCCGGACGAGGCCGATTTCGCGTTTCTTCACGCTGCCGAAATTGCCAGTTATATGGCGCCCGACTCAACCTGGCTCGGCGTCAGCGCGGTGGTAATGGAAACGCACCTGACCCGGCTGCGGGACACGCTTCAGGCCATGGAGCGGCTGCATCAGGAAAGCTATCGTCAGCATGGGCATCTTAAATCGCCGCAGTTTTTTGCTGAACGCAAGCGGCTGATGGCGCAGTTGGATGCGCATTTGCTTAACTCCACTCGACTACGTGGCCAAACGACCATGGGCGATCATCCGAAGCTGAAAACGGCTCTGGGTATTTCGAGCCGAAGCTTGGTGCACCATTGGGGTAAGGCCGGTGGGCCGGGGCAGATTCCGGGGTATGCCACGCATGTGGAGGCGACGAGTCGGGCAGCCAAGTATATGAAGGCGGGTGGGTATATCGCGATTGGTATTGGTGGGGGGGCCTCGCTTCTGGCTATTCAGGAGGTGTGTAGCGGGGATTCTGGAGCCGCTTGCGAGAAGGTTAGGTTTACTGAGGGTGGGAAGTTTGGATTGTCCACCATATTTGGTTCTGCGGGTGGGTGGGCAAGTAGCGTCGCTGGGGGGCCGATTTGCGTGGCGCTTGGCTTCTCTACAGGTATCGGAGGTGTGATCTGTGTCGCATCCATAGTCGGGGCTGGCACATGGGCGAGCACGACTGTGAGCGGTAACGCGGGCGAATACTTGGGGGAGAAAATTTACGAGGCTACGCAACGATGACCAGTATTGACTCCTGGTCTCCTTGGTTAGCGATTATTTTTATTGGTACACCCACTCTGCTTGCAGCCGCGGGTCTTGCAGTCAGTCTGTACCTTACCCACTGTCATCTGGACGCCATGAAGGAGGCCTTGAAGAACAGTCGTTATATTTACATTTGGGGAGATAGCCTGGGGAAACGGGGTTTGATTTGGTCCCTCTTGGAGATGGGGAAAATCGCCGGGATGATTTTGATGCCAAAAGCATACATCCGCCTCGGCGACTTGGACCCAGTGGATGTTGAGAGCTTCCCACCTTATCTAAAACGGCTTCTAGTAATTACTACGGCGATGATAGTCACGTCCTTAATCTGGATAGTAGTGGTAGCCGTGCTACTGGAGGTCAGGTAATTCTGGCAGGACCTCACCGGGACAGCGTGGGGGTGATGGAAACGCACCTTACACGCCTGCGCGACACGCTTCAGGCCATGGAGCGGTTGCATCAGAAAAGCTATCGTCAGTATGTGAAGATCGGTGAGTTGGGGGGCGAAAGATTAGGAGAAAAACTGTATGAGAAAATCTTGCCATGACAGAGGAGGAGTTTTGGAAATCCTGGCTAGTTATCTGGATTTTGGCATGGCCGTTTCTGCTCGCGATTGTAAGTTTGACGTACAGCTTTTATCTGAGCCGCTTTCATCTGGACGCGATAAAGGATGCGTTGAAAAACAGCCGTTATATTTATCTTTGGGGGCCGAGTCTGGGGAGGGGAGGTCTGATTTGGTCTCACTATGAGATGTCAAAAATCTCCGGGATGGTGGCGTGGCCGAAGACGTATATCCGCATGGGCGATTTAAACCCTGTGGACGTTGAAAACTTCCCCCCACACCTGAAGCGTCGTTTACTCATCAATCTAACGCTGATGGGTATTTCCTCCGCCGGGATATTAGCTGCAGGCCTGCTGGCGCAGTACGGGTAGCGGGACGAAGGGCTAACTCGGGTAAGGCGGGCGAATGCAGGTGGGAAAGAATTCACGAGGCTACGCAACCATGATCCGTGTTGACTCCTAGTGCCCCTGGTTTACTAGGAAAGTTTCAAGAAATGAAGTCTAAGGCAAAAGCATGCAAAAGTTGTCAAGTGATTAGTAGTGCGCCATTAATCAAAATAAAAAATGGACGCTGCTATACGTGCAGAAAAAAATCTCATGAGAAAATCGCCGATACGAAAATATCATTTTTAGCACCTGTAATCCTCGGTGCTATTTCTTTATATTTTTTGATGGTATCAATAAGCTCGGTTTATTTTCAACACGCTATTATTTCCTATAGAGGGCGGGGGTACAGCGCATCATATGAATTTACAGGCATTGCAATTATCCTTCCTGTATTGTCATTTATAATGAACTTCATTGTTTCTTTAGTATTGGCTTTAGCCTGCTATGATAAGCGTCGTGAAAAAACATACACTAAAGTAATAGTGGGAAGTCTTCTTTCTTGCTTTGTTTTTCAAGTAGCTGCTGTTTTTTTTGGCGAAAGAGTAAGTTAACGATCCTAAAAAGTGAGCTCAGGCCACCATGAAAAATAGAAATAAAGGGGACAGAAATAAAGGGGACGGCTTCATTTAAAAAATGGATCCATCCCTTTTTCGCTCCACCTCTCGACTTACGCGACCTGAGCCTTGGTGGAAGGCGGGGTAGACTTGCGATAAGTCAACAACACAATCCCAGTCACTACAATCACCCCGCCCACCACCTGGCCGGCGCTGAGCATCTGGTCGAGCAAGAAATAAAGGGGACGGCTTCATTTAAAAAATGGATCCATCCCTTTTTCGCTTCACCTCTCGACTTACGCGACCTGAGCCTTGGTGGAAGGCGGGGTAGACTTGCGATAAGTCAGCAACACAATCCCAGTCACTACAATCACCCCGCCCACCACCTGCCCGGCGCTGAGCATCTGGTCGAGCACGATCCAGCCCATCAACAACGTCGCCAGCGGCTCAATGTTCATTACCGGCGCATTACGCGGCATATCCAGGCGCGGCACCGAAATGAACAGCACGATAAAACCCGTGCCATACAGCACCACCAACGTGGCCAGTGCGAGCCAACCGGTACTGGTGGCCGGCAGGTTCAGGCCATCGACAAGCGCACCGCTCAAACCCGCGAGGTTGACGCTGCTGAACACGATAAAAATCGTCAGCAGACTGCGCACTGAACCGCGCACCAGAGACAACCTGTGGTCAGTGATCCACAGCGCACAGGCGAATACGAACGCGGCGCAAAAGGCCAGGGTGACGCCGAGCATCCATTCCGGGCCCAGGGTGGTGTTGGCGGAGAGACGGCCGGGTACGTCCAGCACGAAGACAAGGCCCACCAGAATCAGGCTCATCAGCAAGGCCGTGCGCGCGGTGGGGCGTGGGCCGCCGAGTGCCCAGGTGAGCAGGGCCAGCAGGATGGGGAAGACGTTGGCGACCAATAAGGCCAGCGCTACCGGGACGCGGGCGACGGCGGAGTAGAGGCAGAGGCTTTGGGTGGCGATGAGAAGGCCCAGGAGGACTTGCCAGCGCCACGCGCCTGGGGGGAGGCGGAGGTTTTGGCGTTGGTATAGGACCAGTATCGCCAGAACCAACAGGGTGCCGCCGGAGCGCATGAGGATTGCCAGGAGGACTCCGGCGCCGTCGTCGAAGGCTACGCGGGCGGCGATGTGGTTGCCGGCGAAGGCGCAGCCCATGCAGAGGAGGATTAGGACGGCTATGTGGCGGGGGAATTGGGTGGGGGCAGGGGGAGTCATGGTGGGGGCTCGGGAGTTGGCGCCATCGTCGGGGATGGGGGATTATTTTTAGGTTGTCGTACAACTTGGTGGTGGGATTTGTAGCGTTTTTGGTGGGAGGGGGCAAGGGGTTGTTTTAGTTAGGTTGGCTAAGAGTGCCTACCGAAGCAGCTTCCGCCGAAATTCGTAGGGGCGCCGG
Organism: Pseudomonas sp. MWU16-30323; assembly: GCF_020515595.1. Taxonomy (NCBI): domain Bacteria; kingdom Pseudomonadati; phylum Pseudomonadota; class Gammaproteobacteria; order Pseudomonadales; family Pseudomonadaceae; genus Pseudomonas; species Pseudomonas sp. MWU16-30323. The sequence goes on from NZ_JAIWYM010000029.1 coordinate 43,656, forward strand.
GCGTGGGACGGATAGCTCTAATTCAGCTGGTCGTTAGAAGGAGGTCGTATGAGTCGTTTGGCGGAAGCGTCCCAGCGTGTTTTCGGCAACTAGGTCGGAAAGGGATGGATTTATTGATTTGGAATAGATCGCTTTTGGCCCAACAATGGAGATAAGTCGAATAATTCGTGATGGTCGAGAACGGCTGTTCGCGAAAGACCACTTTCGGCCAGAAGCAGACGGCCGATGTCGTTCTGGTTTCGACTGATTTGAGCTTGCGCTATAGACGACTATCGCGAGCGTTAGAGTCTGACGCCTGATTGGGGGCATTCACTTTCGCAATTTTCAAGCGAATAGTCTTGTGGACCCAATCCTCATCCTATCGCTTTCCAATAAACGAGCTGCCAAATAGATGGCTTTTGGCCGCATGGCTGATTAACATCGGGATGCCTCGCCTGCTTGCTGGTGCAGCCGCCTCACAGCACTGAACCAAGTTTGACAGACGCCAGCCATCTCTCTTCGGAGGTTGCTGTCCGGGTCGCGACCAAGATCGCCGTTAAGGCTTCGCGGTCTCCCGAAGGTAAAGAGCACCGCTCGACTGCTGCGTCAATAACCGTAACTCTGTCTGTACGTTGGGGTCACCAGACGGTTAGCAGCTTTATTTTCAGCGTGGTGTTCGATGTTCAGCCGCACGGCGCGCGCTTGACCGCGAAGCCCAAAAAGGTACGATTTTCACCTTGGCGGGCCCTTCGGAGGACAATATGCGGTCGTGCAAAAACGTGCCAACCTGGCGCATGGCGCGAGCTTAGCCGCGAGGCCCAAAAAGCTACGATTTATCGTATTTTGACGGATTCTTTGGGGGTAATCATGCGTTTATGCAAAAACGTGCCAGCTTGGTGCTCGCCGCATCACGGAGTTTCGTGACTGCAATCAGCCTCGCCTGCTTGCTGGTGCAGCCGCCTCACAGCACTGAACCAAGTTTGACAGACGCCAGCCATCTCTCTTCGGAGGTTGCTGTCCGGGTCGCGACCAAGATCGCCGTTAAGGCTTCGCGGTCTCCCGAAGGTTGAAGGTCCTCTGTAGCAGTTGGGTGAGAGTTCACTGGTGTCTCCCAACAAACAAGGAATTTTTATGGCCTCGTCGCTTTACCGTAGGATCTACAGTGGGGATTCGTTGTATTCGGCTTGGAGGAAGGTCAAAGAAAGTGCCTTCTCTTCATCATCCGAAACTATCCGAAACGAAGCTAAGGCTTTCGAGAGCCAACTCCCCAAGTCGCTTTCCGACATCCAGCGCACGCTATCCAAGAAGACCTTTACCTTCCAAAAACAGACTGGTGTGGCTATAACCAAAGCCAACGGAAATTCTCGCCCGATTGTACTTTCACCTATACCAAACCGGATCGTCCAACGGGCTCTACTCGACGCCTTATCCCGCATTAAGTTCGTGAAAGAAGCGCTGGCTACCCCTACGAGTTACGGCGGCATAAAAAACAAACGGGTCTCGATGGCGATAGCCGACGCCAAGGTAGCCATTGCGAAAGGGGCCGCCTTCCATATCAGGTCAGATATCGCTGAGTTCTTTACCAGAATTGACAAGGCCCGAGTGATGAGACTTGTGACCCCTCACATCAAATGCCCAGACACAATTGCTTTATTTCAAGCAGCTATCACCACAGAGCTCGCGAACATTGACGTTCTTCGGCGACAGGGCCTCGATGAAATTTTCCCCATTGGGGTGGAGGGTGTAGCTCAGGGATCTCCACTGTCGCCACTCATAGCCAACTTGTACCTCCACGACTTCGACAAAACCATCAACGATGGTGAGGTCACTTGTCTTCGGTACATCGATGACTTCCTAATCCTCGGGAAGGATATGGGCTGCGTGGACCGTGCTTTTAGCAAAGCACAGACTGAGCTCAAAAAGCTCTCACTTGAAGCATACCGACCCTTCGCGACAAGTGACAAAGCTTCAAGGGGTCTTACAGCTAAAGGATTCGATTTCTTGGGCTGCTTCGTTTCGGCAGGATTGGTCCAGCCATCGACAGCTACGAGGGAGCGATTCAGGAAACGGATCAAATCCGATTTAGACGCATCGATACGCATGATGAAATTCAGTGTCGAAGCTGGAGATATATCCCCAAAGGGATCCTACTCTGGCGCGCTACAGAATCTCGATAGAGTAATCCTGGGTTGGGGAAAGGCATTTTCCTTTTGCAGCAATGGCCAGTGGATAAAGAGCTTGGATGACTACATCACAAATACATTGGCGCAGTATGAAATAGAGAAAGCGAACCTCTTTCAAAAAACAAATGGCACCACTCAGCGTAGGATGCTGGGGGTAAGGCTGCTTGCAGCGGTCCACTCGGAGCGCAAAGAAACGGAGTGACCGCGTTTGTCCGATAAATGCCTATCGCGCAGGGCAGCTATCGACCCATTTCTGCCGGTGGCGAAAGGCAACAATCGACCAAAAAATGTCGCTTTTGAACATGATTGTCTGACATCGGCCTGATGATTCTCGCAGTACACGTTGACCAGCAATGCGTGCCGTGATATCAGTTTACCATCGGGCTCGGGGCACGATTTAACTTTCCACTGACTATATGCGGTGGCCACTGCAAGGGTAGCTTTGCCTGTTCGCGCTATACGTTGACGTTATCGATGGCGCTGGTAGAAGAGAAAATAGCCCCGAGACCCGGTACTACGAATGGATATCGACGAAATTTTCAAGAATTTGTTTGGTCCCGGCTTTAGTAACCTTGATGGATTTTGTCAGTTACTTAAGGTTGATCAAAACAAACTACTGAGCTTTCTTTACAAAAAGAAAGGCAGCCATTACGTAAGCTTTTCCATTTTAAAGAAAAACAAAACCCATCGCACCATCAAAGCCCCAAAAAGGGTGATGAAAACAATTCAGCATGCACTATTGCCGCATTTGGAGAAATTCTATTCTCCAAAATCTTCCAGCCATGGCTTCGTCAAGGGCAGGAACGTTAAGACAAATGCTCAGATCCACGCCAGAAAGAGATATGTATTCAATATTGATTTGAAAGATTTTTTTGAAAGCATTCACTTCGGACGAGTCAGAAACCTATTCATGGCTCATCCATTTAATGCACCCCATAATGTTGCGACGGTCATGGCACAAATCTGTTGCAGCGACGGGAAATTAGCTCAGGGCGCCCCTACGTCACCGCTGATATCTAACATGATATGCCGTAAGCTTGACTCACAACTGCAGGCGTTAGCAAAGTCAGGCAAATGTCACTTCACCAGGTATGCTGACGACATCACATTTTCGTTTACAAGCACCGCAAAACATCTGCCTAAGGATATTGTCGAGATTTCCGAAGACGGCAGAGCGATACCTGGGCGCGAGCTGGAAGAAATCATCAAATCCAATGGATTCATCATAAATCCTGAAAAAACGCGTCTTCAGCACCGTACGCAGCGACAAATGGTAACCGGGCTTGTTGTTAACGATATGCCGAACGTCACGAGAGAGTTCATCCGTTTAACGGGCTCAATGATCAACGCCCTCAAGCGCTACGGGCCTGAGCTGGCAGAAGCCAGATATCTGGAGATCCTCAAGGGCAAAAATCAGTCACTGCAGTCTCGACAAACTCTGCGGACAAAGGACAATGTTGGCGATTTTTATATCAAGGTGGTCAAAGGACGACTGAACTACATCCAGATGGTTCGGGGGCGAGGTGACAAGATATATCGTAGATTGGCGTACGAGTTTACAGTAGCAATAGGCAAAGAAAATACTGAGTTCAAAAAATCACCAGAAGAAATTTTAGGAAACTCAATTTTTGTCGTAAACAATATAATTGATGAAAGCCAAGGGACAGCCTTCCTTCTGGAGGGGGTCGGCATAGTGACCAACGAACACGTTGTGACCGGGGTATGCAAAACCATCGCCCGTCACTCCATTTCATTCCACCGTGCCGGTGACCCGAAAGAATATTCCGCAGAGCTTATCCTTTCAGACAAGAAAGCAGACTTGGCTATTTTTCATCCCAATGAGGATTTTAAAAATATACCTGCCCTGCAAAAATGCGATAAGACTATCATTCGCCCCACCGATCCGGTTCTGTCTATCGGCTTTCCTAAACATCGAGACGGTACAGCACACTACATCGCGAAAGGTAATACTACCCAACGGCGTCGACAGGTTGACCTAGACCTTTGGCTGGTAGATTTCACGCTAATGGAGGGAAACAGTGGAGGCCCTATGTTCAACGACTCAATGGAAGTAATAGGCGTCACAGCCAGAGGCGCTAAAAACAATATAGAAGCAGCACTTTATGGTTTTATACCATTAGAGAGCTTGAACAACTTTACAAAAAGAGCCGACTTTTTGTTCCTAAAGAAGTTGTATGACTATATGGGGGGCGGAACGCTAAAGCTCTTACCGGAAATTCGCGGCAAAGGGATTTTTAGCAGCACCCATCAAACAAGGCTTCATAAGGAGGAGCATCTCTAGTGCTTTGGGGGGGCAGGTGTTGCTGCATTGGGCGCCTGCCTCAGTCTGTCCAGACTGCTTCTTGGTTTCGCTCCGTTCACTGATGTCCGCTTTTGGCCGAAACCACCCCTTTAATTCCCATACCGGTCTACCATGCCACCCCCGGCAGTGGTTCCACGCCCTACCGACCTCAATCTCAAGGTATCGCCCATGACCTCTTCACCCCGCACCACCCCATCCCGCACCTCATCCGAGGCATCCCAATGAGCATCGACCAAATCAGCCTCCCAAAAGGCGTAGGCCCTCAGGCCATCAAACTCCTCGACGCCATCACCGGTGCTGACACCAAAGAAGACCTGAACCGCGCAGGCGGCAAAGCCGAAGGTTTTGTATTGGGGCTGGAAAGCGCCAAAGCCATCAAAAGCCAAATCGCCGAGTCGCTGTATGTGGCATACGACGACGCGGCGAGTAATCGGTTGGGTGAGTTGAAGGGCTAGTCCCGCAGGACCGCGTTGGGCTTTATGCCCGAGGTGTTTCGCGGTCCATCAGTTTGCCGATCAGCAGTACGCTCAATTCGCTCAGTTGGTGAATGGCTAATGCCACGTCGCGGTCTTTGCCGGTCAGTTCGTCGGACAGGTCGAGCAGCAGGGCGCTGACGGAGGAAACGGTTTCGTAGCTGTTGGCGATCAGGATTTCACTGCTGACGCCGGAGGTGACGCTGAAGAGGGCGGTTGTCTCTGGGACTGTCTCGGCATCGGTGCCGGGATTGAGGTAGTGATCAATGGCGCGCTGGGCAGCCTGGTGGAGTTTTAGATCCGGTTTCTTCGGAGGATTCGGGGTTACTTTGAACATTCACGCAATTCCTGACTTGGGGCTGACCCCCTTTCGCTACTAAACGAAAAGGGTGGCAGCTGCACGCAGGTTAGTAGACCGGGGAATTACGCAAAGCCGGCGCGCCCGAAGGCGCCCTACGCACAGCCACCATCAAGCACAGACAGGAACGTCTGATTGATGAAGCTCGTGCACTAAGCGCAATTCAACTAAGGGCTACTAAACCCGATCACTGAGTTTTCAGCGACCGAGCAACCTTAGAGATGACCACCCAGGTGCACAAGCCGGCGGATTCTGACGCAAGCGTAGGCAAAGGAGCAAGGTGCTATGGCCTACGCAAAGTCTCCTTCATCCCGCAAATGGAAGCGCCAGCCGGTACGCCCTCAACCCCAAATCACTCAACCCCTCCAGGCTCTCGCCCTGGCCAGGCATGAGCAGGCTGATCCCCAGATAATGCTCAAGGTGCAGGGTGAGGGTCTGGCCTTCGACGCACAAATCCCAATAGCGCTGATCCAGCCCGTCGGCCTTTACGGTCCATTCGCCTTTCAAACCGTGCTCCAGCACTTCGGCGATGGCCGCGAACAATTGCCAGTCGGACGTTTCCGAAATCTGTATTTCCATAAGGGATCATCGATAGGGTGAAAGGGCGTGTTTCGCCGTGAGATGCTTGTCGTAGAATGTGACAGAACCTGCGCAGCTTTCAAAGGAATGAGCCCCTGGCAAGCCGCGCCCCACCGCACGGAAGCCTGTTTATGAAAATCCCCCTCTGGATTACCCTGTTTCTGGGCTGCCTGTTACCGCAACTGTGCACGGCCAACACCCCGCATATCGACCCGCATGCCGAGAGCCTCTATCAGCAAGCTTTGCCGTACCTAAAACAAGCAGATGCCAAGCTGGAAGCGGTGCCTGCGAACTTTCCCACCGCCAGCGCAGACGAGAAAAAGCGTTCCCAAGTGCTGGTGGCGGAGGCGGGCGAGTTACTCAAGCCGGCGATCAAGCTGCTTGAACAAGCTGCCGCACTGGACCACCCGGTGGCCCAGCATCGCCTCGCGATGATCTACGTGATGTTCTACCCGGTCGACGAGATCAAGGAAAAGGCCTGCCCGTTGTTGCAAAGCAGCTTCCTACAAGGCTTTGCACCACCGGCGCTGCAGCTTTCATCCTTTTGCTTTGAATTTACGGACACGCCGGAATTCCAGGCAACGCTGAAGGCCATTGCAACCAGCGCGCCCGCGTATGAGCAATATTTCCCGCAGCCTGCGGTGAAGCTTGAATGCAGGGCCGAGATGCCTCAGGGCATGGCGTTGCAGTGGGGCAGCAGTCGGGATTATCAGGCTGAAATGTACCGGCTGCTGGGGGACAGTAACCGTGCGCAGCGTACGGAGTATTACCAGCAGGCGATCGCGATCAATGATTGCTACAAGGCGAAAAAGCGCCTGGGGTTAAGTCAGTAACCGGGCGGGTATGAATAACAGTTAAGGAGAAGGGCATGGCGGGTGGCGAGATTGGGTGTGGTTCGTTTCAGGGCAGCGACAAGTCGGGATCGGCCTTTGAGGCGGTGTTGGACGCGCTTCCGTTGCAGGCGCGGGACTGGGTTGAGGCGGCCAGGCAGCAATTGGATTCGGATGATTTTGTGCTGTTGGAGGTTGATCATGCGCAGGGCTTGCTTCCCTTTTTCAAGGACTACCAAACACGCCTGATCGCCGAGATCGGTCACGATGATTGGGAACGGGCCGCGCGGGATGAAGCAGCCTCGCTTGATGATGTGGCTGCCAAGTGGGGCGCGGGCAAGGGCTGGCGGCTTTATTGCGTGGGGGATCTGGTGCGTGCTTGTGAGCAGTCGGCGGTGGAGCAGCAGCCTGTTTACATCGCGTTCAGCTAGGGCATCTGTGGCGGGGCGCAAAGGAAAGAAAAATACACTTTTTGCTGCGCGGGGCGTCCAACCCTGAAACCGCCGTCAAGGCTTTCATCTCCAGGCAGCTGCTCTCAGCTAAGGACCGATTATGGTGACGTTGTTTATTTTTCTTCTGGCCTGCGGTGCTGCGGCGAGCACCGGCATTATCTTCAAACCGGGCGACTGGTACGCCACCCTGGTCAAACCCAGCTTCACGCCTCCCAACTGGCTGTTCCCGGTCGCCTGGACCATCATCTACCTGCTGCTGGCTTGGGCTGGCTATCGCTTGACCCTAATTCCCGGCAGCGAAGTCGTGCTGGCTCTATGGGCTGCGCAGATCGCACTCAACACCCTGTGGACGCCGGTGTTCTTCGGCGCCCACCGCATTCTCGCCGGGATGGTGATCATCACGCTGCTGTGGCTGGTGGTCGCCGCCATGGTGTTGCTGACGGTGCGGCTGGATTTGATCACGGGGCTGATCCTGTTCCCGTACCTGGTGTGGCTAAGCGTTGCGGCTGCGTTGAATTTCTCCATCCTGCGTAATAACCGCTAAGCCTGGCGACGTGGGCAGAGGGCGGAAACATCATTGCCATGATGCCCACGCACACTGGCCAAGGTGAACATCTCTTTCAGAGATAGAGGAAATACAGAGTGGGAACTCATACGCTGTGGCCTGCTGAAGAACATGAATTGGCGCAAATGCAGCGCTTCAACCAGAAGCTCGCCTGGATGCCGCGTTTTCGCATCCGCAACCGCGTGACGCCCCGGGTGATTCAGGCGCTGTTGCGCTCAAGCCAGGTGGTGGCCGGCAACAAGTTGCTCAAGCATGGCCTTCAGGCAGAAAGCCGGCGGGTGGGCTCTGTGCCGGTGCGCATCATCCGGCCGAAGGGTAAGGCCAAGGGCGTGGTGCTGGATATCCATGGCGGCGGCTGGGTGATCGGCAATGCACAGATGAATGACGACCTCAACGTGGCCATGGTCAACGCGTGCGACGTGGCGGTGGTGTCGGTGGATTATCGGCTGGCGGTGAACACGCCGGTGGAAGGGATTCTGGAAGACTGCCTGGCTGCGGCGCGCTGGTTGCTCGCGGACTGTGAGGAGTTTGCTGGCCTGCCGGTGATCGTCGTCGGCGAGTCTGCCGGAGGGCATCTGGCGGCGGCGACGTTGCTGGCGTTGAAGCAATGGCCCGAGTTGCTGGCGCGGGTGAGCGGGACGGTGCTGTATTACGGCGTCTACGATTTGACCGGTACACCGAGCGTGCGCACGGCGGGGCGGGAAACGCTGTTGCTGGACGGGCCGGGCATGGTGGAGGCGCTGCGCTTGTTGACGCCGGGCCTGAGTGATGAGCAGCGTCGGCAGCCGTCGTTGTCACCGCTGTATGGCGACCTTGCGGGGCTGCCGCCGGCGCTGATGTTTGTGGGGGATCTGGACCCGTTGCTGGACGACACGCTGCAGATGGCGGAGCGGTGGGCGGGGTCTGAGGTGTATCTGTTACCGCAGGCGGCTCATGGGTTTATTCATTTTCCGACGGCGATGTCGGGCAGGGTGCTGGCTTACAGCCGCGGGTGGATCACGGCTCGTTTACGCTCGGTTAGTTGATATCGGATTTTTACAACAAGGCCACATGGAAAGATGAGCATAAGAAAAACATTCATCGCGTCACTGGGGATTTTATCGCTGGTACAAACGTCACTGTCCTTTGCGGACAACGTTAACGGGAAAAACATTTATCTGCAGCGATGCGCCATGTGCCACGGCGCGGATATCAAAGGGACGGGACCCTTGGCGAATAAAAGCAATCCGCCTACGCCTGACCTGACAACGGCTACTTTCAAAAAACGCTTGAGTGATTATCCGGGCGTTATCGTGTCGTCCGTCATTCTTCGTCCAAATGGCGACCTGATTCCAAGAACGTTGCGGGAGAACGGTGTAAAGCTGTCGCCGTTCACCTGGAAAGTTCAGGACTTCCGCGACTTGAATCAGTACATGAGTGGTGTGATTTCAAAAAGCCGATGATGCTGTGCTCGTTCCCACGCTCTGCGTGGGAATGCATACCGTGACGCTCCGCGTCACCAACAGCGGGACGCAGAGCGTCCCCGGCGGCATTCCCACGCAGAGCGTGGGAACGATCAGTCACCGAGTCAGCAACCGCTCAATGCCACTTGCGGACGCTCACCTGCAAAGAAGAACGGCCGCAACCGCACGCCCACGCTGTTGCCGATAAACGCCGCCACCAACCACACCCAACCATGCAGGCTGCCCGACGCAATCCCGCTGAAGTACGCGCCGATATTGCAGCCGTACGCCAGTCGCGAGCCATAACCCAGCAGCAACCCACCGATCACCGCGGCGAACACCGAACGTGCTGGAATCTTCAGGCTTGGAGCGAAACGCCCGGCCAATCCCGCAGCCAACAGCGCACCAAGGATGATGCCGACGTCCATCACGCTGGTAATGTCTTCCCACACCGGCGCTGCCAGGGCCTTTGCGTTGCCCGGCATTTGCCAGAACACCCAGCTGCCCACGTCCACGCCCAACCCGCTGGCGACCTTGGCGCCCCACAGCGCGAACGCGGAAGTGATGCCCCACGGCCGCCCGGCCAGTGCCAGGGTGGCGTAGTTGAGCAGGGCCAAGCCAATTGCGCCCCACACCAATGGCCATGGCCCGCGCAGGAAGCGGCGCAGGCCCTGGTGTTCGCTGGTCACGCCGGCTTCAAGTTGCCCGTGACGGCCTTTTTCCAGGCGCACGGTGACTGCCGCGATGATGCCGAACACCGCCAGGCTCAGCAGCAACGCCGGTACCACGCCGAAGCTTTTGACGATGGAGACCGCCGGGAACGAAGGAAGGGCAAACCACCAGTCGACGTGGTGAGTCGCGATCAATGAACCACAGATAAAGAAGAACAAGGTCACCAGCATGCGCGCGTTACCGCCGCCCACGGTGAACAGGGTGCCGGACGCACAGCCGCTGCCCAGTTGCATGCCGATGCCGAAGATGAATGCCCCGAACACCACCGACACCCCGGCCGGCGCCACCAGACCGACCACGGGTTGACCGAACAAGGTGCCGGCTCCCAGCGCGGGGAAGAACAGCACCACGGCAATCGCCAGCATCACCATCTGCGCACGCAAGCCCGCGCCGCGCCGGTCGGTGATGAACACCCGCCAGGCCGAGGTGAAGCCGAAAGCGGCGTGGTACAGCGTCAGCCCCAGTGCTGCGCCGACCACCAGCAACAGCACTTGGCGCGAGCCGACGCTGTTTTGCAGAAAGATGGCGCCGAACAGCAGGATGACAAACGCCAGCAGGGGCGCGAGCGGCTTGCGCGCAGGGGTTGTAGAGAGGGAAAGGCTCATCGGGTATCTCGGTTCGAATGCGGTGGGTTAAGTGCGAGGCGGCCGAGTATAAACCTCGCACTCTTCCACTGGCATTAGCCCAGGCGAACGGAAAGCTCGACGTCGTCACCGATGGGCACCGACAGGTAGCCATTTGCCGGGGAGCGCACCCGGGCCAGGTAGTCGGGGCAGTAGTCGGTGTTGTCGGCGACGATCAACGCGCCGGGCTTGAGGCGGCTTTCCACCAGGTTCAGTACATCGCCATACAAGGCTTTGGCGCCGTCGAGCAGCAGCAGGTCGACGCTGTCGGGCAGGCCGGTGGCCAGGGTGACCAGGGCATCACCTTGGCGGATCTCCACGAGGTCGCTGACGCCACCTTGTTCCAGGTGTTGCCGCGCCAGGGCGATCTTCGAGGGCTCAAACTCGCTGCTGATCAGCGCGCCGCCGCCGTTGTCTCGCAGGGCGGCCGCCAGGTGCAGGGTGGACAGGCCGAACGAGGTGCCGAACTCGACAATGGCCCGCGCTTTTGCGCTGCGGGCCAGCATGTAGAGCAGGGTGCCGGTGTCGCGGGAGACGGGCAGCCACAGGTCTTTCAGCATCCCGTAGAGTTCCAGGTAGTCGGTTTTGCTGCGCATCAGGCGATCACGTTCTTCAGGTGTCACGTTGTTGAGGACGGGGCTCGTGGCGGCATTGGCCTGTGTGTACAGCCGTTCAATCAGGGCCGCCATCGGGGCCGAGGTAAGCGTATTCATGGGGAGGTCCTGTTGCAGGTTGAGCGCCGTGAGGCGCCGGGCTAGTATGCGAATGATTCGTCGCATTTAAAGTATGCGAACAATTCGTCACATTCGCTATTCGCATTCAAACCGCCGCAGGCACGCCCCATGACCGATCGCCAGACCTCGCAGATTTCCTCACGCAAAGAGCCCAAACAGGCGCGATCCACCGAGTTGGTGTCGGCCATTCTCGAAGCGGCTATTCAGGTTTTGGCCAAGGAAGGTGCCAGCCGTTTCACCACGGCTCGGGTCGCGGAAAAGGCCGGAGTCAGTGTGGGCTCGGTGTACCAGTATTTCCCCAACAAGGCGGCCATCCTGTTCCGGTTGCAGACGGATGAATGGCAGCAAACCTCGCAAATGCTCAGCCGGATTCTGGAGGACGTAAGCCAACCGCCCCTTGAGCGGCTGCGGGCGTTGGTGCATGCGTTTATTCGTTCGGAGTGTGAGGAGGCGCAGATGCGGGTCGCCCTGAGCGACGCCGCGCCGCTGTACCGTGACGCGCCCGAAGCCCATGAGGTGCGGGCGGGAGGGCAACAGGTCTTCCGGACGTTCATGCTTGAACTGCTGCCGCAGGTGCCTGAGGCGACCCGCGACCTGGCGTGCGACTTGATCGTCACCACCTTCAGTTCGGTGGGCAAGGAATTCTCGGGAAGCCCGCGCACTGAAGCACAAATGACTGCCTACGCGGACGCGATGGCGGATATGTTCGGTGCGTATGTGACGGTGCTTAACCAGACAGCACGATGACCCGCAGGGCGGGCCATCGTTTGCAGTGCTTGCCTTAGCGGCGGTTCAGCCACACCGTCTGCGCATTGCAGAATTCCCGCACACCAAAGTGCGACAACTCCCGCCCGAAACCACTCTTCTTCACACCTCCAAACGAGACCCGAGGATCGGACACGCTGTAGGCGTTGATGAAGATGCCGCCGGTTTCCAGTTGATTGGCGATGTGGCGCGCCTTTTCCGGGTCGGTGGTGAACACGCTGGCGGTCAGGCCGAATTCACTGTCGTTGGCCAGGGCCACGGCGTGGTCGGCATCGCGGGCAGTGATGATGGAGGCGACCGGCCCGAACAGTTCCTGTTTGAACGAGGTCATCTGGTCGGTGACGTTGGCCAGCACGGTGGGTGCGTAGAAGTTGCCTGCGCCTTCGACTTTATGGCCGCCCAGCAGCAAGGTAGCGCCTTCGGCCAGGGTGGCCTGGACCTGGCCGTCGAGTTCGTCCCGCAGGTCGAAACGGGCCATCGGGCCGATGTAAGTTTCGCTGGCGGTCGGGTCGCCCATCACCAGGTTGCGGCTGGCTTCGAGGAATTTGGCGGTGAAGGCTTCCACCACGCCTGCCTCGATGATCAGGCGCTTGGCAGCGGCGCACACCTGGCCGGAGTTCTGGAAGCGGCCGATCAGGGCGGCTTGCACGGCTTCGTCGAGGTTGGCGTCGTTGAGCACGATAAACGGGTCGGAGCCGCCGAGTTCCAGTACGCATTTCTTCAGCGCGGCCCCGGCCTGGGAGCCGATGGCCATGCCGGCGCGCACGCTGCCGGTGAGGGTCACGGCGGCGATGCGTGGGTCGGCGATGGCTTTGGACACGCCGTCCTGGGTGACGTTGATCACTTCGAACAGGCCATCGGCGAAGCCGGCGCGCTGGAAGGCTTGTTTCATCAGGTACGCGCTGCCCATAACGTTAGGCGCGTGTTTGAGCACGTAGGTGTTGCCGCTGAGCATGGTCGGCACCGCGCCGCGCAGCACTTGCCACACCGGGAAGTTCCACGGCATCACGGCGAGGATCGGGCCCAGCGGGCGGTATTCGATTTGCGCGGTGCCGTTGTCCACCAGGGTGGCTTCCGGGGCCAGCATGGCTGGGCCGTGGGCGGCGTACCACTCGGCCAACTGGGCGCATTTCTCGATTTCGCCACGGGCCTGGGCGATGGGTTTGCCCATTTCCAGGGTGATCATCTGGGCCATCTCTTCGGCCTGGTCACGCAGGGTGCTGGCCAGGGCCAGCAGCAATTCGGCGCGCTGGGCGACGGGGGTATTGCGCCCGTTGCGGAAGGCGTTGATGGAGCGGGTGAGGGCGGCATCCAGCTGCGCCTCGGTTTCATACGGGTAGCTGGCGACCGTTTCACCGTTGGCGGGGTTGATCGACAAGGCGTGGGTCTGGGAGGAAATGGAGTTCATGGCACCGTCCTGCGCAGTGAATGGAATGGAGGCCAGCGTACGGGGCTGTATCTTTTTCGGAAACTGAATAATATTAAGCAATACGTTCACGTTTGGAGAATGACTTGGATCTGGTCCAGCTGGAAATTTTCAAAGCCGTTGCCGAGCAAGGCAGCATCAGCGCCGCCGCGCAGTTGATCCATCGGGTGCCGTCGAACCTGACCACGCGGATCAAGCAGTTGGAGCAGGACCTGGGCGTGGATTTGTTTATTCGCGAGAAGAGCCGATTGCGGTTGTCACCGGCCGGGTGGAATTTCCTCGGTTATGCGCGGCGGATTCTTGACCTGGTGCAGGAAGCCCGGGCGACGGTGGCAGGGGAGGAGCCTCAGGGCGCGTTTGCTTTGGGTTCGCTGGAGAGTACGGCGGCGGTGCGCATCCCGGCGTTGCTGGCGGCGTATAACCAAAAGCACGCCAAGGTCGAGCTGGACCTGACCACCGGGCCGTCCGGGACCATGATCGAGGGCGTGTTGTCGGGGCGGCTGGCGGCGGCGTTTGTCGATGGGCCGGTGCTGCACGCGACCCTGGAAGGTGTGGCGGTGTTTGAAGAGGAAATGGTGGTGATTGCGCCGCTGCACCACGCGCCGATCACCCGGGGGCAGGATGTGAGCGGGGAGAGCATCTACACGTTTCGCTCGAACTGTTCGTACCGGCACCACTTTGAGCGCTGGTTTTCACAGGATGGCGCGGTGCCGGGGAAGATCTTCGAGATGGAGTCTTATCACGGGATGCTGGCGTGCGTGAGCGCCGGTGCGGGGTTGGCGCTGATGCCGAGGAGCATGTTGGAGAGCATGCCGGGGTTCAGGACGGTGAGTGTGTGGCCGTTGACGGATACGTTCCGGATTCTGAATACCTGGCTGATCTGGCGCCGGGGTACGGTGTCGCAGAGTTTGAACAGTTTTGTGCGGTTGCTGGAAGAGCGCGGTCTGAAGGCGGAATAGGGGGGTATGTGGGAGCTGTCGAGCTTTAGCGAGGCTGCGAAGGCGTCGGCACCGTCCACATTGAGGGTGCCTGACCCACCGCTATCGCGGCCTCGCTAAAGCTCGACGGCTCCCACATTTGGTCTTGGTTGGCCGCCAAATTGCTGGGTGTCTGCTTGCACCGGGCACAAGAGAGCGGACTGAAGGCGGGAATAGATCCCCTGTGGGAGCTGTCGAGCTTCAGCGAGGCTGCGATGGCGTCGGCACAGGCGATATTAATGGTGCCTGACCCACCGCTATCGCGGCCTCGCTGAAGCTCGACGGCTCCCACATTTTGATCTTGGTCAGCCGCCAAATTGCTGGGTGTCTGCTTGCACCGGCCACAAGAGAGCGGGCTGAAGGCGCAGTAGATCCCTGTGGGAGCTGTCGAGCTTCAGCGAGGCTGCGATGACGTCGGCACAGGCGACATTGAGGGTGCCTGACCCACCGCTATCGCGGCCTCGCTAAAGCTCGACGGCTCCCACATTTGGTCTTGGTTGGCCGCCAAATTGCTGGGTGTCTGCTTGCACCGGGCACAAGAGAGCGGACTGAAGGCGGGAATAGATCCCCTGTGGGAGCTGTCGAGCTTTAGCGAGGCTGCGATGACGTCGGCACAGGCGATATTAATGGTGCCTGACCCACCGCTATCGCGGCCTCGCTAAAGCTCGACGGCTCCCACATTTGGTCTTGGTTGGTCGCCAAATTGTAGGGTGTCTGCTTGCACCGGGCACAAGAGAGCGGACTGAAGGCGGGAATAGATCCCCTGTGGGAGCTGTCGAGCTTCAGCGAGGCTGCGATGGCGTCGGCACCGTCGACATTGAGGGTGCCTGACCCACCGCTATCGCGGCCTCGCTGAAGCTCGACGGCTCCCACATTTGGTCTTGGTTGGTCGCCAAATTGCTGGGTGTCTGCTCGCACCGGCCACTAGAGAGCGGACTGAAGGCGCAGTAGATCCCCTGTGGGAGCTGTCGAGCTTCAGCGAGGCTGCGAAGGCGTCGGCACAGTCGACATTGAGGGTGCCTAACCCACCGCTATCGCGGCCTCGCTGAAGCTCGACGGCTCCCACATTTGGTCTTGATTAGCCGCCGAACTGGAAGGTGCCCATGGCCAGTTTGGCCATCAGCGCTCCGGCGCCCAGTTGCACCAGCCACAAGGCCAAACCACCAAGAAATACCCCGAGGGCGACTTGCAGCACCAGGCTTTTCTGGCGCTTGGCGGGCGGTGGGCGTGGGGTGAAGTGGTCCAGTTCGTCGCGGTCGGCACGCAGGTCCAGGTCGTCGTTTCTCATAGGGTACTCGAGGGGAAGGGACTGTCTTGCTGTCAGTCTAGGGGTAGCGGGCTGAAAGCAGCGAATTTTTAGGAGCGATGCACTCATCTATTGAAGCCACCTACTCACCCTGTGGCGAGGGAGCTTGCTCCCGCTGGGGCGCGAAGCGGTCCCCATTCAGGCAGCGTATTCATTCAGAAAGTTCACGGTGGCAGGTTTTGGGGCCGCTTCGCAGCCCAGCGGGAGCAAGCTCCCTCGCCACAGGGGGGCGCGGTTTTCAGAATGAAAAAGGGGAAGCCACCGGCTTCCCCTTTTTTTGCATCACAACAGGCTTACAGCACCTGAACGATGGCCTTGGTCACGGCATCAATGTTTTTCTGGTTCAGCGCCGCCACACAGATACGACCAGTATCCAGCGCGTAGATGCCAAACTCGCTACGCAGGCGCGTCACTTGTTCAACGCTCAGGCCGGAGTACGAGAACATCCCGCGCTGGCGACCGACGAAGCTGAAGTCATGGCCTGGAGCTGCCTTGGCCAGGTCAGCCACCATCTGCTCGCGCATGCCGCGAATGCGCAGGCGCATTTCGGCCAGTTCGGCTTCCCACTGGGCACGCAGCTCAGGGTTGTTCAGCACCGCTGCAACGATCGCCGCCCCGTGGGTCGGCGGGTTGGAGTAGTTGGTGCGGATCACGCGCTTGACCTGGGACAGGATGCGCGCGCTTTCTTCCTTGGAGTCGGTGACGATGGACAGGGCGCCCACGCGCTCGCCGTACAGCGAGAACGACTTGGAGAACGAGCTGGACACAAAGAAAGTCAGGCCCGACTCGGCGAACAGGCGCACCGCAGCGGCGTCTTCGTCGATGCCGTCGCCAAAGCCCTGGTAGGCCATGTCGAGGAACGGTACGAGGTTTTTCGCCTTGACCACGTCCAGCACTTGTTGCCAGTCGGCCGGGCTCAGGTCGACGCCGGTCGGGTTGTGGCAGCAGGCGTGCAGCACGACGATGGACTGGGGCGGCAGGGCGTTGAGGTCTTCCAGCAGGCCGGCGCGGTTGACGTCGTGGGTGGCGGCGTCGTAGTAGCGATAGGTCTGTACCGGGAAGCCGGCTTTTTCGAACAGCGCCTGGTGGTTTTCCCAGCTCGGGTCGCTGATGGCGACGACGGCGTTGGGCAGCAGTTGCTTGAGGAAGTCCGCGCCGATTTTCAGGGCGCCGGTGCCGCCGACCGCTTGGGCGGTGATCACGCGGCCGGAGCTGATCAGTGGCGACTCAGCGCCGAACAGCAGCTTCTGCACGGCCTGGTCGTAGGCGACAATACCGTCGATCGGCAAGTAGCCACGGGCGGCGTGTTGCGCCACTCGAATGGCTTCCGCTTCGGCAACGGCACGCAAGAGTGGAATCTTCCCCTCCTCGTTGCAGTAAACGCCCACGCCAAGGTTGACCTTGGTGGTTCGGGTATCGGCGTTGAATGCTTCGTTGAGGCCCAGGATTGGATCGCGTGGTGCCATTTCGACAGCGGAGAACAGGCTCATTTTTGCGGCAGCTCTATAGAGAGTGGAGGGACGTGTCGCGCTCCAGCCGAATGCACTAGAGCGGTGCACAAACGGGGAGCTAGTATAGAGGCCATCACCGCTCGCGGCGACAGCCGAAACGGCTTTTCGGCCAAGTTTTTCGGTTTATTTGCCGACCGTTAGTCTTATTGCAACATTGACCGGCCATGGCATGTAGGACGATTGCCTTGAAACCCGTGACATTTGCCTCCACTTCTACAGCTATCATGGTTTTTTCCTGCAACCTGCGCCGAACAGTCGTGGGGCGCGGTCTTTTTCGTCCCCGCTGCTTTTTCCGGCCTCGGGGTGACTCAAGAGGTACGTTATGTCGGATTTCCAGCTAGTCACCCGCTTTGAGCCCGCCGGCGATCAACCGGAAGCCATCCGCCTGATGGTCGAGGGCATCGAAGCCGGCCTGGCGCACCAGACCTTGCTCGGGGTGACCGGCTCCGGCAAGACCTTCAGCATCGCCAACGTGATCGCCCAGGTGAACCGGCCGACCCTGGTGCTGGCGCCGAACAAGACCCTGGCCGCGCAGTTGTATGGCGAGTTCAAGGCGTTCTTCCCGAACAACGCGGTGGAGTACTTCGTTTCCTACTACGACTACTACCAGCCCGAAGCCTATGTGCCGTCGTCCGACACCTTTATCGAGAAAGACGCCTCGATCAACGACCACATCGAGCAGATGCGGCTCTCGGCGACCAAGGCGCTGCTGGAACGCAAAGACGCGATCATCGTCACCACGGTGTCGTGCATCTACGGCCTGGGCAGCCCGGAAACCTATTTGAAGATGGTGCTGCACGTCGACCGTGGCGACAAACTCGACCAGCGCGAACTGCTGCGGCGCCTCACGAGCCTGCAATACACCCGCAACGACATGGACTTCGCCCGGGCGAGCTTCCGTGTGCGTGGCGATGTGATCGACATCTACCCGGCGGAATCCGACCTGGAGGCGATCCGCATCGAGCTGTTCGACGATGAAGTCGAGAGCCTGTCGGCCTTCGACCCGTTGACCGGCGAGGTGATCCGCAAGCTGCCGCGCTTCACCTTTTACCCGAAAAGCCACTACGTGACCCCCCGCGAAACCCTGATGGGCGCCATCGAGGGCATCAAGGGCGAACTGGTGGAGCGCCTGGAATACCTGCGTTCCAACAACAAGCTGGTGGAAGCCCAGCGCCTGGAGCAGCGCACCCGCTTCGACCTGGAGATGATCCTCGAGCTGGGCTACTGCAACGGCATCGAAAACTACTCGCGCTACCTCTCGGGCCGCGAATCCGGGCAGGCGCCGCCAACCCTGTTTGACTACCTGCCGGACGACGCCTTGCTGGTGATCGACGAATCCCACGTCAGCGTGCCGCAGGTGGGCGCGATGTACAAAGGTGACCGCTCGCGTAAAGAGACCTTGGTGGAATACGGCTTCCGCCTGCCGTCGGCGCTGGATAACCGGCCAATGCGTTTTGACGAGTTCGAAGGTATCAGCCCGCAGACGATTTTTGTCTCGGCCACGCCGGGTAACTACGAGGCCGAACATGCCGGGCGTGTGATTGAGCAACTGGTACGCCCGACGGGCCTGGTAGACCCGCAAATCGAAATCCGCCCGGCGCTGACTCAGGTGGACGACTTGCTCTCGGAAATCACCAAGCGTGTGGCCCTGGAAGAGCGGGTGCTGGTCACCACGCTGACCAAGCGCATGTCCGAAGACTTGACCGATTACCTGGCCGACCACGGCGTGCGCGTGCGTTATTTGCACTCGGACATCGACACCGTGGAACGCGTGGAAATCATCCGCGACCTGCGCCTGGGGGCGTTCGATGTGCTGGTGGGGATCAACCTGCTGCGCGAAGGTCTGGACATGCCGGAGGTGTCCCTGGTGGCGATTCTCGATGCCGACAAGGAAGGCTTCCTGCGGTCCGAGCGCTCGTTGATCCAGACCATTGGCCGGGCGGCGCGGAACCTGAATGGCCGGGCGATTCTGTATGCGGACCGGATTACCGGTTCCATGGAGCGCGCGATTGGCGAGACCGAGCGGCGTCGCGACAAGCAGATTGCCTACAACCTGGAACATGGCATCACGCCGAAGGGCGTGTTCAAGGACGTGGCCGACATCATGGAAGGCGCCACCGTGCCGGGCTCGCGCAGCAAGAAGCGCAAGGGCATGGCCAAGGCGGCGGAGGAGAACGCCAAGTACGAAGCGGAATTGCGTTCGCCGAGCGAGATCACCAAGCGGATTCGTCAGTTGGAAGAGAAGATGTACCAGTTGGCGCGGGATCTGGAGTTTGAAGCGGCGGCGCAGATGCGCGATGAGATTGGCAAGTTGCGCGAGCGGTTACTGGCGGTCTGATGATCGGTGTGGCGAGGGAGCTTGCTCCCGCTGGGCTGCGAAGCGGCCCCAAAACCCTGGGAGCGCTTCGCACTCCAGCGGGAGCAAGCTCCCTCGCCACAGCAAGCTCCCTTGCCACAGCACGCTCCCTTGCCACAGGTTATTTCAGTGGGATTCCCCGGCCTTGAGCCCCGCCGGCAACGCCTTGGTCAACAAGATCGCCACCATGCTGATGCCCAACGCCAACCCCACAAAGTGAAACGCATCGTTGTAGGCCATGATCTGCGCCTGCTGATGGGCAATCTCACTCAGCTTGCCCAACGCCGCCGTCTCACTGCCGAACGTCTCTGTCAGTCTGGCCATGCGCTCCGCCACCTGCGGATTGGTCGGCACAATCGCCTCACGCAGGTAATCAAAGTAGGTCTTGGTGCGCGCATCCAGCAGGGTCGCCAGCAACGCAATCCCGATCGCCCCACCCAGGTTTCGCAAAATATTGAACAGGCTCGACGCCGACCCCGCGTCCTTCTGCATGATGTACGCCGTGGCAATCAACGAAATCGTCACCATGATCAACGGCTGCCCCAGCGCGCGGATGATCTGGATGCGGTTGAACTGGTCGCCGGCAAAGTCCGGGTTCAACACCCCAGACGAAAAACTCGCCAACCCGAACAGCCCGAACCCCAGCGTGCACAGCCATTTGGGCGACACGTATTTCATCAGTTTGGGCACCAGCGGAATCAGGAACAGCTGCGGAACGCCCATCCACATGATCACTTCGCCGATTTGCAGGGCGTTGTAGTTCTGGATCTGCGCCAGGTACAGCGGCAACAAATAAATCGAGCCATACAGCCCCACGCCCATCCCCAGGCTGGAGATGCTCGACAGCCCGAAATTGCGATTGCCGAGGATCCGCAGGTTGATCAGCGGGTTGGGCTTGGACATCTGCACGATCACAAAGGTGATCAGGCTCAGCAGGGCGACGGTGCCCAGGCTGACAATCAGGTTCGACTCCAGCCAATCCTTGCGATGGCCTTCCTCAAGAAACACCTGCAAGCACCCAAGGCCCACGGCCATGGTGACGATGCCGAGGTAGTCGGTGCTTTTGAGCAGGTCCCAGTTGGAGTCCTTTTTCTCCAGGCCGTACAGCAACCCGGCGATCATGATCAGGCCCGGCGGGATGTTGATATAGAAGATGTATTCCCAGCCCCAGTTCTCGGTGAGCCAGCCGCCGATGGTCGGGCCGATGGAGGGGGCGAAGGTGGCGGTCATGGCGAACATGGCCATGCCTTTGGCGCGGTGGTGTTCGGGCAACTTGATCAGGGTGAGGGTGAACGCCAGCGGGATCAGCGCACCGCCGGTAAAACCCTGCAAGGCGCGGAACACGATCATACTTTCCAGGCTCCAGGCCATGGAACACATCAGCGAGGCGATCAGGAACCCGCCAGACACCCAAACCGCCAGGCGGCGCGCCGACAGCAGCTGCACCAGCCAGGCGGTGAGGGGGATCATGATGATTTCGGCCACAAGGTAGGAGGTGGAAATCCACGAGCCTTCTTCCAGGGTGGCCGACAGTGCGCCTTGAATGTCCTTGAGGGACGAGTTGGTGATCTGGATGTCGAGCACGGCCATGAAGGCGCCGAGCATCACGCTCATGACCGCGATCCAGTCGCGCCGGGTCGGTTCGCCGACCGGCGGCAGCAGTTGATCACCGGCCATCGTGCGGGTCTTGGATATTCACTTTGACCGTCACCGACATGCCCGGGCGGATTTTGCCCTGCAGCGGGTTATCGGCGGCGAAGGTCAGTTTGACCGGAATCCGTTGGACGACTTTGGTGAAGTTGCCCGTGGCATTGTCCGGCGGCAGCAGGCTGAACTGTGCGCCGGAGGCGCCGAACAGGTTGGCCACGCGGCCTTCGATTGGCGTGTCGCTGTAGGCATCAAACGTCAGCTCGGCCTTTTGCCCGGGCTGCATGTGGCCGATCTGGGTTTCCTTGAAGTTGGCCTGCACCCAGATGTCCTGGTCCGGGACAATCGACAGCAGGTAGGCGCCGGCCTGCACGTATTGGCCGTTGCGCGCAGCACGCTGGCCGATCAGGCCGCTGATGGGCGCGTGGATTTCACTGCGGGTCAGGTTCAGTTCGGCCTGGGCCAGGTCGGTCCTGGCGTTGGCGATCATCGCGTCGAGGCGCTTGATCTCGGCGTTCAGGGCGTTGACCTGCTGGCGCTGGCCCTGCAGGTCGGCCTGGGCCATGGTCACCTGGGAGCGGGCGATGTGGTTGTCGGCGTCGAGGGTGGTGACCCGTTCTTCGGAGACGTAGCCGGGCTTGCGCAGGGTTTGTGCACGGTTCAGGTCGATTTGCGAGCGGCCGAGGGTGGCCTGGCTGGAGGACACCTTGGCCTCACTGGCGGCGATCAGGCTGGCTTGCTGGGTGAGTTTGCTCTGGGCCTGCACGCGCTCGGCTTCGCGCATGGCGAGGGCGGCGTTGGCGCGGTCGACGGCGAGGTGGAAGTCGTCGCCTTCGAGCTTGACCAGCAGTTGGCCTTTTTCCACGTGTTCGTTGTCGCCCACCAGCACCTCGACGATGCGTGCGCCAAGCTGGCTGGAGACCCGGGTGATCTCGCCCTGGACGTAGGCGTTGTCGGTGCTTTCATAAAAGCGGCCCTTGAAGAACCACTGGGCGAAAAAGCCCGCAGCGATCAGGACCACGATCAACAGGAAGATAAACAGGCGGCGTTTGAGCGGGGCAGGCATGGCGATAAGGTCGTCGACAAAAGGTAATGGAATATAGCCAGCGAATGATCTGGCAAATAGCCATGGCGGGTCTTGAGACCGGAGCTTGTCTCATATGCCCTTTGTTCGCCTCCCCACGCTGGAGCCCAAGGGCTTGGGGCTGTTACCATTCGCCCCTTGTTTCATTTTCAGTTTTATCGCCAATTCGAGACCCGCCATGACCACCGTCCGCACGCGCATCGCGCCATCGCCTACTGGGGATCCCCACGTAGGTACTGCTTACATCGCCTTGTTCAACTACTGCTTTGCCAAGCAGCATGGCGGTGAATTCATCCTGCGGATCGAAGACACCGATCAACTGCGCTCCACCCGTGAGTCGGAACAGCAGATTTTCGATGCCCTGCGCTGGTTGGGCATTACCTGGGCTGAAGGCCCGGACGTCGGCGGCCCACACGGCCCGTATCGCCAGAGCGAGCGCAGCGACATCTACAAAAAATACACCCAGCAGTTGGTCGACATGGGTCACGCCTTCCCGTGCTTCTGCACCGCCGAAGAGCTGGACCAGATGCGCGCCGAGCAACAGGCCCGTGGCGAAACCCCGCGCTATGACGGCCGCGCACTGCTGCTGTCGAAGGAAGAAGTGGCCCGGCGCCTGGCTGCCGGCGAACCGCACGTTATCCGCATGAAGGTGCCGAGCGAAGGCGTGTGCGTGGTGCCGGACATGCTGCGCGGTGATGTCGAAATCCCGTGGGACCGCATGGACATGCAAGTGCTGATGAAGACCGACGGCCTGCCGACGTACTTCCTGGCCAACGTGGTGGACGACCACCTGATGGGCATCACCCACGTACTGCGGGGCGAAGAGTGGCTGCCATCGGCGCCTAAACTGATCCTGCTCTACGAGTACTTCGGCTGGGAACAACCGCAGCTGTGCTACATGCCGCTGCTGCGTAACCCGGACAAGAGCAAGCTGTCCAAGCGCAAGAACCCGACCTCGGTGACCTTCTACGAGCGCATGGGCTTCATGCCGGAAGCGATGCTCAACTACCTGGGCCGTATGGGCTGGTCGATGCCGGACGAGCGCGAGAAGTTCTCGCTGCAGGAAATGGTCGATCACTTTGACTTGTCCCGCGTGTCCCTCGGCGGGCCGATCTTCGACATCGAGAAATTGTCGTGGCTCAACGGCCAGTGGCTGCGTGACCTGCCGGTGGAAGAGTTCGCCAGCCGCGTGCAGCAGTGGGCCCTGAACCCCGAGTACATGATGAAGATCGCGCCGCTGGTGCAGGGCAGGGTGGAGACCTTCAGCCAGGTTGCACCGTTGGCGAGCTTCTTCTTTGCCGGTGGCGTGAACCCGGACGTGAAACTGTTTGAGTCGAAGAAGCTCTCGGCTGACCAGGTTCGCCAGTTGATGCAGTTGATCCTGTGGAAGCTCGAAAGCCTGCGTCAGTGGGAGAAGGATGCAATCACCGCGACTATCCAGGCGGTGGTTGAATCCCTGGAATTGAAACTGCGCGATGCGATGCCGTTGATGTTTGCCGCGATCACCGGGCAGGCGAGTTCGGTGTCGGTACTCGATGCGATGGAAATTCTGGGCCCGGACCTGACCCGTTTCCGTCTGCGCCAAGCCCTTGATTTGCTTGGTGGTGTGTCGAAGAAAGAAAACAAGGAATGGGAAAAGCTGCTGGGCGCTATCGCTTAAGCCCGCGGTTGTAACGGCCAAACCCCGGTTTTCCGGGGTTTGCTCGGTAAGTGATTGTTATCTCGGCAAAAAATTTTGAAAATTGTTGAAAATAAATTTGACACGTTTCAAATACGCCATTAAGATTCGCCCCGTCCTCACCGACGA
>NZ_JAIWYM010000003.1:0-357260 GCF_020515595.1 Pseudomonas sp. MWU16-30323
ATAAGCAGCCGTTACCGCAGCAACGGATATGTACTCGAGATCAACCCCGGTTCAAGGCCACCCCCTCCCGAGCCTTACGCCTGTTCTTGATCCCGTAGCAAACCCACATAAACACCACCCAAACCGGAATCGCATACACCGACACCTGAATCCCCGGAATCAGCAGCATCACACCAAGAATAAACACCACAAACGCCAGGCACACATAATTCCCATACGGATACCAAAGCGCCTTGAACAACGGCACCTGCCCCGTCCGATCCATATGCTGGCGAAACTTGAAGTGCGAAAAGCTGATCATCGCCCAGTTAATCACCAGGGTCGCCACCACCAGCGACATCAGCAACTCCAGCGCATGCTGCGGAATCAGATAATTCATCAACACCGCCACCAACGTGATCGCCGCCGACGCCAGAATCGACCGCACCGGCACGCCACGCTTGTCGATCTTCGCCAATGCACGCGGCGCGTCACCCTGCTCGGCCATCCCCAACAGCATCCGGCTATTGCAGTAAGTGCCACTGTTGTAGACCGACAGCGCCGCCGTCAGCACCACAAAGTTGAGAATGTGCGCCGCAGTATTGCTGCCCAACATCGAAAACACCTGCACAAACGGACTGCCGCTATAGGCGTCACCGGAAGCATTCAGGGTCTCCAGCAGACTGTCCCAGGGCGTCAACGACAGCAGCACCACCAGTGCACCGATATAGAAAATCAGGATCCGGTAAATCACCTGGTTGATCGCCTTCGGGATCACCGTGCGAGGCTTATCCGCCTCAGCCGCCGTAAACCCGAGCATTTCCAGGCCACCAAACGAGAACATGATGATCGCCATGGCCATCACCAGACCACCGACCCCATGGGGAAAGAACCCGCCGTGTTCCCACAGGTTGCTCACCGAGGCCTGTGGCCCGCCGGTGCCGCTCACCAGCAGGTAACTGCCCAGGGCGATCATGCCGACAATGGCGACCACCTTGATGATCGCAAACCAGAACTCGGCCTCGCCGAAGACTTTGACGTTGGACAGATTGATCACGTTGATCAACACAAAAAACGCCGCCGCCGACACCCAGGTCGGGATCTCGGGCCACCAGTAGTGCACGTACTTGCCGACGGCCGTCAGCTCCGACATGCCCACCAGGATGTACAAAATCCAGCAGTTCCAGCCCGACAGGAAGCCGGCGAAACCGCCCCAGTACTTGTGGGCAAAGTGGCTGAAGGAACCGGCCACCGGCTCTTCGACGATCATCTCGCCCAGTTGGCGCATGATCATGAAGGCGATAAAGCCACAGATGGCATAGCCGAGGATCATCGACGGCCCGGCGGATTTCAGCACGCCGGCCGAACCCAGAAACAACCCGGTACCAATCGCGCCACCGAGGGCGATCAGTTGAATATGGCGATTTTTCAGGCCGCGCTTCAGTTCGCCTGAATGCGAGTTGGCTTCACTCATGGAAAGGGTCTCACGCAAGGTTTGAGGGTGCTCATGGAGGGGTGCTGCTTTGGTAACGGGCTACAGCAGCGCCGATCAAACCCCGGTCCAGCGTTTTTTCTTACGGTCATACGTCACCTGTTGTTTTTATCTGTGACGAAATCGAACCCGACGGGCTTGTGGCCAGGCGGAATGAACAAGGCGGATAGCCCTGAAAAAGTGGGATCACAGTAAAACGCGGCGCATTGTACACCGCCAAACCTGTCTGGGCTGACAGGATGCGGTGCGGCAGATAGGAGGGACATTAGGAAAATTCTTTCAGATAACGAGAAGTTGACGAAAGGACGATTCCTACAAAACGACGCAACCAACTCTCTGTTTCATCGACATAAACCAAATCGCCATCAAAACGGAATAAAAAATCCAAATGGAACCGTGTCAATAAAAATTTTGCATTCCCCAACACTCTCTTCTAGGTTCATCCACTTGCCCAGCGCAGCCCGCTGGCAAGCTCGTTCTCAAACACCGTCATCTAGGAGATTCACCATGCAAGCACTGGAAAACGACCTGGAAACCGAACTGCAACTCGACGATTGGTTTGAAGCGCCGACCCACGAGGCCGCCGTTGAAATGATGCAAGCCGATGCCGTCGTGCCGTTCGGCACCGCGATGTGGCCTTTCTGATCTGATCAGGCACCCCGGCAGGTGCGGGACGCCGCACCTGCCACTGCTCCTACCGAAGGCTTTGAAGGAAGGACGTCATGGACAAGGCCCGCGCCGTCGAACATTTTCTCTACTACCTCGCTCATCACCCGGCCCTCACCGGCCTGCACCGCCCCACCATTCTGCTCGGCCATACCGAACGCTACGACGCCATCGCCCACTCGATCACCCAAGGCAGCGCCGCCCGTTTCGACTTCCAGGTACAACGCCTGGACCAGGCCCCCAGCGAAGCACTGGCCAAGGCCATCGAAACCTGCGACCTGTACATGTTTCTCTACGATTCCTCGACCTTGCCCAACCCTCGTGCCGAGGGCCCGGACTTTATCCGTGCGCTGCAAGGCGTGATGGCCGAGCACTGGAAAAAATCCCTGCTGCTCAAGGACTACGGCGACTATTTCTACGACACCTTCAGCGTCGCCCCACAGCGGATTGCCGACCTCAACGCCACGTTGATCCGGCGTATGTCCCAGGCCAGCGTGCTGAGCTTCACCGACCAGCATGGCTCGCGCCTTGAAGCGCCCATGAGCAGCATCAAGAAGTGGACCAATATCAACGGCGTCGGCAACCACGACCTGGCGCCCGGCGAGATCGCGACCCACAGCGAGGCCATCAATGGCCAAGTCAGGTTTGTGGGCACCTTCCTCAGCACCATTCCCTTTGCGCGCAAATACGGCGTGCTGCAATCACCGCTGGAACTGTGGATCGAGAACTCGACCATCTGCACCGTGGCCAGTGAAGTGCCGGGGCTGGCGGATGACTTCAACAAATACCTGAATGCCAACCCGTCCAACCGCCGGGTGGAAGAACTGGGCATTGGCACCAATGAAGGCGTGAAGGATTTGTATGCGCGCAATGCCGGCTTTGAAGAGCGTCATTGCGGGCTGCACCTGGGCTTGGGTGGCGGGCAGAAAGGCAGCCACCATCTGGACCTGATCTTCGCCAGCGGCGTGTTGGCCCTCGACGATAAACCCGTGTTCGATGGGGCTTTCATGTTCTGACACGGTCGTCAAAACAATGGAGATCAACGGTGGGAGCGGGCTTGCTCGCGAATGCGGTGGGTCAGTCACTGGATGTATCAACTGATAGACCGCATTCGCGAGCAAGCCCGCTCCCACAATGGACCTGCTTTGCTCATAGAGCAGGTTCCAAATCCAGACCAAAAAAAACGCCAACCCGAGGGTTGGCGTTTTTATGCAGCGCTTAACGAATCACTGCGGCTTCTTGCGACCAAAACCTGGACGCTGGCCGGAACCGGCCGGTGCACCACGACGCTTGCCCGATGGCGCGTCATCGACCAGCTTCAGGCCCGGGCGCTTTTTCGGCGATGGCTTGGCTGGGCGTTTGGTGCTGGCGCTGTCGTCGGGACGGCCCGCAGCCGGAGCACCACGGCCAGACTCGCCACGGTTACCGCGACCGCCCGTTGGGGCATCACCACCACGACCGGCTGGACGCGGCGCGCGCGGCGCACGTTCGCCATCCTGACGGGCCGGTGCCGAAGGACGACGCTCGCCTTCGATGTGCGGCTCGCGGGAGATACGACCGCCAGTGGCCGGTGCATCCAGCGCAGGGCGCAGGGTGCGGGCAACACGGTCGGTACGTGCCACCGGACGCGACGATTTACGCTGCATACGCTCAAGCTTGTCTTTGCTCTTGGCGTTCATCTGCGGCATGGCCACCGGCGTCAGGCCGACTTCGGCACTCAGGATGTCGACTTCGTACTGGCTCATTTCGCGCCAGCGGCCCATCGGCAGGTCGGAGTTGAGGAACACCGGACCGAAACGCACGCGCTTCAGGCGGCTGACCACCAGGCCCTGGGATTCCCACAAACGACGTACTTCACGGTTACGGCCTTCCATCACCACGCAGTGGTACCAATGGTTGAAGCCTTCGCCGCCTGGCGCCTGCTTGATGTCGGTGAACTTGGCCGGGCCGTCTTCCAGCACGACGCCGGCTTTCAGACGCTCGATCATCTCGTCATCGACTTCGCCACGCACACGTACCGCGTATTCACGGTCCATCTCGTAGGAAGGGTGCATCAGGCGGTTGGCCAGTTCACCGTCGGTGGTGAACATCAGCAAGCCGGTGGTGTTGATGTCGAGACGACCGATGTTAATCCAGCGGCCTTCTTTAGGGCGCGGCATCTTGTCAAATACGGTTGGACGGCCTTCCGGGTCGTCACGGGTGCAGATTTCGCCATCAGGCTTGTTGTACATGATGACGCGGCGCACCGATTCGGCGGCCTCTTCACGCTTGATGACCTTGCCATCAATGGTGATTGCATCGTGCAGGTCGACGCGCTGGCCGAGGGTGGCTTCAACGCCGTTGACCTTGATGCGCTTCTGGGTGATCCAGGCTTCTACGTCGCGGCGCGAGCCTACGCCGATACGGGCGAGGACTTTCTGCAGTTTTTCACCTGCGGGGCCGATTTCCTGGCTGTCTTTCTGGTCTTGGTCACTCATCTTAAGCACCTCCCGGTGTGTCGATTCAGGCTGGGCCTGAAGATAGTAAAAGCTGGGCTTTTGGCGAACGCATCGCCAAAGGGTCGCGAATCATACGCGTAAGCCGCGCGTTGCGCATCAGAGACTAGTCGATAAGTGCCGGTTCATTTGCCTTTCCGCCGACCGGTGGCACCCAGCGCCAGCAGGCGCAGTTCAGCTTCGGCGAGTACCGTGCGCTTGTCGACCTTGTCGAGTTTCTTCCAGGCACGGATCTCGCGCTTGCTGCGGCCACACCCCACGCAGATGTCGTCGGTGAATTTGCAGAGGCTGATGCAGGGGTCTTTGGTGGAGCTCATTGAAATCCTCCAAGGCACTGGTTTTCTGTGGGAGCTGGCTTGCCTGCGATGGCATCATCTCGGTGTAGCAGCAAGACCGAGTCGCCTGCATCGCAGGCAAGCCAGCTCCCACATTTTGAAGCGGCGTCAGTCTTCGAATTGGCGGCGTTCGTTTTCGATGGCTTCGGCCAGTGCCTGGGCTTCGGCCTCTTCGTCGCTCAGCGGCGGTTGTTCGAGCGCCGCGACGGCGGCCAGGAGTTTGGCACGGGCTTCGGCGACGCCAAGGATGTCCTCCTCGGGTTCAGGCTCGGGCTCATCTTCAACTTCGACTGGCAGCTCAACCTCAACGTTCAGTTGCAGCGCAGGCTCCTGCTCACCGTCACTGACCGCACCATCACGCAGCAAGTCGTCGAAGTCGGTCTTGATGCCCTGCTCCATGTCGTCCAGTTCCAGCAACAGCGTATGGAAACTGGTTTCGTCCTTCGGCTCTTCCGGCTCGGCGCTGGCGTCCGCCAGTTCCTGCAAACTGGCCGGCACCGGGGCGTCGTCGAAATCCAGGACCGGGTCCGGCTCCATCTCCCGCAGCTCTGCCAGCGGCGGCAAGTCGTCGAGGTTTTTCAGGTTGAAGTGGTCGAGGAACACCTTGGTGGTAGCAAACATCGCCGGCTTGCCGGGCACATCCCGATAACCAACGATCCGAATCCACTCCCGCTCCAGCAGCGTCTTGACGATATGACTGTTAACCGCCACGCCCCGCACGTCTTCGATCTCGCCCCGGGTGATCGGCTGGCGATAAGCGATCAGCGCCATGGTTTCCAGCATCGCCCGGGAATAACGTTGCGGGCGTTCTTCCCAGAGGCGGCCCACCCACGGCGAGAATTTCTCGCGGATTTGCAGGCGATAACCGGAAGCCACTTCCCGCAGCTCAAAGGCACGGCCATCGCAGGACTTGCGCAGAATCTCCAACGCCTTCTTGAACACCGGCGGCTCAGGGCGTTCGGCTTCTTCAAACAGTTCGAACAAGCGTTCCAGGGATTGCGGCTTGCCCGAGGCCAGGAGGAAGGCCTCCAGCAGCGGGGCCAGTTCGCGGGGTTCAGTCAAATTCATCGATTCAGCTCTTTATTCGGCTCGCGCCCGCACGTGGATAGCCGCAAAAGGCTCATTCTGGACCAGCTCGACCAAGGATTCCTTGACCAGCTCGAGGATCGCCATAAAGGTCACCACCACCCCCAGGCGCCCTTCCTCCTTGGTAAACAGCTCGACAAACGGCACAAACCCGCCGCCCTTGAGGCGGTCGAGTACATCACTCATGCGCTCGCGGGTGGACAGCGCCTCGCGGCTGACCTGGTGGCTTTCAAACATATCGCCACGGCGCAGTACTTCGGCCATGGACATCAGCAATTCTTCCAGGCTCACGTCCGGCAGCAGCTTGCGCGCCCGGGCTTCCGGGGCGTCGAGCTTGGGCACCACCACATCGCGGCCCACCCGGCTCAGGCCGTCGATGCCTTCGGCAGCAGCCTTGAAGCGTTCGTACTCCTGCAGGCGACGGATCAGTTCAGCGCGCGGGTCATCCTCTTCCGCCTCGATGCTTTCCGAACGCGGCAGCAGCATGCGTGACTTGATCTCCGCGAGCATCGCGGCCATCACCAGGTACTCGGCAGCCAGTTCCAGGCGCACGGTCTGCATCAGCTCGACATAGCCCATGTACTGGCGGGTGATTTCCGCCACCGGGATGTCGAGGATGTTGATGTTCTGCTTGCGGATCAGGTACAGCAGCAAGTCCAACGGGCCTTCGAAGGCTTCGAGGAAGACTTCCAGGGCGTCCGGCGGGATGTACAGGTCCAGCGGCATTTCCATGACGGCCTGGCCGTAGACCATGGCAAATGGCAGTTCCTGCTGGGCGCCCGCCTGGCTGTCGACGGTTTCCACGGCCGACATTCAGGCCTCGACCATGAACGGAGCCGGGTCGCCACACCCTACGCGCACCACTTCCGGCTCGCCGTCGGCCAGGTTGATCACGGTGGAGGCCTTGTTGCCGCCGTAGCCGCCGTCGATGATCAGGTCGACGTGTTTTTCCAGCAACCGGCGCATTTCATAAGGGTCGTACAACGGCTCTTCTTCACCCGGCAGGATCAGCGACACGCTCATCAACGGCTCACCGAGTTCGGCCAGCAGCGCCAGGGCGATCGGGTGTTCCGGCACCCGCAGGCCAATGGTGCGCTTCTTCGGGTGCAGCAGCAGGCGCGGTACTTCGCGGGTAGCGTTGAGAATGAAGGTGTAAGGCCCTGGCGTGTGGGCCTTGAGCAGGCGGAAGGTGCCGGTGTCGACCTTGGCGAACAGCCCCAACTGGGACAGGTCGCTGCAAATCAGTGCGAAGTTGTGGTTCTTGTCCAGGTCACGCAGGCGTCTTACGCGCTCGACCGCGTTCTTGTCGCCGATCTGGCAACCGATAGCGTAGGAGGAATCCGTGGGGTAGATCACCACGCCACCGGCACGGATGATCTCCACGGCCTGTTTGATCAGGCGCGCCTGGGGGTTTTCCGGATGAATCTGGAAGAATTGACTCACGTGTTCTACCTGTTCAGACGGTGGCAATAATGGGGTCATGTTTGAAGCGACACCAAAGGGGCGGCAAATCTTCCGGGACGGCACGGTACTCGCCAATCTCGGACCAGCCGCCAGGGCCATGAAAATCACTGCCGGCGCTGACCAGCAGACCAAATTCGCGGGCAAGAATCGCCAGGCTGCCTACCTGCTCGGCGGGTTGATGCCCGTTGACCACTTCGATTGCGTGGCCGCCCGCTCCAATATAGTCGCCAATCAGCTTGCGGCGCTTGCTGCGGGTGAAATCGTAATGCCACGGGTGCGCCAGGCTGACCCAGGCGCCTGCTGCCCGCAGCGTGCCGACGGTGTCTTCCAGGGTGGGCCAGTGTTGCTTGACGTCCCCCAGCTTGCCGGCGCCCAGCCATTTGCGGAACGCTTCGGCGCGATCCTTTACAAAACCTTCACGCACCATCCAGTCGGCAAAGTGCGGACGGGCCGGGGCGTTGCCGCTGTCGCCCAGTTCCTGCTGGATGGCGCGGGCGCCTTCCAGGCCGTTGGGCATGCCCTTGAGGGCCAGCTTGCGGCTTATTTCTTCGGACCGCAGCCAGCGGCCATCGTGCAATTTGGCGATGGCCTCCACCAGCGGCGGCGCGTTGACGTCGAAACCGTAGCCCAATACGTGGATGGTTGCGCCACCCCAGGTGCAGGACAATTCAACCCCGTTGACCAGTTGCATGCCCAACGCATTCGCCGCATCACGGGCCTCTGCCAGGCCTTCGAGGGTGTCGTGGTCGGTCAACGACAGGACTCGCACGCCTTTTTCAAACGCACGCGCAACCAGGACCGCGGGCGCCAGGGCGCCGTCGGAGGCTGTGCTATGGCAGTGCAAATCAACATTCACGGGAGTGTGTAACCTCAAGTCAGCTGGCGCTTTCGCTACCAAGGATGTTTGTTATTATGCCGCCACATCCAGCTTCTGGCTCTTACTGTGAAACAATTCATCGACTTCATCCCGCTGTTGCTGTTTTTCATCGTTTATAAAATCGACCCTCGCGTTATCGATATTGCCGGCCACGAGCTGACAGTCGGTGGCATCTACAGTGCCACGGCGGTGCTGATCATCAGCTCCGTGGTGGTCTACGGCGCGCTCTTCATCTCCCAGCGCAAGCTGGAAAAAAGCCAATGGCTGACCCTGATAGCCTGCCTCGTCTTCGGCAGCCTGACCCTGGCCTTCCACAGCGAAACCTTCCTTAAATGGAAAGCCCCGGTGGTCAACTGGCTGTTCGCCCTGGCCTTTATCGGCAGCCACTTCATCGGTGACCGTTTGCTGATCAAGCGGATCATGGGCCACGCGCTGAGCTTGCCGGAGCCGGTCTGGACCCGTCTGAACATCGCCTGGATCGTGTTTTTTCTGTTCTGCGGCGCCGCCAACCTGTTCGTCGCCTTTACCTTCCAGAGCTACTGGGTGGACTTCAAGGTGTTCGGCAGCCTCGGCATGACCGTGCTGTTCCTGGTCGGCCAGGGGATCTACCTGTCGCGCCACCTGCATGACACCGACCCTACCACGCCGAAAACCGAGGACTGACATGCTCTACGCCATCATTGCCACCGACGTTGCCAACTCCCTGGAAAAACGCCTGTCCGTACGCCCGGCCCACGTCGAGCGCCTGAAACAGCTGCAAGCCGAAGGCCGTATCGTGCTCGCCGGCCCGCACCCGGCAGTCGACAGCAATGACCCGGGAGACGCCGGTTTCACCGGTAGCCTGATCGTCGCCGAGTTCGCGTCCCTGGCGGCGGCACAAGCTTGGGCCGACGCTGATCCGTATGTCGCGGCCGGCGTGTATGCTCATGTGCTGGTCAAGCCGTTCAAGCAAGTCCTGCCTTGATTCGTGGTGCGCTGAACCAATTGGCTTCAGGGCACTCCTAAACGCTCATTATTCCCGGTAACCTGCCGACAACGTTCTGAATATTCGTGTGGAATCAGGAGTTCCGATGCGCTTACGTCAGTTGTGTCTGTTGGCAGTGTTAATGATCGGGGCTACGGCCCACGCTGAAGAAACCTCGAACACCGGCAGTTCCACGCCCCTGTCCTTGAGTGCCGGCAGCCAGATCACCGATTTGCAGCAACGTTTGAAAGAAAGCGAACGGCAGCGGGATGAACTAAGCAAGCAATTGCAAAGTGCTGATGCCACCCGGGAAAGTACCCAACTGAGTAAACTGCGCCAGGAGAACCAACGCCTGGTCCAGCAACTCAAAGAAGCACAGGGCGGTGCCTTGCCACGCTGGCTTACCGAGCAACAGCAATGGTTCGTGACCGGTGGAGCAGTCGCACTGATCGCCCTGCTGTGCGGGATCTTCGCCAGTGGCGGGCACCGGCGCCGTCGACAATGGCTAAATTGAGTGAGTCATGAGCGAGCTGTTACTGATAGATGATGACCAGGAGCTCTGTGAGCTGCTGACCAGTTGGTTGAGCCAGGAAGGTTTCCAGGTGCGCGCCTGCCATGACGGCTTGAGCGCCCGCAAGGCTTTGGCCGAAGCCGCCCCGGCGGCCGTGGTGCTCGACGTGATGCTTCCTGACGGCAGCGGCCTGGAGCTGCTCAAGCAATTGCGCAGCGACCACCCGGAGTTGCCGGTGCTGATGCTCTCGGCTCGCGGCGAACCGCTGGACCGGATCCTCGGCCTGGAACTGGGCGCCGACGACTACCTGGCCAAGCCCTGCGACCCTCGCGAACTGACCGCCCGCCTGCGCGCCGTGCTGCGCCGCAGTCACCCGGCTGCCGTGTCCACCCAGCTGGAGCTGGGTGACCTGTGCTTCAGCCCGGTGCGTGGCGTGGTCACTATCGATGAACAGGAATTTGCCCTGACCGTTTCCGAAAGCCGTCTGCTGGAAGCCTTGCTGCGCCAGCCAGGCGAGCCGCTGGACAAGCAGGAACTGGCGCAAATCGCCCTGGGCCGCAAGCTGACCCTGTATGACCGCAGCCTGGACATGCACGTCAGCAACCTGCGCAAGAAGATCGGCCCGCACCCGGATGGCCGGCCACGGATCGTGGCGCTGCGTAGCCGCGGCTATTACTACAGCCTCTAAGCACAACACCTCTCCCCTGTGGGAGCTGTCGAGCCTTGGCGAGGCTGCGATGGCATCACCCCGGTGCAACGGATAGACCGCGGTGCCTGCATCGCAGCCTCGCCAAGGCTCGACAGCTCCCACACATGATCTCCCCTGCCGGGATAGTTTTGTCAGCCCCGCCCAAAATCCTCTTTACCCAAGCTTTACCGTCCCCTGACTGCCGCTGACCTTGTTCTCCGTAATCTACTCACATCCGGACTCACCGGAATAGAGACAGGAGAATCACCATGCGCAAGACCCTTATCGCTTTGATGTTCGCTGCTGCCCTGCCAACCGTTGCCATGGCCGCAGCACCTGAAGGCCCAGGCCCGATGGGCGGTCCTGAAGGCCACATGATGGGTGGCCCAGGCCACGGCGGCGAACACGGCATGCGGGGCAAAGGTGGCCCTTTCAGCCAGCTGGACCTGAGCCCTGAACAGCGCCAGCAGATCGGCAAGTTGATGGGCCAACAGTGGCACGCTCGCAAAGAGCTGGTGCGCAAGTACCTGGACAAACTGCCAGCCGCTGACAAGCAAGCCATGAAGGACGAAATGGCGGCCGCCAAGCAGAAAACCCAGACCGACATCCGTGCCGTGCTGAAACCCGATCAACAGAAGAAATTCGACGAGATCGTGAAGAAACAAGCCGAGCGCCGCGCCGAGTGGAAGGAATTCCAGGCCTGGAAAGCCCAACAGCCGCAAAAAGCGCAATAATGATCTAGCTTCACTCCCAGCCCAGTGGCCACCGCCGCTGGGCTTTTCCTGTTTGAGGGTTTCTTGTGCGTTCATTGTTCTGGCGCGTCCTAGCCAGCTTCTGGCTGGCCATCGCCCTGGTTGCCGGGTTGTCGATCCTGCTTGGGCATATGCTCAACCAGGACGCCTGGATTCTCAGCCGCCACCCCGGGCTCAATAACCTTGCGCAGGAATGGACGCAGCTCTATGAGGCCCAAGGCGAGGACGCCGCCCAGGAATTGCTGCAGCAGCGCAAGCGCCAGTACCACATCGACGTGCAAGTGCTTAACGAAAGCGGTGAGCCCGTGGTGCTCGGCACCTTCCCGCGCCGCGCCGCCGCCCTCGAAGCCCGACAAAAAGACAGCCAGGACCGCCATCTGCCCTGGCGGCGCCTGACCGCCGAGTACACCAGTGAAAAAACCGGCGACACTTACCTGCTGATCTACCGCATTCCCCACCCGGAACTGGACGCCTGGCACCGCAACAGCCTGCTCTGGCCGTTGAGTGCCCTGGCGATCGCGTTGGTGGTGCTGACCCTGTTCAGTTTGCTGGTGACGCTGTCCATCACCCGCCCCCTCAGCCGCCTGCGCGGCGCAGTGCACGACCTGGGCCAGACCACCTACCAGCAGAACAGCCTGGCGCGGCTGGCCAACCGTCGCGACGAATTCGGCGTACTGGCCACCGACTTCAACCGCATGGGTGCCCGCCTGCAAAGCCTGATTGGCAGCCAGCGCCAATTGCTGCGGGACGTGTCCCACGAACTGCGTTCGCCCCTGGCCCGGCTGCGGATCGCCTTGGCCCTGGCAGAACGCGCCACCCCCGAGGCACGGGAGAAACTCTGGCCGCGCCTGACCCGCGAATGCGACCGCCTTGAAGCGCTGATCAGCGAAATCCTGGTACTCGCCCGGGTGGATGCCGATAACGCCAGCGCCGAAGACATCGACCTCAACCCGTTGCTCCGGACCCTGCAAAAAGACGCCTTGCTCGGCGCGCCGGACCAACCCGTGCAGCTCGACGCCGAGGCCGGGCTGCAACTCAAGGGCTGGCCGACCATGATCGAACGCGCCGTGGACAACCTGCTGCGCAACGCCCAGCGCTTCAACCCGCCGGGGCAACCGATTGAAATGGACGCCAGACGCCAGGGCGACCGCATTGTGATCAGCGTGCGCGACCACGGCCCCGGCGTGGATGCCGAACACCTGAAGCAACTGGGCGAGCCGTTTTACCGCGCCCCGGGGCAAACCGCCCAGGGCCACGGCCTGGGCCTGGCCATCGCGCGGCGCGCCGCAGAACGTCATGGCGGCAGCCTGATCCTGGCCAATCATCAAGGCGGCGGTTTTATCGCCAGCGTGGATTTACCGCTGGAGCCTGGGGTTGTCATTCAACCCTGATGATCTTCTATGATGGTCCTTCTCATAAGGAGGGCCTTTGATGACTGATCTGCTCACCCCCATCCAGGAAGCACTCGACTTACCCGTCACCCCGCTGGCCTTTACCGAGGCCGGCGCCCTGCCCTCGACCTTTGCCGTCACCGAACTGGCCAGCGCCAGCATCGGTGCGGCAGGCCAGGCGGTTGCCCAGTTGCTGCAACAGCAAACCGGGCGCCTGCCCTCGGTGACCGTGGACCGGCGCCTCGCCTCATTCTGGTTCTCCTCATCCCTGCGCCCCGATGGCTGGACCACACCGCCGCTGTGGGACCCGATTGCCGGCGACTACGCCTGCGCCGATGGCTGGATTCGCCTGCACACCAATGCGCCACACCATCGTGCCGCCGCTGAACGCGTACTCGGGCAGGTCGCTGACCGTGATGCGATGGCCGCGAAGGTCGCCCAATGGAACGCCGCCGAATTGGAACAGGCGATTGTCGAAGCCAACGGCTGTGCGGCGCAGATGCGCTCGTGGCCAGACTGGCAGCTGCACCCACAAGGTTTGGCGGTCAATCAGGAACCGCTGGTCCATCGCCAGACCTTTGCAGCCCTCAGCGACAAACCCTGGCTGGGCTCGGTGGCAAGGCCGTTGGCGGGGATCAAGGTGCTGGACCTGACACGCGTATTGGCCGGCCCCACTGCCAGTCGTTTTCTGGCAGGCCTTGGCGCCGATGTACTGCGCATCGACTCCCCTGACTGGAACGAACCCGGCGTTGTACCGGAAATGACCCTGGGCAAACGCTGCGCCCGCCTGGACCTGAAGAACGCCGACGACCGCCAGACCTTCGAAAACCTGCTGAAGGACACCGACATTCTGCTGCACGGCTACCGCGCCGATGCCCTGGAGCAGTTAGGCTACGGTGAGGCCGCGCTACAAGCCATCGCCCCCGGCCTGATCGACGCCAGCCTCAATGCCTATGGCTGGAGCGGCCCATGGCGCAATCGCCGAGGGTTCGACAGCCTGGTGCAGATGAGTACCGGGATTGCCGAGGCCGGCAGGCAGTGGAAAAAGTCGGACAAGCCGGTGCCGCTGCCATTACAGGCACTGGATCACGCCACCGGGTATTTGATGGCGGCCAGTGCAATCCAGGCCTTGAGTGAGCGATTGAAATCCGGGCGCGGCGGTTCGGCGCTGCTGTCCCTCGCGCGCACGGCAAAACTGTTGGTGGACGCAGGGCAAGTCCCGGAACAACTACCGCTGCGGGCCGAAGAACCGGGCGATCAAGGCTTGGTGGTGGAACAAACAGCCTGGGGCCCGGCCCACCGCCTGCTGCCCCCGGTGACCATCAGCGGGACACCGTTGCAGTGGGATTTGCCCGCCGGGGAGTTGGGTTCACATCGCCCTCAATGGTGACCGAAGCTCCTGTGGCGAGGGAGCTTGCTCCCGCTGGACTGCGCAGCAGGCCCCTGCTTTGGGGTCAATGGGGCCGCTTCGCGCCCCAGCGGGAGCAAGCTCCCTCACCACAGGTAGGCAGAATCAATCCACCCGGCTCAGTGATGTCCACAAATGCTGCGCCGCATAGGCCCTAAGCGGTCGCCAGGCCTCGGCCCGCGCCAGCAACTGGCGTGGGCTCACCGGCCCGCCTTCCAGCGCCACCAACGCATTGATCAAGCCGATATCCCCCGAGGCAAACGCATCCTGCTCGCGCATCTGGCGCATGGCGATGTACTGCGCCGTCCAGTCACCAATCCCCGGTAATGCCACCAGCCGCGCCACACCCTCCTTCAGGCTCGCCTTCGGCTGGAAAACCTGCGGGTCATCCAGTAAGGCCTGGGCCACACCCGACAAGGTGCGCCCGCGACTTTTCGGCATGCCGAGGGTTGCCAGGTCCGCCGCCGCCAGCACCTTGGCTGAAGGAAACACATGGGTCACACCGGCATGGGGCGTCACCAACGGCGTCCCGTACTGCGCCACCAGCTTGCCCGCCAGCTTGATCGCCGCTACCACGGTAATCTGCTGGCCCAACACCGCACGGATCGCCAACTCCAGCCCATCCCAGGTTCCCGGCACCCGCAGGCCGGGACGCGCCGCAACCAACCTCGCCATCAAAGGATCAGTCGCCAGTTGCCGGTTGATCCGTTTCGGGTCAGCCGACAGGTCAAACATGTCACGCAACCGCTGCTCGATCTCCGGCAACGCCGCCG
The DNA here is from genome assembly GCF_020515595.1 of Pseudomonas sp. MWU16-30323. Taxonomy (NCBI): domain Bacteria; kingdom Pseudomonadati; phylum Pseudomonadota; class Gammaproteobacteria; order Pseudomonadales; family Pseudomonadaceae; genus Pseudomonas; species Pseudomonas sp. MWU16-30323. The sequence goes on from NZ_JAIWYM010000003.1 coordinate 14,882, forward strand.
CATTGGGGAAGTCCACCGTGACTTCAAGCCAATCACCGGCCCCCGGCGCCACGCTGAGCCAACCCTGCTGACCGTCGACACTGATACTGCGCGAGTACACGCCGCCGTCCACCGTCTCCAACCCGCTGATCGCCCGCGCCGACAAAAAGCCCAGCATCGCCGCCCAGTCATACGGCGCCTGATACGCCAGCTGCATCCTCACAACGACAACACCCCGCTGTACAACCCATACGCCGCCAGGCTCGCCCCGGCGATCACGCAGGCGAAAATGCCTTTTTCCAGGTGGGTAAACAAGGGCTGGCCCTGTTCACGCTTGGCCAGGGCAAACAGGATCACCCCCGGCGCATACAGCAACGCCGACAGCAGCAGGTACTTCAAGCCTCCGGCGTAAAGCAGCCACACTGCGTAAGCCAAAGCGATCAGGCTCACCAGCAGGTCCTTCAAGCGTTCGCCATGGGCACCTTCGTAGGTTTCACCGCGCCCGCTCAACAGCACCGCATAAGCCGCCGACCACAGGTAGGGCACCAAAATCATTGAGGACGCCAGGTAGATCAGGGTGGTGTAGGTGCTTTCCGAAAACAGCGTGATCACCAGAAACAGCTGGATCATCACATTGGTCAGCCACAACGCATTGACCGGCACCTGATTGACGTTTTCCTTTTTCAGGAACGCGGGCATGGTCTTGTCATGGGCGGTGGCATAGAGAATTTCAGCGCAGAGCAACGCCCACGACAGCAACGCCCCCAGCAGCGAAACCGCCAGCCCGATGCTGATCAACAGCGCGCCCCAGGGGCCGACGATATGTTCCAGCACCCCGGCCAGGGACGGGTTTTGCAGGTTGGCCAGTTCCGGCTGGCTCATGATCCCAAGGGACAGCAGGTTGACCAACACCAGCAGCGCCAACACGCCAAGAAAGCCAATCACCGTGGCCCGCCCCACGTCCGAGCGTTTCTCGGCCCGCGCCGAGTAGACGCTGGCGCCCTCGATACCGATAAACACAAACACCGTGACCAGCATCATGTTGCGCACCTGGTCCACCACGCCGCCGAACTCAGGGTTGCTCAGGCCCCAGATATCCCGGGTAAAGATGTCGGCCTTGAACGCCACCGCGGCGATCACGATAAACATCACCAACGGCACGATCTTGGCCACGGTGGTGATCTGGTTGATGAACGCCGCCTCCTTGATCCCGCGCATCACCAGAAAATGCACAGCCCACAGCAATACTGACGCACAGCCGATGGCCACCGGGGTATTGCCCTGGCCGAACACCGGGAAGAAGTAGCCCAGGGTACTGAATAGCAACACGAAGTAACCGACGTTGCCCATCCAGGCACTGATCCAGTAGCCCCACGCGGACGAGAACCCCATATAGTCGCCAAACCCGGCCTTGGCGTAGGCGTAGACCCCGGAATCCAGCTCCGGCTTGCGGTTGGCCAAGGTCTGGAACACGAAGGCCAGGGTCAACATGCCCACGGCGGTAATTCCCCAGCCAATCAACACCGCGCCCACTTCAGCCCGCGCCGCCATGTTCTGGGGCAACGAGAAGATCCCGCCGCCGATCATCGAGCCCACCACCAGGGCGATCAAGGCGTTGAGGCGAAGCTTTTCTGACGCGTGGGACATGGATATTCCTGAAATAAAGAAACAGCGGTTGAGGCCACAAGCGTGCACTCAACTAATTTATCTAACGCCAGCAGCGTTTATTAGATATAGCGAATAAACCCTCACGCCTCATAACTTAAAGGCATGACAGTAAATAACCTTCAGACAAATTTATAATTTAAATAATGATTGAACTTTCGCAACAGTGAAGCGTTGCACACACCCTTTCCAAAAAGTTTGCATATCTGAAAAAAAGAACTAGCTTCAACCGTCCATGCTAATGAGAAAACCTACTGTTTGAGACGTAGAAGCGCTCTACAACGAGCCTCTGCGTGGCGCTTGAGCGCCCGTACCTTTCATCATAAGTCATTAATTCACAATGGAATGTGCCAATGAAGTGATCTGAGTCAGCTGTTTGATTAGCGCACGGATTTATTCTGTGGTCTCTCTTCTCCTGCATTGGAGTCATGCGATGTCTGATTCTCCCGGAAAACTTCGATTAGGCGCACTGGTTGCACTTGTCGTGGGCTCAATGATTGGTGGCGGGATCTTCTCACTGCCGCAAAACATGGCGGCCAGCGCCGATGTCGGCGCGGTATTGATCGGTTGGGTGATTACCGCCGTGGGCATGTTGACCCTGGCCTTCGTGTTCCAGACCCTGGCCAATCGCAAGCCCAACCTCGACGGCGGGGTCTACGCCTACGCCAAGGCCGGGTTTGGCGACTACATGGGTTTCTCATCCGCCTGGGGTTACTGGATCAGCGCCTGGCTGGGCAACGTCGGCTACTTCGTGCTGCTGTTCAGCACCCTCGGTTACTTCTTTCCGATCTTCGGCGAAGGCAACACCCCGGCGGCGGTGATCGGCGCGTCGGTGCTGCTGTGGGCCGTGCACTTTTTGGTACTGCGCGGGATCAAGGAAGCCGCGTTTATCAACCTGGTGACCACCGTCGCGAAGGTAGTGCCACTGGTGCTGTTCGTGTTGATCGCGCTCTTCGCGTTCAAGCTGGACATCTTCACCGCTGACATCTGGGGTGTGAAAAACCCGGACCTGGGCAGCGTGATGAACCAGGTGCGCAACATGATGCTGGTCACCGTCTGGGTGTTCATCGGCATTGAAGGCGCGAGTATCTTCTCGTCCCGCGCCGAAAAACGCTCCGACGTCGGTAAGGCCACCGTGATTGGTTTTATCACCGTGCTGCTGTTCCTGATGCTGGTGAACGTGCTGTCCCTGGGGATCATGACCCAACCGGAACTGGCCAAGCTGCAGAACCCTTCGATGGCCGCCGTGCTGGAGCATGTGGTGGGTCACTGGGGCGCGGTGCTGATCAGCGTCGGCTTGATCATTTCCTTGCTCGGGGCGCTGCTGTCGTGGGTACTGCTGTGCGCGGAGATCATGTTCGCCGCCGCCAAGGACCACACCATGCCGGAGTTCCTGCGTAAGGAAAACGCCAACCACGTGCCGGCCAACGCCCTGTGGCTGACCAACGCCATGGTGCAGATTTTCCTGGTGATCACACTGTTCTCGGCCAGCACTTACCTGTCGCTGATCTACCTCGCCACCTCGATGATCCTGGTGCCTTACCTGTGGTCGGCGGCCTATGCACTGCTGCTGGCGGTGCGCGGTGAAACCTATGAAAGCGCCCCGGGCGAACGCCGCAAAGACCTGCTGATCGGCGCCATCGCGTTGATCTACGCGGTCTGGCTGCTGTACGCCGGTGGCACCAAGTACCTGTTGCTGTCCGCCCTGCTCTACGCCCCCGGCGTGATCCTGTTCGCCATGGCCAAGCATGAACTGGGCAAACCGATTTTCACCAACGTCGAGAAGCTGATTTTCGCCGCAGTCGTCGTAGGCGCCCTCGTGGCGGGCTATGGCCTCTACTCCGGCTTCCTGACCCTGTAATTATTGTTCACTGGAGGATCTGTAATGACCACGGAAAAAGTGAAGTACGGCGTACATTCCGAAGCCGGCAAACTGCGCAAAGTCATGGTGTGCTCCCCAGGTTTGGCCCACCAGCGGCTGACCCCCAACAACTGCGATGAACTGCTGTTCGATGACGTGCTGTGGGTGGCCCAGGCCAAGCGCGACCACTTCGACTTCGTGACCAAGATGCGCGAGCGCGACATCGATGTGCTGGAAATGCACAACCTGCTGACCGACATCGTCGCCCTCCCCGAAGCGCTGGACTGGATCCTGGCGCGCAAGATCACCGCCAACCAGGTCGGCCTGGGGCTGGTCAATGAAGTCAGCTCGTGGCTGCGCAGCCTGGAGCCGCGCAAGGTCGCCGAGTTCCTGATCGGTGGCGTGTCGGCCGATGACCTGCCGAGCAGCTTCGGCGGCAAGACCATCGAGATGTTCCGCGACTTCCTCGGGCACTCCAGCTTCATTCTGCCGCCGCTGCCCAACACCCAGTTCACCCGCGACACCACCTGCTGGATCTACGGCGGCGTGACGCTGAACCCGATGTACTGGCCGGCACGACGCCAGGAAACCCTGCTGGCCAGCGCCATCTACAAATTCCACCCCGAGTTCACCAACGCCGACTTCCAGGTGTGGTACGGCGACCCGGACCAGGAACACGGCAACGCGACGCTGGAAGGCGGCGACGTGATGCCGATCGGTAACGGCGTGGTGTTGATCGGTATGGGCGAGCGTTCCTCGCGCCAGGCCATCGGCCAACTCGCCCTGAACCTGTTCAAGCACAAAGCCGTGGAACGCGTGATTGTCGCCGGCCTGCCGAAATCCCGCGCGGCGATGCACCTCGACACCGTGTTCAGCTTCTGCGACCGCGACCTGGTCACGATCTTCCCGGAAGTGGTCAACCAGATCGTCGCCTTCACCCTGCGCCCGGACGAGACCAAGCCCGGCGGCATCGATATCCAACGCGAGAAAACCAACTTCCTCGACACCGTCGCCGCCGCCCTGAACCTCAAGGCCCTGCGCGTGGTGGAAACCGGCGGCAACAGCTTCGCCGCCGAGCGCGAGCAGTGGGATGACGGCAACAACGTGGTGGCCGTGGAGCCTGGCGTAGTGATCGGCTACGACCGCAACACCTACACCAACACCCTGCTGCGCAAGGCCGGCGTGGAAGTCATCACCATCAGCGCCGGCGAACTCGGCCGCGGCCGTGGCGGCGGCCACTGCATGACCTGCCCGATCATTCGCGACCCAATCGACTACTAAGGAGATCCATCATGGCTTTCAACATGCGCAACCGCAGCCTGCTGTCGCTGATGCATCACACCACCCGCGAACTGCACTACCTGATCGACCTGTCCCGCGACCTCAAGCGCGCCAAATACACCGGCACCGAGCGTCCGCACCTGAAGGGCAAAAACATCGCGTTGATCTTCGAAAAAACCTCGACCCGCACCCGTTGCGCGTTCGAAGTCGCGGCCCACGACCAGGGTGCCCACGTCACCTACATCGACCCGGTGTCGTCGCAGATCGGCCACAAGGAAAGCATGAAAGACACCGCCCGCGTCCTCGGCCGGATGTTCGATGCCATCGAGTACCGTGGCTTTGAACAGGAAATCGTCGAAGAACTGGCCAAGTTCGCCGGCGTGCCGGTGTTCAACGGCCTGACCGCTGAATTCCACCCGACCCAAATGATCGCCGACACCCTGACCATGCGCGAGCACAGTGACAAGCCGCTGCATGACATCAGCTACGCCTACCTCGGCGACGCCCGTTACAACATGGGCAATTCGCTGCTGATGATCGGCGCCAAGCTGGGCATGGACGTGCGCATTGGCGCACCGAAAGCCCTGTGGCCCCATGCTGATTTCATCAAGCAGTGCCAGGAATTCGCCGAAGAAAGCGGCGCGCGCATCACCATCACCGAAGACCCGAAGGAAGCGGTGAAAGGCGTGGACTTCATCCACACCGATATCTGGGTGTCCATGGGCGAGCCGGTGGAAGCGTGGGACGAGCGCATCGAGCAACTGCTGCCGTACCAGGTCAACGCCAAGATGATGAAGGCCTCGGGCAACCCACGGGTGAAATTCATGCACTGCCTGCCGGCGTTCCACAACAGTGAAACCAAGGTCGGCAAGGACATCGCCGCGCGTTATCCGAACCTGGCCAACGGTGTGGAAGTGACCGAAGAAGTGTTTGAGTCCCCGGCCAATATCGCCTTTGAGCAGGCTGAGAATCGCATGCATACCATCAAGGCGATCCTGGTGTCGGCGTTGGCGGATATCTAAACCCACAACACAGTCAATGTGGGAGTGCTTTTGTGGGAGCTGGCTTGCCTGCGATGCAGACACCTCGGTATTTCAGATACACCGAGGTGATGCCATCGCGGGCAAGCCCGGCTCCCACACAAGCCAGCTCCCACATTGACCGGGTTGCTCATGAGAGACCTCGCTCAATTTTAGAAGGATTGAATTATGCGTATCGTCGTTGCACTGGGCGGCAACGCCCTTCTGCGCCGTGGTGAACCCATGACCGCAGACAATCAACGGGCCAATATCCGCATCGCCACCGAACAGATCGCCAAGATCCACAGCGGCAACGAACTGGTGATTGCCCACGGCAATGGCCCGCAAGTGGGCCTGCTGTCGCTGCAAGCGGCGGCTTACACCCAGGTGTCGCCCTACCCACTGGACGTGCTGGGCGCCGAAACCGAAGGCATGATCGGCTACATCATCGAACAGGAACTGGGCAACCTGCTGGACTTCGAAGTGCCGTTCGCCACGCTGTTGACCCAGGTCGAAGTGGACGCCAAGGACCCGGCTTTCCAGAACCCGACCAAGCCCATCGGCCCGGTCTACTCCAAGGCCGAAGCGGAAAAACTCGCCGCCGAAAAAGGCTGGGCGATTGCCCCCGATGGCGACAAGTATCGCCGCGTGGTGGCCAGCCCACGGCCGAAGCGGATCTTTGAAATCCGCCCGATCCAGTGGCTGCTGGAAAAAGGCAGCATCGTAATCTGCGCCGGCGGCGGCGGGATTCCGACGATGTATGGCGAAGACGGCAAGCTCCAGGGCATTGAAGCGGTGATCGACAAAGACTTGTGCTCATCCTTGCTGGCCGGGCAACTGGACGCCGATTTGCTGGTGATCGCCACCGACGTCAATGCCGCGTTTATCGACTTCGGCAAGCCCACTCAGAAAGCCATCGGCCAGGCGCACCCGGACGAAATCGAAAAGCTCGGCTTCGCCGCCGGCTCCATGGGGCCCAAGGTCCAGGCCGCCTGCGAGTTCGCCCGCCAGACTGGCAAAACCGCAGTGATCGGTTCACTCTCGGACATCGAAGCGATTGTCCAGGGCACTGCCGGCACGCGAATCAGCACGGCGAAACCCGGAATCACCTACCTGTGAAGTAGAGGAGAAATGCCTATGGCTACCTTTGAACCTGGTCACCTGCACATCGAACGCCACGCGCTGAACCCGGATGACTACAGCTACAACCTGTGCATCGACTACGAAGTCAGCCAGGACCCAAAGGAAGGCAAAGGAATGCTCTTCAAAATGCACGGCTCGGTGCAAGGCAAGGAGCTCAACGAAGAGTTTTTCCTGCCCAAGGACCAGTCGTTCGACTTCGCCCGGCATGCGATGAATATTGCTCAGAAATACGGTATGCCGAAGGTCGCGACGCTCAATGGCCAGATGCACAAGCAGTACGATTTGATGTTTGAGGATGTGCGGCACCAGCTGGATGTGAAGCCTGGGGATCCGGTCAAACCCGAACACCTCGGATAACCCGGTTTCCCAAGCCCCAACCATCAAATGTGGGAGCGGGCTTGCTCGCGAATGCGGTGTGTCAGTCACCGGATGTATCAGCTGATACACCGCATTCGCGAGCAAGCCCGCTCCCACATTTTGATCTCCATCTTCTCCAAGGCATACTTGCCACCTCTCGCTCGCCAGAACCGCTAACCGCCCCATGCGTATCCACGTCAGCTTCATCGACCGCGTCGGCATCACCCAGGAAGTCCTGGCCTTGCTCGGTGGGCGCAATCTCAACCTGGATGCGGTGGAAATGGTTCCGCCCAACGTCTACATCGACGCGCCGACCTTGAGCGCCGAGGTGCTGGAAGAACTGCGCGACGCACTGTTCAGCGTGCGCGGCGTGCAAGCCGTGACCGTGGTCGACATCCTCCCCGGCCAACGCCAGCACTTGCAACTCGACGCCCTGCTCGCCGCCATGACCGACCCGGTACTGGCCCTGGACAGCGCGGGCAAGATCCTCCTGGCCAACCCGGCCTTGATCGCCTTGTACGGCCGCGAGCCCGCCGGGGAAAGCATCAACGAACTGTTCGACGACCCAACGCTGCTGGCCACCCTGCTGGAACACGGCTTTCGCCTGGCCCTGCGGGAAATCAGCGTCAACGGCCAGACCTTGCTGCTGGACGCCACGCCGATCACCGATGCGGGCGCCCTGCTGACCCTGTACCAACCCAACCGCATCGGCGAACAACTCTCGGCGCTGCACCACGACCATGCCGAAGGTTTCGACGCGCTGCTGGGCGAGTCCCCGGCGATCCGCACCCTCAAGGCGCGGGCGCAACGGGTGGCGGCGCTGGATGCACCGTTGTTGATCCAGGGCGAGACCGGCACCGGCAAGGAACTGGTGGCCCGCGCCTGCCACGCCATCAGCGCGCGGCACAGTGCGCCGTTCCTGGCCCTGAACTGCGCGGCGCTGCCGGAAAACCTGGCCGAGAGCGAACTGTTCGGCTACGCCCCCGGCGCATTCACCGGCGCCCAGCGTGGCGGCAAGCCGGGGCTGATGGAACTGGCGAACCAGGGCACGGTGTTCCTCGACGAAATCGGCGAGATGTCGCCGTACTTGCAGGCCAAGCTGCTGCGGTTTCTCAACGACGGCAGCTTCCGTCGGGTAGGCGGCGACCGTGAGGTGAAGGTCAATGTGCGGATCCTCAGCGCCACCCACCGCGACCTGGAAAAAATGGTCAGCGAAGGCACCTTCCGCGAAGACCTGTTCTACCGCCTCAATGTGCTCAACGTCGAAGTGCCGCCCCTGCGCGAGCGCGGCCAGGACATCCTGCTGCTGGCCCGCTACTTCATGCAGCAGGCCTGCGCGCAGATCCAGCGCCCGGTCTGCCGCCTGGCGCCGGGCACCTACCCTGCACTGCTGGGCAACCGCTGGCCGGGCAACGTGCGGCAATTGCAGAACGTGATCTTCCGCGCCGCGGCCATTTGCGAAAGCAGCCTGGTGGATATTGGCGACCTGGACATTGCCGGCACCTCGGTGGCGCGCCAGAACGACGGTGAAGTCGACAGCCTGGAGCAGGCGGTGGAAGACTTCGAGCGCGGGTTGCTGGAGAAGCTGTACGCCAGCTATCCGTCCACGCGTCAGCTGGCGAGCCGCCTGCAAACCTCCCACACCGCCATCGCCCATCGCTTGCGCAAGTACGGCATTCCCAACAAGCCCTGACTGACTGCACGCGGTGAAAATGTGGGAGCTGGCTTGCCTGCGATAGCGGTGTCGACTGACCCACCGCTATCGCAGCGGTGCGACGTTTCGACAAGCCAGTTCCCACATTGATTGCATTCCAACGTTGATATCAAAAGCGACGTCCACCTGTACTGAAAGCGCTACAGCGGAACGATATCGATACACACCGTCTTAGGCGACGCCATGCAAGGCTTTGATCCTCATAGTCTTTTTTTCCACGGCCCAGCTGTAGCGATATCGCTACAACCAGCATTCGAACATCGCCAGCCATAATCAGTAACTAATTGTTTTATAAAGATAAAAAAACATTGGCCGCGATTTTGCTAAGCAACTCCCCATTATTCCAATCCCGTCCACCAGACGAATCTGGCCCTGAGGAGTTTCCATGAGCGAGTTGCGCTTTACTGAAGATCACGAATGGCTGCGCGCCGAAGCCGACGGCAGCGTTACCGTGGGCATTACCGCTTTTGCGCAGAACGCGCTGGGTGATGTGGTTTTCGTGCAACTGCCTGAACTGCAGGCCTACGACAAGGGCGCAGAAGCCTCCACCGTTGAGTCGGTCAAGGCAGCCAGCGGCGTGTACATGCCGCTGGACGGCGAAGTCCTCGAAGTGAACGACAAGCTGGACGGCAGCCCTGAGTTGGTCAACGAAGACCCGATGGGCGAAGGCTGGTTCTTCCGCTTTAAACCGGCTGATGCCGATGCAGTAGCTAAGCTGTTGGATCAGGATGCGTATGACCGCCTGATCAAAGCCAACGCTGAAGCCTGAGGAGCGCGCCATGACTAATCTGACCACCGCCAACGAATTCATTGCCCGCCACATCGGCCCGCGCCAGGACGACGAGCAACACATGCTCGCCACCCTGGGCTTTGACTCCCTGGAAGCCCTGAGCGCCAGCGTGATCCCGGAAAGCATCAAGGGCACCGCCGTGCTGGGCCTGAGTGATGGCCTGAGCGAAGCCGACGCACTGGCTTCGATCAAGGCGATTGCCGCCAAGAACGAGCTGTTCAAGACCTACATCGGCCAGGGCTACTACAACTGCCACACGCCGTCGCCGATCCTGCGCAACCTGCTGGAAAATCCGGCCTGGTACACCGCCTACACGCCCTACCAGCCTGAGATTTCCCAGGGCCGCCTGGAGTCGCTGCTGAACTTCCAGACGCTGATCAGCGACCTCACCGGCCTGCCGATCGCCAACGCCTCGCTGCTGGACGAAGCCACCGCCGCTGCCGAAGCCATGACCTTCTGCAAACGCCTGAGCAAGAACAAAGGCAGCAACGCGTTCTTCGCCTCCGTGCACAGCCACCCGCAAACCCTCGACGTACTGCGCACCCGTGCCGAGCCACTGGGCATCGACGTAGTGGTGGGCGACGAGCGTGAACTGACCGACGTCAGCGCCTTCTTCGGCGCCCTGCTGCAATACCCGGCGAGCAACGGTGACGTGTTCGACTACCGCGAACTGACCGAGCGTTTCCACGCCGCCAACGCACTGGTGGCCGTGGCCGCCGACCTGCTGGCCCTGACCCTGCTGACCCCGCCGGGCGAGTTCGGCGCCGACGTGGCCATCGGCAGCGCGCAACGCTTCGGCGTGCCGCTGGGCTTCGGTGGCCCGCACGCGGCGTACTTCTCTACCAAGGATGCGTTCAAGCGCGACATGCCGGGCCGTCTGGTCGGTGTGTCCGTCGACCGTTTCGGCAAGCCGGCCCTGCGCCTGGCCATGCAGACCCGCGAGCAACATATCCGCCGCGAGAAAGCCACCAGCAACATCTGCACCGCCCAAGTGCTGTTGGCCAACATCGCCAGCATGTACGCCGTGTACCACGGCCCGAAAGGCCTGACCCAGATTGCCAACCGCATCCATCACCTGACCGCGATCTTCGCCAAAGGCTTGAGCGCATTGGGCCTGGCAGTTGAACAAGCCCACTTCTTCGACACCCTGACCCTCAAGACCGGCGCGCAAACCGCCGCCCTGCACGACAAGGCCCGCGCCCAGCGCATCAACCTGCGCGTGGTCGATGGCGAACGCCTTGGCCTGTCGGTGGACGAAACCACCTCCCAGGCCGATATCGAAACCCTGTGGAGCGTGTTCGCCGACGGCAAAGCCCTGCCAGACTTCGCCGCATTGGCTGCCAGCGTTGAAAGCACCCTGCCGGCCGCGCTGCTGCGCCAGTCGCCGATCCTCAGCCACCCGGTGTTCAACCGCTATCACTCCGAAACCGAGCTGATGCGCTACCTGCGCAAGCTGGCCGACAAGGACCTGGCCCTGGATCGCACCATGATCCCGCTGGGTTCCTGCACCATGAAGCTCAATGCCGCCAGCGAAATGATCCCGGTCACCTGGGCCGAGTTCGGTGCCCTGCACCCGTTCGCCCCCGCCTCGCAAAGCGCCGGCTACCAGCAACTGACCACCGAACTGGAAGCCATGCTCTGCGCGGCCACCGGTTACGACGCGATCTCCCTGCAACCGAACGCCGGTTCCCAGGGCGAGTACGCCGGCCTGCTGGCCATCCGTGCCTATCACCAGAGCCGTGGCGAAGAGCGCCGCGACATCTGCCTGATCCCGTCGTCGGCCCACGGCACCAACCCGGCCACCGCCAACATGGCTGGCATGCGCGTGGTGGTCACCGCGTGCGATGCCCGCGGTAACGTCGACATCGAAGACCTGCGCGCCAAGGCTATCGAGCACCGCGAACACCTCGCCGCGCTGATGATCACCTACCCGTCCACCCACGGCGTGTTCGAAGAAGGCATCCGCGAAATCTGCGGGATCATTCACGACAACGGCGGCCAGGTGTACATCGACGGCGCCAACATGAACGCGATGGTCGGCCTGTGCGCCCCGGGCAAGTTCGGCGGCGACGTGTCCCACCTCAACCTGCACAAGACCTTCTGCATTCCCCACGGTGGTGGCGGCCCGGGCGTTGGCCCGATTGGTGTCAAATCCCACCTGACGCCGTTCCTGCCCGGCCATGCCGCGATGGAACGCAAGGAAGGCGCGGTCTGTGCCGCACCGTTCGGCAGCGCGAGCATCCTGCCGATCACCTGGATGTACATCAGCATGATGGGCGGCGCGGGCCTCAAGCGCGCTTCGCAGTTGGCGATCCTGAATGCCAACTACATTTCCCGCCGCCTGGAAGAGCACTACCCGGTGCTGTACACCGGCAGCAACGGCCTGGTGGCCCACGAATGCATCCTCGACCTGCGCCCGTTGAAAGACAGCAGCGGCATCAGCGTGGATGACGTGGCCAAGCGTCTGATCGACTTTGGTTTCCACGCCCCGACCATGTCGTTCCCGGTAGCCGGCACCCTGATGATCGAGCCGACCGAAAGCGAATCCCGGGAAGAACTGGACCGCTTCTGCGACGCGATGATCGCCATCCGCGAAGAGATTCGCGCAGTGGAAAACGGTGCCCTGGACAAGGACGACAACCCGCTGAAGAACGCACCACACACTGCCGCGGAACTGGTTGGCGAATGGAGCCACCCCTACAGCCGCGAGCAAGCGGTGTACCCGGTGGCGTCGTTGATCGAAGCCAAGTACTGGCCGCCGGTTGGCCGGGTCGACAACGTGTTTGGCGATCGCAATTTGGTGTGCGCTTGCCCGTCGATCGAGAGCTACGCGTAACCTAATGTGGGAGCGGGCTTGCTCGCGAATGCGGAGTGTCAGTTGATACATCTGGTGACTGACCCACCGCTTTCGCGAGCAAGCCCGCTCCCACAATTGGACCGAGTACATCCGATAAATAATAAGAAACCGGAGAACAACCATGTCTTTAAGCGTGTTCGACCTGTTCAAGATTGGCATCGGCCCCTCCAGCTCCCACACCGTCGGCCCGATGCGCGCTGCCGCTCGATTCGTCGAGGGACTGAAGCGCGACAACCTGTTGGGCGCCACCACCTGCATCAAGGTGGAACTCTACGGCTCACTCGGCGCCACCGGCAAAGGCCACGGCAGTGACAAGGCTGTATTGCTGGGCCTGGAAGGCGAACTCCCGGACACTGTGAACACTGAAACCGTTGCCGCCCGCCTGTTGGAAATTCGCGGCAACGCACGCTTGAACCTGCTCGGCGAACACAGCATTGCGTTCAATGAGAAAGAACACCTGGCGATGATTCGCAAACCCCTGCCCTATCATCCCAACGGCATGATCTTCCGCGCTTTCGACGCCGCCGGCCTGCAGATTCGCAGCCGCGAGTACTACTCGGTGGGCGGCGGATTTGTGGTGGATGAAGATGCCGCCGGCCACGACCGTATCGTCGAAGACGCCACCCCACTGACCTTCCCGTTCAAAAGTGCCAAGGACTTGCTCGGCCATTGCGCCACCTATGGGCTGTCCATCAGCCAGGTGATGCTGACCAATGAAAGCGCCTGGCGCCCGGAAGCGGAAACCCGCGCCGGCCTGCTGAAAATCTGGCAGGTGATGCAGGACTGCGTGGACGCGGGCTGTCGCAACGAAGGGATTTTGCCCGGCGGCCTGAAGGTCAAGCGCCGCGCCGCCGCGCTGCATCGCCAACTGTGCAAGCACCCGGAATCGGCGCTGCGTGACCCGTTGTCGGTACTGGATTGGGTCAACCTGTACGCCCTGGCGGTCAACGAAGAAAACGCCAATGGCGGGCGCGTGGTGACTGCGCCCACCAACGGTGCAGCCGGGATTGTGCCGGCGGTGTTGCACTACTACATGCGCTTTATCCCAGGGGCCAGCGAAGACGGCGTGGTGCGTTTCCTGCTCACCGCCGCGGCCATCGGCATTCTGTACAAGGAAAACGCCTCGATCTCCGGCGCCGAAGTCGGCTGCCAGGGGGAAGTCGGCGTGGCCTGCTCCATGGCCGCCGGCGCCCTGTGCGAAGTGTTGGGCGGTACGGTTTCCCAGGTGGAGAACGCCGCCGAGATCGGCATGGAACACAACCTCGGCCTGACCTGCGACCCCATCGGCGGCTTGGTGCAGGTGCCCTGCATCGAGCGCAACGCCATGGGTTCGGTCAAGGCCATCAATGCGGTGCGCATGGCCCTGCGCGGCGACGGGCAACACTTCGTGTCCCTCGACAAGGTCATCCGCACCATGCGCCAGACCGGCGCCGACATGAAAAGCAAATACAAGGAAACCGCCCGTGGCGGTTTGGCGGTCAACATTATCGAGTGCTGACGCCCACCCGCGCGTCCGCACGTTTTTCAGGAGCTGAATATGTCCACCGAAACCCTGTTGAAAACCCCATTGCACGCCCTGCACATCGAGCTGGGCGCGCGCATGGTGCCCTTCGCCGGCTACGACATGCCGGTGCAATACCCGCTGGGCGTGATGAAGGAACACCTGCACACCCGTGAACAGGCCGGGTTGTTCGATGTGTCGCACATGGGCCAGATCCGCCTGACCGGCGCCGGTGCCGCAAAAGCCCTGGAAACCCTGGTGCCGGTGGACATCATCGACCTGCCGGTGGGCATGCAGCGTTACGCGATGTTCACCAACGAGCAAGGTGGCATCCTGGACGACCTGATGGTCGCCAACCTGGGTAACGACGAACTGTTCCTGGTGGTCAACGCCGCCTGCAAGGACCAGGACCTGGCCCACCTGCGCCAGCACATCGGTGACCAGTGCACCATCGAGCCGCTGTTCGAGGAACGCGCCCTGCTGGCCCTGCAAGGCCCGGCCGCCGTCAGCGTGCTGGCGCGCCTGGCGCCAGAGGTCAAGCACATGACCTTCATGCAATTCGCACCGACCCGCCTGCTGGGTGTGGACTGTTACGTCAGCCGTTCGGGCTATACCGGCGAAGACGGCTTCGAAATCTCGGTGCCGGCCGCCAGTGCCGAAGCCCTGGCCCGCAGCCTGCTGGCCGAAACCGAAGTGCAGGCCATCGGCCTGGGCGCTCGCGACTCCCTGCGCCTGGAAGCCGGCCTGTGCCTCTATGGCCATGACATGAACACCGAGACCACACCGATTGAAGCCAGCCTGTTGTGGGCAATTTCCAAGGCCCGTCGCGCGGATGGCGCACGTGCCGGCGGCTTCCCGGGTGCCGACGAAATCTTCACCCAGCAACAAACCGGTGTAAGCCGCAAACGCGTGGGCCTGTTGCCGCAGGAGCGGACACCGGTGCGTGAAGGCGCAGAAATCGTCGACGAACACGGCACCGTGATCGGCAGCGTCTGCAGCGGCGGTTTTGGCCCGAGCCTGGGTGGCCCGCTCGCCATGGGTTACCTGGACAGCGCGTTCATCGCACTGGATACCGAAGTGTCTGCCTTGGTACGTGGGAAAAAGGTGCCACTTCGTGTAAGTAAAATGCCATTCGTGCCACAACGTTACTACCGTGGTTGATTGACTGTTCCTATAAGTAACGCGGTTGCGTTAACGTGCACTAATCTGTAACGCAACCGCCACATTAAAGTGCACTGTCGATAGTCAATGTTATGTACCGTCACCTATAACAAGTGACGAATTCTATCGAATAAAGACGTTCCACATTGTGAACAGAACTGTAATAAAGCCGAGCAAAACCTGGGCTTTTCCCGGGGCTTGTTTTTTCTGTCTTAGTTGTCGTAGAGTTTGCCCACTGTGTTTGCATGGGTCGCTTGGAACCTGGACCTGGGCAGTAGCCAAAGTTTGCTACAACCCGTTCGACGTCTCTTACTTTCCTGCAACCCAGCCCAGTACTCTTTCATGTGAAAGGGGCTGTCATTAATTTTTAGCGTCAAGGAAATAAGAAATGTCGAATCGTCAGAGCGGTACCGTCAAGTGGTTTAACGACGAAAAAGGGTTTGGTTTTATCACTCCAGAAAGCGGTCCGGATCTGTTCGTCCACTTCCGCGCTATTCAGGGCAACGGCTTCAAAAGCCTGAAAGAAGGCCAGAAAGTGACCTTCATCGCGGTGCAAGGCCAAAAAGGCATGCAAGCCGACGAAGTACAAGCAGAAGGCTGATCCTTGCTGCGACAAAAAGCCCCTGATATGACATCAGGGGCTTTTTTATGGGCGTTCTTCCGTAAAATGGCTTTTTTCCTGCCGAGAGCCATGCCATGTCGAAACACCTGCTGAGCCCCCAAGGCGAGTTTCCCGCCGTAGGCCTGGGCCGTCGTCTGGCAGCGATGTTCTATGACTTCCTGTTGTGCACGGCCCTGCTGATCGTCACGGCCTTTATCTACAAGCTGGTGTGGATGGGGTTTGTCGGGGAGGCCAAGTTACGGGCGCTGTCTGAGTCTGGCGCGCTGGATGGTGATCCGCTGTTGTCGACGATTTTGTTTTTTGTGTTGTTTGGGTTTTTTGCCAAGTTTTGGACGCATTCGGGGCAGACCCTGGGGATGCAGGTGTGGGGGGTGCGGGTGCAGAACGCTGATGGGTCGCGGATTAGTCTGTGGCAGGCGTTGTTGCGGTTTGTGGTGTCGATTGCTTCGTGGTTGTGTCTGGGGCTTGGGTTTATCTGGTCGTTGTTCGACAAGCAGAAGCGTGGCTGGCACGACATCTACTCCGACACGCAGTTGGTGCGGGTTCCGAAGAAAAAGAAGTAGGTTTTTAGATTGGGGGCATATCCGTTGCTGCGGTGATGGCCGCTTATGGTTCCGCTCTTACAGCGGCTCACTTTTGAAAAGCGCAAAAGTAAGCAAAACGCTCTTGCCCCACCACTCGGCACCTCGCTAATGCTCGGTGTGCCCTCACTCCGGCTTTGGACCGTGGGCCGCCGTCATGGGCCATCCCTGGCCCAGGACGGCTAACCCGGCGTCCTGCCGGGTTACCCACGCTCCAAAGCCTGCGTTCGGCCAGCGTGGTTTAACGGGGCGCCTAAGATCAAGATCAAAAGCAAAAGCACAGCGGCCTACCGGCCGGCTTGAGTGTTGAAGAGCAAAATCAAAATCTAAAGCGGGCACGGTCAAATGTGGGAGCTGGCTTGCCTGCGATAGCATCAACTGGGTGCATCTGGAAGACCGAGTTGTCTGCATCGCAGGCAAGCCAGCTCCCACAGAAAAGCAGATCTGTTTTCGCTCTGGTCTTTGCTTTTGCTTTTAACACTCAAGCCGGCCGGGAGGCCGCTGTGCTCTGCTTTTGATCTGCTTTTGATTTTGATCTGCGGGCCCCGTTAACCACGATGGCCGCAAGTAGGCACGGTGGAGCGGGTAAACCGGCAGGACGCCGGTTTAGCCGCGCTGGGCCAGGGATGGCCCATCGCGGCGGCCCGCGGAGCCGGGCCGGAGTGCGGGCATGCCGAGCCTAGGCGAGGCACCGAGTGGTGGGGCAAAGACCTTTTGGTTACTTTTGGCTGGGCCGGCATTCCGGGCGTTTGCCAAAAGTGACCCGCTGTAAGAGCGGAACCCTAAGCCGCCGTTACCGCAGCAACGGATATGTACACAAACCAACCCACCGCAAATCAGGCATTCCCCGCCAACCTCAACCGAGCCGCCTGAGTAAAATCCAACATCCGCTTCAGCGGCCTAACCGCCTGCGGAATCACCGAAGGCTCAACAAAAATCTCATTACTCCCCTCACGCAAACACTGCAGCGTGCGCTCCAGGGTATTCATCGCCATCCAGGGACAATGCGCACAACTGCGACACGCCGCCCCATTCCCTGCCGTCGGCGCCTCGACAAACACCTTGTCCGGGCACAGCTGCTGCATCTTGTAGAAGATGCCCCGATCGGTAGCCACGATAAACGTCTTGTTCGGCAACCGCTGCGCTGCCGCGATCAACTGGCTGGTCGACCCCACCGCATCCGCCAACTCGATCACCGACGTCGGCGACTCCGGGTGCACCAGAATCGCTGCGTCCGGGTACAACGCCTTCATGTCCTCCAACTGCTTGGACTTGAACTCCTCGTGCACGATGCACGCACCGTCCCACAGCAGCATGTCCGCCCCCGTCTGGCGCTGGATATAGGTACCCAGATGCTTGTCCGGCCCCCAGATAATGGTCTCGCCGTTATCCATCAGGCTTTCGACAATCTCCAACGCACAACTGGAGGTGACCACCCAATCAGCCCGGGCCTTCACCGCCGCCGACGTGTTGGCATAAACCACCACCGTGCGCTCGGGGTGCTGGTCACAGAACGCCGAGAACTCATCCACCGGGCAGCCAAGGTCCAGGGAGCACGTGGCTTCCAGGGTTGGCATCAGGATGCGTTTTTCAGGGGTGAGGATCTTGGCCGTCTCGCCCATGAAGCGCACGCCCGCCACCAATACGGTCTTGGCCGGGTGCGCCGCGCCGAAGCGGGCCATTTCCAGGGAGTCGGAGACACAGCCACCGGTTTCTTCGGCCAGGGCCTGAATCACCGGGTCGCAGTAGAAGTGCGCCACCAGCACCGCGTCTTGAGCCTTGAGCTCGGCGGCGATGGCGGCACGGTAGCCCGCCTCTTCTTCGGCGCTCAGCACCTTGGGCTGCTTGGCGTCGAGGTGGGCTTGGACCAGAAGGCGTTCGGAAATTTGCGTCATGTTCGCAAGACCTGCAGGCGCAGTTGCGCGAAAGTCGAGTGTACCACCGGCTCTGGAGCCCTTCGGGCGCCGCCGGACGAAGTGATTGTGTTCATCAAGCACGGTGAAGCTGCGCAAGGCTACAGAATATCGAATGGTTTCAAAAGCCTAATCTGGGATCCGGCGAGGCATAAAAAAGGGAAACCCGGCCAGGGGTTTCCCTTTTTGACAACGATCGGATTAACGGGGCAAAACGGTGGGGTCGTCTTGCAGCAACACCCACTGATGCATGTTCGCCAGCGCATCCTTCAGGATGGTTTCATCGGCGCCCTGGGCCTTCTTGCCTTCCCGCGCCGCATACTCCAGCAACACCCGGTAGTCGCGATGGCTGCTGGCCTGGTTCGGCGCCACGCTGTCTTTAACCAATATCCCCATTTCATAGCGCTGGGTGCGAGTGTTCTGGCTGGCGCTTTGGTCCACGGAGGCGTTGGTCAGGAAGCCATCCTTATAGGTGATATTCGCCGCGCTGCTGGCCTTGTCATCGACCTGCACATAGAGGTAGTTCTGCGACGCGCGCCGGGTGCCGAGATCCGGCGCCTTCCCACCGTCGAGCCCCAAATGAAAACTGGCTTTGAGACTTGATTGCTGGGCCTGCTGGATCGTGCGATTCAAAATATCATTGCCACCCACGCGCGTCTTCTGGGAGACGTCATAGGCAAAGGTGTCGGTTTCTCCCAGGCGTCCGGGGTTAGTGGACTTGGCGGCCTGGGTGATGGATGCCTTGAAGTCGGCCAAGCCCGTCAGCAGGCCTTGATCCGCCGCGCTCCGGGTCAGCGCCGCAGGGGCTTTGACGCCCTGTGGGTAGTTGCTGTTCATGGCGGTAAACGCAGCCTTGAACATGGCCATCAGCTCAGCATCCGCTTTGCCTCGCGCCTGGGCCTTGTCGAACTGGGCCAGGTAGCTTTTCAGCGCGATGGCCTGTTGCTTGGCGTCACCGATGATGCCGGCGTTTTTCAGGTCGACCGAGAGATTCACGTCCCCCGCCGGGCCACTCATGCGGGTCGTACGGCTCTGGCTGTCCGCATGGAATGCAAGGGTGAGGTCCTCAGCATTGCGTACTTTCAATTTACCGCTGAGGTCCACCGAGGACAACACACTGGAATCAAACTGCGTCAGCTTGCTCAGCTCGAGTTTCGGCGGCTGGGCGGTCAGGCCGTCGATAGCCCCCTGGAAGGCTTCGCCCAACTTGGCGACTTCCTTGAGCTCGGCGGCGCTGAGGGTGCCGCCGTCCACCTTGGCCTGCGCGGCCAGGCCACCGGACTGGCTGGCCAGGCTGAAGGTGACGGTCTTGCCGCTGGCCGTTTTGACGGTGAGGCTGACCAGGTTGTCTGCCTTGCTGTGCAGCAGCGCCTGTTGAATCTTGAGCTCGTCGGGGCTTTGGGTCTTGGACGAGGTGGTGCTCAGCGCCGACTGGGAAATGTCGGTACCGCTCTTCGCAAATTGCTCGATCAGGGTAGCGCCCAGGCCGCTGAAGCCAGTGCCTCTGGGCAGCGCGTAGAAATTCGTGTTGATCGCTTTAGTGACCGCATCGTAGCGGTCACTTTCCCAGGCGTTGATCGACCCATGGCCGGGCAATTGGCCGTTACGGGAATAGGTCTCGGCTTGAACCTCCACGGTGACATTGCCAAGGCTGACCACCGAGGAAGGACGCACGGCAGTGGCGTCCGTTTCTGACGTCAGCGTTGCTGGTGGCGTAACGGCGGGTCGATTGATAAGGGGAATGGCGGAGCTTATCGGCGAAAGCGTAGTCATGACGATCCCTGTCTTGAGCTGGATTGCACCTAATTTAGCCAAGGCAGGCAGGGTTTGGTAGCACGATTGATACAATTGCTAGCAAAGAGCCATGTCAGAAAAATGACTCTTTGCCCTTTTCCAGTGCATCAGAAGCGGTAAGTGACCGAACCACCAAAACCGTTGGCGCTGTTTTCATACTTGGCGTCGTAGGTCAGGCCCAAGGCCGGCTGGCTCTGACGGACCTTGATCGGTTCTTCCTTGAGGTAGGAATAAGCCACGTCAAAGGTTACGTTTTCGATTGGCGTCCACCCGGCACCGAGGCTGAATACGGTGCGGTCACCCGTCGGAATCCGCACGGAACGGTCGGTGTTGTTGGTTGGCGTCTGGTCCACCGAGAACCCGGTACGCAGCACCAGTTGCTTGTTGACCCGATACGCCGCGCCAATGGCGTGGGACCAGGTGTCATGCCAGTTCTGCTGTTCGGTGATTGAATTCAAACCGCCGAACTGGGCGGCCAAAGCGGACACACCGTCGTTGTTGATGGTGATCTTCTTCAACTGGCTCCAGCGCGTGTAAGTGCTGCCCAGGTACAAGGTCCAGTCATCGTTCAGTTGATGGGTAACCGAGAAGTCCACCGACGAGGGTGTGGTGACATTGAGGCTGGCGTCATAGCGTTGCGGGCCGCCATCAAAGGCATCGGAAATCAGGCCGGAAGCGTTGGTCTTGCCGCTGAGGTGGTAGACCACTTGCGAGTGATAAGTCAGGCCGATGCGCGTGCTTTCCAGCGGCTGCACCAGGATACCGGCATTGAAACCGGTGGCGGTGTCGTCCCCCTTGACCTTGACCTTCTCGCCGGCGCCACCCCCGAGCGGCACGTTGGAATCCAGTTCACCCGAGATCCGGTTGAAGGTAGGACCGAAACCCACCGAGACCTTGTCGTTGAAGGCATAACTGACCGTCGGCTGGACGGTAATGACCTTGATCTCGCTTTTATTGCCAAAGCCATTGCCCTGAAAGCTGCGCTCATAGTCGGTTTCCAGGCCAAACGGCGCGTAGATCCCCAGGCCGAACGCCCAGTGTTCATCAATCGGCGTCACCAGGTAGCCCATCGGTACGGCAATGCCCGGCACCATGTCGCCCTTGTCGGTGCCGGGGTTGTTGGCACCCAATTGCGAGGAGCTGGCATTCTTGATATTCGAACTGGCATCCAGGTAGGTCGCCCCGATACTCACTTCATTCTGCTTGAGGCGGGCCATGCCGGCCGGGTTGCCGTACACCGTGCTGGCATCATCGGCGGAAGAGGAGCGCCCGGCGTAACCGGTACCCATTGAACTGATGCTTTGTTCATTGAGGGCGAAACCACCCGCAAGCAGGGAAGTGGAGGCGAGCGAAATCGACAGCGCCAAAGCGCTCTTGAAGAGTTTTTTATTCATTATTAGAACTCGAATTATTGGGCAGCGAGAGGAAGCTACCAATCTTCGAGCGGGCAAATTATGAAGAGTTTTTCATGGGAGAAACTGTCCGACAATCTTAGCTTTTTCAAAGACTTCGACGGTTTTCCCAGCACTTATTCAGACCCGAAAACCCCACTATGACTGATGGGTTTTAACCCTGGTCCTTCCGCTTGCAGCATGGCGAGCGGTGGTCACCGAATAAGTGTCAAGTCGCTGGTGGTATAGGTGTCGTAATGACATGATGGCGGCCATTTAACACGCGCGGCCGCACTCAAATGAATAGCACTATCGGGAAGGGCTCCGATACAAATAGCCCACCTGAATCTGGCGAGAGTGATTTGTCCGCCGCGGGCCTCACTCACAGTGAAGCCTTCACTGAGCGCGTGCTTGCCAGCATCAATGACTGCATCAAGGTGCTGGACTTGGACGCCCGTCTGACCTTCATGAGCGAAGGCGGCAAGCAGATCATGGAAGTCAGCGACTTCAATGCGATTCGCGGCTGCCCCTGGCCGGACTTCTGGCAGGACCAGGGCAATCTCGACGCCAAGGCCGCCGTAGAGGCCGCCAAGGCCGGGCGCAACGCCAGCTTTGTCGGCGCCGCCAACACCCTGGCCGGCAACCTGAAATGGTGGCACGTGAACGTCAGCCCGATCATGGGCAGTAACGGCCTGCCGGAAAAAATCCTCTGCGTGTCCCGGGACATCACGCCCCTGCGCGAAGCCGAAGAGTCCCTGCGCAAACTCAACGAGTCCCTGGAACAGCGGGTGATCGAACGCACCCGCGACCGCGACCGTATCTGGCGCCTGTCGCCGGACCTGATGCTGGTGGCGCAACTCGATGGTGTGATCTCCGCCGTGAACCCGGCCTGGACACGCATGCTCGGCCACACCGAACACGACCTGGTGGGCAGCCAATTGCTGGCCCTGGTTCACCCCGACGACCTGGCCGTCTCATCCTCGGCGGTCAGCCGCCTGGGGGATGGCAAGAACTTCCCCAACTTCAAGAACCGTTACCGTCACCAGGACGGCAGCTACCGCATGATCGCCTGGACGGCCGTGCCCGACAGCGACTACATCCATGCGGTGGGCCGCGACATCCAGGCCGAGGAAGAAGCCAAGGAAGCCTTGCGCCTGTCGGAAGATGCCCGGCGCCAGTCGCAGAAACTGGAAGCCATCGGCCAGCTGACTGGCGGTGTCGCACATGACTTCAATAACCTGCTGACGGTGATCAAGTCCTGCGCCGACTTGCTCAAGCCGCCCGCCCTCAGCGAGGCGCGGCGCGTGAAATACGTGGAAGCCATCGCCAGCACCGTCGACCGCGCAGCCCGCCTGACCGCCCAGTTGCTCACATTCGCTCGCCGCCAGGCCTTGCGGCCAGAAGTGTTCAACGTCGGCGAAAGTGTGAAGCGAGTGGGCGAGATGATGGACAGCTTGACCGGTTCACGGGTGAAGGTCAGCATCCAGGTGCCTGACGACGCCTGCTTTATCAACGCCGATGAAAGCCAGTTCGATACCGCGCTGGTCAATATGGTGGTCAACGCCCGGGACGCCATGGCCGGTCATGGGCATTTGACGATCACCGTTTCGACGGCAACCTGGTTGCCTTCGGTTCGCGCTCATCCGGTACGCGTCGCCGAATACGTGACCATCGAGCTGGCCGACACCGGCTCGGGTATCCCGCCGGAAAAACTCGACGCGATCTTTGAGCCCTTCTACACCACCAAGGGCATCGGCCAGGGCACCGGTTTGGGTTTGTCCCAGGTGTACGGCTTCGCCAAGCAGTCGGGCGGTGAAATCCTGGTGCAGAGCGAGTGCGGCACTGGCAGCCAGTTCACCCTGTACCTGCCCAAGGTCGAGCCAAGTACCCTACCGGTTCTTCAAGACACCAGCGCCACGCCCATCGTCTCAAGCTTGTGCGTGCTGATGGTCGAGGACAACGCCGATGTCGGCCTGTATACCTCGCAAACCCTGGAACAGATGGGCTTTCACGTCCTCTGGGTGCCGGATGCCAACAGCGCGCTGGACGCCCTGGCACCCAACCCGGAAAGCTTCCAGGTGGTGTTCTCCGACATCTCCATGCCCGGCATGAGCGGCCTGGAGTTGCTGGACGCAATCGAGGCCCTGTATCCGTGGCTGCCGGTGGTGCTCACCACTGGCTACAACGACGAGTACGCGCGTATCGCTCAGGAAGAGGCCAGCCGTTTTGTCTTGCTGCAGAAGCCGTACTCCACCGAGGCCCTGGCCCTGCTGCTGCAAAAAGTCGTCAAGAGTCGCCTGACCCTGATCGCTCAAGGCTAAACCGCAGGCTGGGCCGCGCTGTCTGGAACATTGCCCATCTCCAGGGCCAAGTCCAGCCAGGCCCGCGCTGCCGGGGGCAGATGCGCCTGTCGCCGCCAGGCCAGGGCGATGTGCCAATCGGTCTGGGGCTCGTCCAGCTGGATCAGGGCAATACCGGCATGCAGGTGTTTGTAAGCCAGCATGCTCGGCAAAAACGCGACCCCCAAGCCTGCGGCCACCAGGTCGACGATAAAGTCGATCTGGGCGCTGCGGGCGGTGACGCGTGGGACTACGCCTCTGCGCTCGCAGGCCGTGAGAATAATCCGGTTAAGCGCAAACCCGGCTTCGAACAGAATGAAGGGCGAGTCGGCCAGATCGGAAAAATCGACGCTTTTGCGCCCGGCCAATGGATGGTCGATCGGCATCACCACCATCAGCGGCTCGACGCGGACATCCTGATATTCAAATTCACCCGCCACGGGTACCAGCAACGCGGCCAGGTCCACCTCCCCGGCTTCCAGGCATTCGCCCAGCTTCTTGCTGCCGTGCTCGATCAGCTCGATCTCGATCTCCGGATAACGCTGTCGATACAACGCAAACATCGCCGCAAACAGCACGCCACTGCCCACCGGCGGCAAACCAATGCGCAATACACCGCGCTTGAGCCCCAGCAGGTCGTTGATCTCGGCCACCAGGTCACTGCGCTCGGCCAGCAACACCAGCGCGCGACGATAGGCAATTTCGCCAGCGGCCGTCAGCTCGCTCTTGTGGCCGATGCGATTGAACAGCGGCGTGCCCAACTCATCTTCCAGGGTCTTGACCGCCTTACTGACGGTAGACTGAGTGAGCGAAACCACCTCGGCCGCCTGTGAGAAGCTGCCCTGGCGCACCACTTCGACAAAGGCCAACAACGTGCGAAGGTTCATGAGTATTCCATTTGCGACTTGAATCAAGTTGAAAAAGTTGTTTTTACCATGAAAGGCCTTTGTCTATGCTCACCCCACCGTTTTTCTTCACTCGGGGCATCACTGTTCATGATCATTTCGTCCGCATCGGATTACCGCGAAGCCGCCCGCCGCAAACTGCCGCGTTTCCTGTTCGACTACATCGACGGCGGTGCCTACGCCGAACACACCCTCAGGGCCAACAGTTCGGACCTGTCCGATATCAGCCTGCGCCAGCGCATCCTGCGTAACGTCGAAAGCCTGAGCCTTGAAACCACGCTG
Source organism: Pseudomonas sp. MWU16-30323 (assembly GCF_020515595.1). Taxonomy (NCBI): domain Bacteria; kingdom Pseudomonadati; phylum Pseudomonadota; class Gammaproteobacteria; order Pseudomonadales; family Pseudomonadaceae; genus Pseudomonas; species Pseudomonas sp. MWU16-30323. Next base: position 40,037 of record NZ_JAIWYM010000003.1, read on the forward strand.
TTCGACCAGCCCTTGGCGATGCCGGTGGTCCTCAGTCCGGTGGGCCTGACCGGCATGTTTGCCCGGCGCGGTGAAGTCCAGGCGGCGAAGGCGGCAGCGAACAAGGGCATTCCGTTTTGCCTGTCGACGGTGTCTGTGTGCCCGATCGAGGAAGTGGCGTCCCAGAGCGCGCAATCCATCTGGTTTCAGCTGTATGTGCTGAAAGATCGCGGTTTCATGAAAAATGCCCTGGAGCGAGCCCAGGCCGCCGGGGTGAAAAACCTCGTGTTCACCGTCGACATGCCCACCCCCGGCGCGCGTTATCGCGACGCCCATTCGGGGATGTCCGGCGCCTACGGGCCGCAACGCCAAATCCTGCAGGCCATGACCAAACCGGCCTGGGCCTTCGATGTGGGCCTGCTGGGGCGCCCCCACGACCTGGGCAACATCTCCAAATACCTGGGCAAGCCCACGCAGTTGAAGGACTACATCGGCTGGCTGGCCAACAACTTCGACCCGTCCATCAGTTGGAAAGACCTGGAGTGGATCCGCGAGTTCTGGAAAGGCCCGATGATCATCAAAGGCATCCTCGATCCCCAGGATGCCAAGGACGCAGTGAGCTTTGGCGCCGACGGCATCGTCGTCTCCAACCACGGCGGCCGCCAACTGGACGGTGTGCTGTCCACGGCCAAGGCGCTGGCACCTATCGTACAAGCCGTGGGCAGCGACCTGACGGTGCTGGTGGACTCCGGCGTACGCTCGGGGCTGGACGTGGTGCGCATGCTCGCGCTGGGCGCCAAGGGCGTGTTGCTGGGCCGTGCCCAGGCTTACGCACTGGCCGCTGACGGGCAGCGTGGCGTGGAGAACCTGCTGGATATCTTCGCCAAGGAGATGCGCGTGGCGATGACGCTGACCGGGGTCACGTCGATTGCACAAATCGATGAATCGATTCTGGTACGCGGCCAACACTGAGTTGAAACGAAGCAGCCCCGGTCTCTTGCCAAGACCGGGGCTGCCCTTTTCAGTCACGCATAAACAAAATGATTAAACGCCTTTGCTGCAACAATCAAAAGGCCCCTCGCACCACTCCTCACGAAAAAATCCCGCAAAAACAACCTGCATTAGGCACCCTTCTACCCGACTTGCACCACCTCTGTGCATTTATTTTGTGAATAACGCGGCATTCCCCACGTTTTACGTAATAAATCCTGTCCCTGATGTAACAAACGTTTTAAAGGTGGCTCAACTGTGGAAAGTCCCTGAGTTCACCGTTTTGGCTCAGGGGCATGGATCGTGCGTATTTCACGTTAAGGATGTCGAGTGCCAAATCAGCCCTCAACCGAGCCACTCTGTTGTAGCAACAGACTGATCGTTGCCCTGCTCTGCCTGTGCACGCTGCCGGCGGCCGCCGCCGATGGGCCGCTGCCTGGCCAGGAAGCATTGCGCTTGCAGCAGCAACAGCTGCGCGACCTGCAGCAATTACAACTGGAACAGCGTCAGCGGCAAATCCAGCGAGGCCGTTTCGCAGCACCACCGACCACACCCGCATTGCCGGCAGACACCCCCCAGGACCAGCGCTGCTGGCCCTTGAGCGGGACGCGCGTGGCCGGTGTCACGCTGTTCAACAAGGCTGAACTGAACACCCGCATCGAGCCCTATGTGGCGCCGTGCATGGGCGTCGCGCAAATCAACCGCCTGCTCGCCGAGATCACCCGCCTGTATGTCGAGGCCGGCTATATCGCCAGTCGCCCATACCTGATCAGCCCCCCGGCCGCCGGGCACCCGTTGGATATTCACGTCGAGGAAGGCTACGTCGAAGCTATCGAGCTGGCCGACCAGAGCCTGCCCGTGTCGTTACGCGGGGCATTCCCGGGCATGCTCGGCCAACCGCTGAACCTGCGGGACCTGGAACAGGGCCTGGACCAACTCAATCGCCTGCGCTCGGTAGACCTCACCGCCGACATCGCCCCCGGCAGCGCAGCGGGCGCCTCACGGATCATCCTGCGCTCGCGCAGCAGTGCCTCGCGGTGGGCGTTGGGACTGGGTGTCGACAACCTCGGGAGCGCCGGCACCGGCCGTGATCGCAATGCGGTCAGCCTGAGCCTGGACAGCCCGTTGCAGCTCAACGACGCCCTCAACCTGAGCTTCAGCGACACCCTCAACCACGGTCCGCGTTACAGCCGCAGCAACAGCCTGTTTTATTCCATCCCCTACGGTTACTGGACCTACAGCCTGTTCGCCAGCCATGCCGAGTACCGCTCGCCGTTCAAGCTCAGCCGCACCACGCTCTATAACAGTGGCCGCACCGATCAAGTCAGCCTGCGCACCGACCGCGTGTTGTGGCGCGACCAAAGCCATCAACTGAGCGCCAACCTGCAACTGGCTTACAAGGATGTCGACAGCTACCTGCAAAAGGTCCGCCTGGGTATCCAGAGCCCGACACTGACCGTGGCCGAGGCCGGTGTGAATCTGTTCTGGCTCAACAGCGCAGTGTGGAACCTGGACGTCAATTACGCCCAGGGCCTGACCTGGTTCGGCGCCGACCGCGACGCCGATCAGGTGGTGAAGAACCTGCCCCAGGCGCAATTTCACAAGTACCGCGCCAACCTCACCCAATGGCGCAACGGCCAGCTCATCGGGCAACCGTGGCAGTGGCAGAGCCAACTGTCGGTGCAATACAGCCCGGATGCATTGCCGGCCATCGAACAACTGCTGGTTACTGACGATTCGGCGGTGCGTGGCTATCGCGAGAACAGCGCGTCCGGCGCCATTGGCGCGGTGTGGCGCAACACCCTGCGCCTGCCACTCAACAGCGACCTGCCGTTCAAGATCACCCCGCGCCTGGGCCTGGACAACGGCTGGGTCAAGCGTGAATACGGCGCCCGCAGCCAACGCCTGAGCGGCGCCAGTGCCGGGCTCAACCTGAGCTGGAAGAACCTGCAGCTCGACCTCGATTACCAACGCAACCTGAACACCCCCGCGGGGTTTGCCCAAGAGCCGGAGGTCTGGCTGACGCGCCTTAGTTTGCAGATATGAGCCGACACCTGATTTGCCTGAAATAACCGCAGCACCTGATCAGCACGGCAGCGTTGCACCGAACGACGCACTTCGCGGATCAGCCAACAGAGCGAGACTATTTATGCCGACTAACACTCATGCCTTTCACCTCTCTCCACAGGGCAAACTGCGCTGGGCCATCGCCAGCCTGTTCCTGTTACCTCAACTCGTACTGGCCGGCGGCTTGACCGTCATCGAAGGGCCCGGCGGCACCCCGCAACTGCAAAACCAGGCGGGCGTGCCCATCGTCAATATCGTCGCGCCGAATGCCGGCGGCCTGTCCCACAACCAATTTCTCGACTACAACGTCGACCGCCAAGGCGTGGTGTTGAACAACGCCTTGCAGGCGGGGCAATCCCAACTCGCGGGGCACTTGGCGGCCAACCCGCAGTTCCAGGGCCAGGCAGCGAGCGTGATCCTCAATGAAGTGGTCAGCCGCAACGCCTCGGCCCTCAACGGTGCGCAGGAGATTTTTGGCCGGGCAGCCGATTATGTGCTGGCCAACCCGAACGGGATTTCAGTCAACGGCGGCAGCTTCATCAACACCCCCAACGCCAGCCTGGTGGTCGGCCGTCCCGAGCTCAACGACGGCAAGCTGCAAGGCTTGAACACCCGTGATGCAAGCGGCCAACTGACGGTGCAGGCCCAGGGTCTGCAAAACCGTGACGGTTCGATCAACCTGATCGCACCGCGCATCGACAGCGAAGGTCGGCTCAGCGCCCGTGATCAATTGAACCTCACCATCGGCCGCAATCAGGTCGACGTTGCCAGCGGCCAGGTGCGCCAGGTAGACCCGGCCAGCAAGACCGGCGACCAGCGTATCGACGCCAGCCTGTTCGGTGCGATGCAGGCCGGGCGGATCAATATCGTCAGTACCGCCGAAGGTGCCGGCGTACGCGTGGGGGCCGTGCAAGTGGATGGGCGGGACGGCGTGAACATCCGCTCGGCCGGCGACCTCGACATCAGCGGCCAGGTGCACGCCAATAGCCTCGAGGCCACCCGCGCCGGGGTGCAGAGCCGCCAGGGCGATGTGGACCTGCACAGCGCCAAGGATTTGAATCTCGCCGCCACCGATGTCGGTGGGCGCAACGTCAAGCTCGACGCTGGCCGCAACCTGACCCTGAGCAGCCTGGAAAGCCGCAAGCTTCAGGAACAGCGTGAGCAGTGGAACAACAGCAACTTCCTCTTCACCTACGAAACCTATGACCGCACCACCACCGACAAGGACTCGCGCCAGCACGGCAACAGCGTCGTCGCGCAGCAGAATGCCGCGCTGTCTTCCGGCGCCAACACCGAGATCAAGGCCAGCCGTGTCGACGCCGGCGACACCGTGCGGGTCAACAGTGGCGCGGACCTGCGCCTGACCGCCGCCACCGAAACCCATGAAACCCGCGACCAGGGCAACCACCGCAAGCACCTGTGGAAAGCCGACTGGGACAAATCCGCCAGCGAACAACGCAGCATCACCAGCAGCCTCAAGGCTGGCAAGAACCTGGAGCTAACCGGCGGGCAGACCCTGCAATTGCAAGGCGCCGAACTGCAAACCCCGGGGGATATTCAACTGGCCGCCCGGCACGTGGAAATCACCAGCGCCAGCCGTACCCAAAGCAGCCGGGACAACGGTTACTCCGGTGACCTGGTGGGCGGCAGTTTCTTCGGCTCCAAGGGCGATGGCGACAAGGGCAAAACCCTGAATACCGGCAGCAAGGTCAACGCCGACGGCAAGCTGATCGTGAAAGCCGATGAAGTACGCATCAGCGGCAGCCAGGCCCGTGGCGGCACGCAGGCCAGCGTCATCAGCGACAAGGGTTCGCTGGTGATCGATGGCGTACGCGACACGTCCCACGACAACCGCTACAGCAAGGACAGCAAGTTCTTCGGGATCTCCAAGGACGAAAGCCGCAAGAACCTCAAGGACAGCACCGTGGTCGCCAGCGAACTGCGCTCGGACAGTAACCTCGCACTGCACAGCGCCAAGGACATCGAAGTCAGTGGTTCCAAGGTGTCTGCCACAGGCGAACTGACGGCTGACGCCAAGGGTGATATCAAGATCGCCTCGGCGGAAAACACTTCCAGCGACACCACCCGCACTCACACCCGTGGTTTTGATGGCTACGCCAGGGAAACCGCCGACGGCACGCGCCAGTACCGCGCCGGCGTGAACTACGAAGACCAGCAGAAAACCAGCCACACCGACACCACCCGCCAACAAGCCTCCAGCCTCAGCGGCGGCACCCTGGCCGTCACTGCGGGTGGCGATTTGAGCGTCGAGGGTTCAGGCCTCAAGGCCACCCAGGGTGATGCGACCTTGAGCGGGAAAAATGTCGAGTTGTTGGCGACCCATGACAGCACGGCCAACGCCACCGAGCAGACCACCACTGGCGGCGGCGTCTACTACACCGGCGGCCTCGACAGGGCCGGCAGCGGCGCGCAGTTCAGCCATCAAAGCAGCCACGACACCAACAGCAAAACCACCGCGCACACCACCACTGTTGCGGCGGCCGGCAAGCTGACCATCAATGCCGGCAACACCCTCACCAGCCAGGGCGCACAGGTCAAGGCCGGTTCCGGGTTGCAGCTCAACGCTGCGCAGGTCGACAACCAGGCGGCGCATAACAGCGAGTCCAGCACCCACAAGGAGAATGGCTGGACGGCCGATGTCGGCGCCAATGTCGAATACAAGGGCATCACCCGGCCCATCGAAAAAGCCATCGAAGGTGTGGCCCAAAGCAAGTTTCATCAGCCAGGGCTGCTGGACGCGTTCGAACAACCCAATGTCGGGCTCGATGTTGAAATCGGACATGCCAACAAGACCCGCACACAGCAGGACAGCACGGCAGTGGTCAGCCAGTTCACGGGCGGCACGGTGCAGGTCAACGTCGCCGGCAAATTGCAGGATGAAGGCACTCAATACCACGCCACCGAGGTCGGCCTGAAAATCGATGCCGGCAGCCACCTTGCCACCGCTGCCGCCACTACCCACAGCAGCAGCGAGCAAGGCGTGGACACCAAGGCTGGTGTGCGGGTCTACACCACCACCGGAGAAGACTTGAACGTGCGCGGCAGCGGCGCAGGCGGCAGCAGTGATGTACGCGAATCCACCCGCACGGCAGTGGTCGGCAGCTACGCCGGGGCCAAGGGCGTTAGCATCGATGCCAAGGGCGATGCGCGTTATGAAGGCAGCCAGTTCAACGGCGGCCAGGCCGGTGTCGACCTCAAGGCGGGCGGCGAGTTGGCGCTGAATCAAGCCAACGATACCCAGAGCAATACCAGCAGCACCCTGCGCGGCAACGGCTCGTTGACCGTGGGCACGGCGCCGGGCGCCAACGGCAATAACGTCAACCTCGGTGCCGGCGTGCAACTGGACAACAAGCGCCTGGACACCCAGGACAGCCAGGCCCGGGTCGCGAGCATCCAGGGCAAAGGTCCGGTGCAACTCGACAGCGGCGCCGACCTGACCCTGCAAGGCACCCGAATTGGCAGCAGCAGCGCCAGGACCGGTGACATCAACCTCGCCGCCGGTGGCAAGCTGGACCTGCAAGCCGCCACCGAGCGCCACGTCAGCAACGCCAGTAACCTGGGCGGCGGCCTGAACGTCGGCGCCGGCAAGACCAGCAGCGCTGAAAGCAGCGGCAAGACCGGGAGCCTCAGCGCCAACTTCAACATCGGCAAGGGCGCGGAAAACGACCAGACCGTCAGCGTCGGACAGCTGCACAGCAACGGCAACGTGACGCTCGCCAGCGGCGGCAACAGCGCCGATGCCATCCACCTGCAAGGCACGCAAATCGCGGCCGGCAACGTCAGCCTCGACGCGGTAAATGGCGGCATCCTGCAGGCGTCGGCGCAATCGACCCAGGCCCATGACAGCTGGGGCGTGACCTTGGGCGCGGGCGGCAGTGGCGGCAAAACCACGCTGGCCAACGCGGGTGAACACGACAGGCCCAAGACCCAACATGGCATCAATGCCCGGGCCAAGGTCGACGTCAATTACCTGCAAGGCACCACTCAGCACGACAGCCGGATCAAGGCCGACACCGTGGTGATCAACAGTGCCGGTGATACCCGAGTGTCCGGGGCACGGATCGACGCGAATCAGGTGAGCGGCAAGATCGGCGGCGACCTCGTTGTCGAGAGCCGCAAGGATCACGTCAGCAGCACCCAGGTCAACGTCGACGCCAGGCTGGACGTCGAGAAAAACCAGCCCGGCGTCGTCAATAAACTCGCCAAGACCACCGGCCCCCTCAAGGACAAAGTGCAGGCCAAGGCGGAAGGCGCGTTCGACAAGCACCGCGAAAAACTCGAGAACGCCGTCGACAAGGGCACCGAGCACCTGGCCTCGGCCAAGGACAACGTGGTCAACAGCGTCGGCAACGCCAAGGAACGCTTGGGCGAAAAACTCACCCGCAGCGGTAGCTACGACGTGAACCCCGAGCCCCGTGGCGCTTTCGGCACCCGCGTGGACCAGGCCAAGTCTTACCTCGCCGACAAGAAGGACGCCCTGGGCACGCGCCTGTCCAGCGTCAAGGAACAGCTCTGGCCAAAAACCAGTGACAGCTACGCCGTCAGCGGCAAGAACACCACCGGCAGCTCGGTGGCCAATACCGCAGAAAGCGTGTTATTCGGCGACAAGAGCGGCAGCACCGCCTACACCCCGACCTTGAACCTGGACGTCAGCCACGTCGCCAAGGACAGCGTCACTCAGGCCTCGGGCATCAGCGGCACCCAGGGCGTGAACTTGCAGGTGGGTGGCGAGACTCGCCTGATCGGTGCGCGCATCGGGGCTTCGGCAGGCAAGGTCGACCTGGGGGGGTCTGCGGTAAACGCCACCACGTTGAAGGGCAGCGACTATCGCGCGGATGTCGGGCTGAACGTCTCGAAGTCACCGGTCAATCTGGCGCTGGGCGCCAAGGACGAATTGACCCGCAAACAGGACGACGCAACGCGTAAGGATCAAGCCATCAACCTCGGACCGTTGCGGGTAGGCGGCCACAGTAACAGCCAGGAGCTACAGGCCGGGATTGATCAAGGCCCCCACTAAGCAACCCTGCTCCGGTGCAGACGAGCACGCCCGCCTGCACCGGAGCAAACATTTCTAAATGTTTCTTCATAAAGCCAAACCGTCATTAAACAGACACATTTCAGGAATTAAATCGTCACGTCCCAGACAGGTGGAGCCCTCCACCTACCCCCTTCCTTTGAGGTGTCGTCGTGATGTTGCTGACCAAAAAGAGTCTGTCAGTGTTGTTCACTGCCCTGTGCCTGAGTGGTGTCGCTCACGCCACTGACGTCACGGGTGCAGGCTCCAGTTTCGTCTACCCGGTGCTGTCCAAGTGGTCCCAGGAATACAGCAAAAGCTCCAGTGACCGGATCAACTACCAGTCCATCGGTTCTGGCGGCGGCATCGCCCAGATCAAGGCGGCCACCGTGGATTTCGGTGCTTCCGACGCACCGCTGTCGGCAGATGAACTGAAGGCCGGCGGCCTCGGCCAGTTCCCCAGCGTGATTGGCGGCATCGTGCCGGTGATGAACGTCGAGGGTGTGGCGGCTGGCCAGCTGAAACTGGATGGCGAGGTGCTGGCGAAGATTTTCCTCGGTGACATCAAGGCCTGGAACGACCCGGCGATTGCCGCCCTCAACCCCGGCCTGAAGCTGCCCGGCGCGAATATCACCGTGGTCCACCGCTCGGACGGCTCGGGCACTTCGTACAACTTCACCAACTACCTCTCCAAAGTCAGTGATGGCTGGAAAACCAAAATCGGTTTCGGCACCACCGTGCCGTGGCCAGTCGGTGTAGGCGGCAAGGGTAACGAAGGTGTTTCGGCCTACGTAAAGCAGATCAAGAACTCCATCGGGTTTGTTGAATACGCCTACGCCCTGCAGAACAAGATGACTTACGCCTCACTGAAGAACGCGTCCGGCAAATTCGTCGAGCCCAACGCCAAGGCCTTCCAGGCAGCGGCGGATACCGCCGACTGGGCCAACGCCAAGGACTTCAACCTGATCATGACCAACGCACCGGGCGAGAACGCGTGGCCGATCACGGCGACCACCTGGATCATCATGTACAAGCAGGCAAAGAACGCCGAGCAAAGCCAGGCCGCTTTCAACTTCTTCAAATGGTCGTTGGAGAAAGGTCAACAGCAGGCTGCGGCATTGGACTACGTCGCGCTGCCTGATTCCCTCGTGACCCGGATCGAAGGTTACTGGAAGTCCGACTTCGCCCACTGATCCGTCCCTGAGACCCGCGCCCTCAAGCAACCTGATGCCAGGGGGCGCTGGTGAGCACATCTGATATGAACGAAACCGTGCAACCGATGGTGATGACTACTCACGCGGGCGATGTGAGCGGTGACAACCGTGCTGCTCGCGATCAGCGCAACGACCTGTGGTTCAAACGCTCCATGTTCGGCGCTGCCATGCTGGTCTTGCTGTTATTGGCCAGCATTGCTGCCTCAACGCTTTGGGGCGGCGGCCTGGCCTTCAAGACGTTTGGTTTCGGTTTCATTACCAGCACCGACTGGGATGCGGTCAACAACCACTTCGGCGCCCTGGTGCCGATTTACGGCACCTTGGTCACCTCTTTCCTCGCGTTGCTGATTGCGGTGCCCGTGAGTTTCGGCATCGCGATTTTCCTCACCGAAGTGGCGCCGCCCTGGCTGAGAATGCCAGTCGCCTCCGCCGTTGAATTGCTCGCGGGCATTCCCTCAATCATCTACGGCATGTGGGGCCTGTTTGTTTTCGGGCCCTTTATGGCAGAACACTTGTCGCCCTGGATCAATGACTACCTGGGCGCACTTCCGTTTATTGGCTCGCTGTTCCAGGGGCCGCCGCTGGGCATCGGGATGCTGACCGCCGGCATCGTGCTGGCGATCATGATTACGCCGTTCATCACGTCGGTGATGCATGAGGTTTTCCGCAGTGTGCCAACTCAATTGAAGGAGTCGGCCTACGCACTCGGTAGTACTACCTGGGAAGTGGTGTGGGACATCGTGTTGCCCTACACCCGCTCGGCCGTGGTCGGGGGGATCTTTCTTGGCCTCGGCCGCGCCCTGGGTGAAACCATGGCCGTCACCTTCGTGCTGGGTAACGCGCAACAGTTCTCCGCCTCGTTGCTGATGCCCAGCAGTTCCATCGCATCGGTCATCGCCAACGAGTTCAGCGAAGCCTACACCGACCTGCATCGTTCGGCGCTGATCGCCCTGGGCTTCCTGCTGTTTATCGTGACATTCGTGGTGCTGGCACTGGCGCGGTTGATGCTCATGCGCCTGTCACGCAAGGAGGGCCTATGAGCAGCAACGACCGCCTGTACCGCAAGCGTGCCTTCAAGAACCGGGTGGCCATGCTGCTCAGTTGCGGCGCGACAGTCTTTGGCCTGCTGTGGCTGGCGTGGATTCTGCTGACCACCATCATCAACGGTTTCCAGGCACTCAACCTGCGCCTGTTTACCGAGATGACGCCGCCCCCCGGAACAGACGGCGGCCTGGCCAACGCGTTTTACGGCAGTGCCCTGATGTCCGGGATTGCGCTGCTGATTGGCACGCCCATCGGGCTGATGGCCGGTATCTGGCTGGCGGAATTCGCACGGCACTCGCGCCTGGGCACCACCGTGCGTTTCATCAACGACATTCTGCTGTCCGCGCCCTCGATCGTCCTCGGTTTGTTCATCTACACCGGCGTAATCCTGCCGCTGAACCTGCTGACCAATCACCAGGTCGGCTTCTCTGCCATTGCTGGCGCCCTGGCGTTGGCACTGCTGGTGATTCCGGTGGTGGTGAGGACAACCGACGAGATGCTCCAACTGCAGCCCTCCACCATGCGTGAGGCGGCCCTGGCCCTGGGCGTGCCGCAATGGAAGCTGACGTTGCAGATCGTGTTGAGGGCGGCCAAGGCGGGTGTGGTGACCGGCATCCTGCTGGCGCTGGCCCGGATTACCGGGGAAACCGCCCCGCTGCTGTTCACCGCCTTCGGCAACCAGTTCTGGAGCAGCAACCTGCTCAAACCGATCGCCAGCGTGCCGGTGGTTATTTTCCAGTACGCCATGAGCCCCTTCGATGACTGGCACTCCCTCGCATGGGCAGGCGCCTTGGTACTGACGATGTTCGTGCTGGTGCTGAGCTTGCTGTCTCGCCTGATTCTTTTGCGCAATAGGTCCCACTGATGCAATCGACCCGCCTTGATCCTGAAAAAACCAAAATCCGTGTCCGTGGGTTGGAGTTTTTCTACAACAACCAACGTTCGCTGAAATCCATCGACATCGACATTCCGGAAAAACGCATCACCGCGATCATTGGCCCATCAGGTTGCGGGAAGTCGACCTTGCTGCGGGTGTTCAACCGTATCTACTCGATGTACCCCAAGCAGGAAGCCCGCGGTGAAGTGCTGCTCAATGGCGAAAACATCCTCGCCCCCGGCTACTCGATGAACCGCCTGCGCAGCCACGTCGGGATGGTCTTCCAGAAGCCGGTGCCGTTCCCGATGTCGATCTACGACAACATCGCCTATGCCGTGCGCCACCATGAAAAGCTGTCACGCCGGGAAATGGATGATCGAGTCGAGCAAGCCTTGCGCGGCGGCGCGCTGTGGGATGAGGTGAAAGACAAGCTCAAGCAGAGCGCCCAGAGTCTTTCAGGTGGCCAGCAACAGCGCCTGTGCATCGCCCGCACCATTGCACTGCGGCCGCAGGTTTTGCTGCTGGATGAACCGACCTCGGCGCTCGACCCGATTTCCACCGGGCGCATCGAGCAGTTGATCACTGAGCTGAAAGAGCAATACACGGTGATCATCGTGACCCACAACATGCAGCAGGCCGCTCGGGTCTCGGACAGCACGGCGTTCATGTTCATGGGGGAGCTGATTGAGCACGGCAATACGGATGAGATCTTCACCAAGCCGAAGATGAAGCAGACCGAGGACTACATCACCGGGCGGTTCGGCTAGCTTTAACAAAAAAGCCGATCACTCTCTGCCATGAGAGTGATCGGCTTTTGTTGGGCAAAAAAAAACCCGGAAATCCTCACTTGCGTGGGCCTTCCGGATTTTCTAAACCGCCAAAAATGGTGGGTCGTGTGGGATTCGAACCTACGACCAATTGGTTAAAAGCCAACTGCTCTACCAACTGAGCTAACGACCCGCTGTGTGGTGGCGCGTATAATACTGATTTCTAAGGATTATTCAACACCTTATTTAAAATAAATCAGAAATAACGCGTCGGGTCAGTAATTCCGGCTGCCTGGAAGCCTTCAGCACGCAGTCGGCAGCTGTCGCATTTCCCACAAGCACGACCGTCATTGTCCGCCTGATAGCAGGAAACGGTCAGCGAGTAATCGACGCCAAGTCCTACGCCAGCCTTCACGATATCGGCCTTGCTGCGGTTCTGCAGCGGCGCCAGGATGCGAAAGCCCTGCCCCTCTACACCGGCCTTGGTAGCCAGATTCGCCATGCGCTCGAACGACTCGATGTACTCGGGACGGCAGTCCGGGTAGCCGGCGTAGTCCAGGGCGTTGACGCCGATGAAGATGTCGCGCGCCTCGAGGACTTCGGCCCAGCCAAGGGCCAGGGACAGGAAGACGGTGTTGCGCGCCGGCACGTAGGTCACCGGGATGCCTTCGCTGGGGCCTTGCGGCACGTCTATGGAGCTGTCGGTCAAAGCCGAACCACCCATGCCGTCGAGGTTCAGGCCGATCACCTTGTGCTCCACCACGCCCAGGTCTCGAGCGACACGGGCAGCAGCATTCAACTCGGCGCGGTGGCGCTGGCCGTAGTCGAAGCTCAGGGTGTAGCAGCTGTAGCCTTCGGCACGGGCCATCGCGACCACGGTGGCGGAGTCGAGGCCGCCGGACAGCAGGATGACTGCACGCTTTTGATCAGTCATCTCAGCGCCCCGGCTCATCGTTCCACAGGTACTTGTGCAACTGCAGTTGCAGGCGCACCGGCAGATTGTCTGCGACAACCCAGTCAGCCAGGTCGCGAGCATTCAGGTCATGGTGGCTGGGGGAAAACAGCACCTCGCCGGCGCGGCGGTCCAGGCCATATTGGATCAGCTTGGAGGTCGCCCAGTCGTAGTCTTCACGGGAACAGATGACGAACTTGACCTGGTCGTTGGCCGTCAGCAACTCGATGTTCTCGTAGCGGTTGCGGTGCGCTTCCTTGGAACCCGGGGTCTTGAGGTCAACGACACGACTGACGCGAGGGTCGACCGCGGAAATATCCAGGGCGCCGCTGGTTTCCAGGGACACCTCGTAACCGGCATCACACAACTGCTTGAGCAGGGGAATGGCATTAGGCTGCGCCAGCGGCTCGCCACCGGTGACGCAGACATAACGCGGCCGGTAACCGGCCACTTGCTCGAGGATGTCCTCAAGGGTGCGCACGGTACCGCCACTGAAGGCGTAGGCGCTGTCGCAGTACTGGCAACGCAGCGGGCAACCAGTGAGGCGCACAAATACAGTGGGCAGCCCGGCAGTGCGCGTTTCACCCTGCAACGAGTAAAAAACTTCGGTGATACGTAATGTGTCTTGCATAGTCGCCACGGGCGTAACAGCTAAACAGGCTGTCCGCCTCCGTCAGGCACTTCGAGGAATTCCGCCAACGCGTAAACCCCAGGAAGCGTGTTTCATAAAAGGGCGTGGATTCTAACGAAAAAACCCGCGCAGGGCGCGGGTTTCTTCTGAACGGGTTGCGACGCTTACATGCGTTGCAGATCCCGCTGTGCCAACTGAGCAGCAGAGGTACCCGGATATTGGGCCACCACCTGCTGCAGAATGCCTTTGACCTTGTCGGTATGACCCAGGCGGCGTTCTACGTCAGCCAGTTTGTACAGCGAATCCGGCACCTTGGCGTGCTTGGGGTACAGCTGGCTGACCTTGGCAAACGCCTGACCTGCACCTTGCAAGTCGCCTTTGGCCAGGTTCACCTCACCCAACCAGTACTGGGCGTTGCCCGCGTACTGGCTGTTCGGGTATTTGCGCAGGAATGCGGTAAAAGCCTGGCTGGCCTTATCGAAATCCTTGGCTTTGATCAGGTCGAAGGCTGCATCGTAATACAGTTTTTCCTTCGCCGGATCACCCGGCTCGCTGCTGGCGGCAGGGGCTTGGCTGGCAGCCGCGGCCCCTGCTGCTGCACCACCGGCGGCGGCACTTGGCGCGCCACCGGCAGAAGAATTATCAGGAGTAGCGGCGGGTGTAACGCCGGCTCCAATACGTCGATCAAGATCCTGGTAACGCTCCAGGCCTTCTTGCTTCAGCTGGTTCACTTGATTCTGCAGAACTTCAATCGTGCCTTGTTGCTGCGACAATTGATCCTGCATGCGTTGCAGCTGGTTGAACAGTTCGCCCTGTGCCGAAGGCGCGGCCGTAGCCGCCCCCCCGGCATAGGCGCCGTTCGTGCCATAACCCGCTGGCGGATAACTGCTCCCGCTATTGTTATAGCCAGAGTTGCTATCTTCCACAGGAACCGCAGCCCACACCGCAAGCGGTGCCAGGCTGAGAGCCAATACAGTTAGAGCACGACGGCACGTTCGCATGACGAATTACTTACGCAGTTCGACGCGACGGTTTTGAGCCCAGGACTGCTCGTCGTGGCCAGTAGCAACTGGACGCTCTTTACCGTAGGAAACCAGTTCCAGTTGGCCTGGAGCAACACCTTGCAGTACCAGGTAGCGCTGAACGGCTTTCGCACGACGCTCGCCCAGTGCCATGTTGTACTCACGAGTACCACGTTCGTCGGTGTTACCTTCCAGAACAACGCGAGCGCCGTTAGCTTTCAGGTCCTTCGCGTGAACGTCCAGAGCGCGCATGGCTTCTGGTTTCAGGTCCGAACTGTCGTATTCGAAGTAGAAAGTGGTGATAGCGCGCAGAGCAGCTTCTTCGCTCAGGGAGCCGTCAACTGCACCAGTGTTAGCGCCGTAACCAGCGTTTGGATCAACAGCTGCGCCTTCACCGGCATTGTCGCCGCCTTTAGACGAGCAACCAACGGCTACGGACAGAGCCAGAGCCAGAGCAGCAAACTTACCAAACTTCAGCATTTCCATCGTGAAACTCCTAATGAACCCCAGTGTGTTAAGTACTTCTTTTTGTAGCGCCGCGTCAGTTCAGGTAAGGGGACCAGGATGGTTCTCTGACTTCGCCTTGTGCGGTAGGAAGCGGGAGCCTTACGCGTCCATTAATGGACACGAGCATCAAGACTCCCCGGCCCTGCTGGCGGGTGGCGTAGATTACCATGGTGCCGTTGGGCGCAACAGTGGCTGACTCATCAAGGTTGGTATCTGTAAGGATTTTTACGGTTCCGCGCTGCAAATCCTGGGCCGCAACCCGGAAATTAGTGAAACCATCCTGACGGTGAATCATCACCAACGTCTTTTCATCAGCCGAAAGCTTAGGTGCAGCGTTGTAGTTACCAATAAAGGTCACACGTTCGGCGCCGCCGCCGTTGACGCTGGTTTTGTAGACTTGCGGCTTGCCGCCACGGTCGGAGGTGAAGTAGATGGTCGAACCATCCTTACCCCAGAACGGTTCGGTGTTGATGCCCGGGCCGCTGGTGACACGGCTCAGTTGGCGCGAAGCCATGTTCATCACGTAAATGTCCGGGTTGCCGTCTTTGGACAATACGAACGCCAGGCGAGAACCATCCGGCGACCAGGCTGGCGCACCATTCAGGCCTTCGAAGTTGGTGATCTGCTCACGGCGACCGGTGTCGATGTGCTGAACGAAGATCCGTGGACGCTTCTGTTCAAAGGACACGTAGGCGATACGCTTGCCGTCGGGTGCAAAGCGTGGCGACAGGATCGGCTCACGGGATTGCAGCAGCGTCACTGCACGAGCGCCGTCATAGTCGGAGCGCTGCAGCGTGTAGCGCGTGTTGTCTACCGAAAAACGCTCTGCTGTTACATAAAGCAGGCGAGTCGAGAAGGCACCCTTGATCCCGGTCAGTTTTTCAAACGACTGGTCGGAGATGTAGTGCGCCATGTCCCGCAACTGATCCGTGGTACCCGACACGCTGCCGGTCAGCACTTGTTGCTCGGTCGCGACGTTGAACAGGGTGTACTGGATCTGCAGGCGACCGCCGGCAGGCGTGATGCTGCCCACCATCAGGTACTGGGCGTTCAGCGCTTTCCAGTCACGGAAGATGACTTCGCTGGCCTGGGTCGGCTGGCTGATCATGTTGCCTTTGTCGATCGGCGCGTAGTAACCGGAGTTGCGCAGGTCATCACTGATGATCTGCGACATGTCGTCCGGCAGCACGCTGCCGCCCTGCCAGCCAAACGGTACAACGGCGATCGGGGTGGCCCGGTCGCTACCGCTGGTGACCAGGATGTTCTTTTCATCCGCCGCCGCTATCCCTGCCATGCAGCAAATAACGACAAGCATTCCTCGAAGAAGGTTTCTCACAAGGCTAGATCCTCAGGTGTGAATGTCATCTTGAATGAACGGTAGGGAGCGAAGTCGCTTGGTTTCATTCCCTGCATCTCGGTCAACCGGCCAATGTTCTTGACCGCTGCTACCGCCGAACTGTCGAACGAACCGTCGCCACTGGACTTGGCCACGCTGACCGAGGTCACCGTACCGTCCGGCAACATGCCGATCTGCAGCACTACTGTCATGCCTTTACGTGCCGAAGGAGGACGGGTCCAACCTTCCGCTGCCCGTGAACGAATCAGGTCATCGAAACTGCCCGCGACTTCATCACCACGTTCATCGGCCAAGGCTTGCTGGCGTTGCGGCGTGTCGGAAAGCAAATCGGCCAAGGCCTGGGCCTTTTTGTCTTCGGTCGATTTACGTGCTGCTTCCTGGGCCTTTTTCTTCGAGGCGTCGGCGGCAGCTTTCTTCTTCGCATCGTCGGCGATTTTCTTCTTCGCCTCGTCAGCTTCAGCTTTCTTCTTGGCGTCGTCCGCGGCTTTCTTCTTCGCGTCTTCGACTATCTTTTTCTTCGCGTCTTCAGCGGCCTTTTTCTTGGCCTCTTCTTCAGCAGCTTTCTTGGCTTCTTCTTCAGATTTCTTCTTGGCTATATCAGCCAATTGTTTCTCTTCAGCCTTCTTGGCTTCGGCAGCTTTATCGGCTTTCTTGGCTTCATCAGCCTTTTTAGCCTCGTCAGCTTTCTTCGCCTCGTCAGCCTTTTTCGATTCCTCGGCCTTTTGAGCCGCCTCTTCTTTCTTTTGTTCCGCAGCAGCCTTCACCGCTTCCTGCTCGACCTTCTTCTGTTCCATCTGTTCGACTTCAGTCTGGCGCGCAGCCGACTTCTGGGCCTCACCCGCAATCTTCTGATTGGTCTGGGTGGTGGCCTGGCTTTTCGATTTCAGCTGATACAGGGTCGCCTGCACGATCGGCTTGGCTGGCGGCAGGTCCGGGGTCATGGCAAAGCTGACGAACAGCATGCCAAACACCAGGACGTGCAGGGCAATTGCCCAGACGCTAGGCCAGAAGAAGCTTTCCGAGGCGGACGGCTCTCGCTGTTGGTGCATCAGGGCGCCTCGGTAATCAAGCCAACGTTACCGACGCCGGCCTTCTGCAGCCCGCCCATGGCGCCCATGACGGAACCATAGTCGACGACCTTGTCGCCGCGGATGAACACCTGGGTGTGCTTGCCACCTTCGTTGCCGGCGCGAATGATCTTGGTCACAGCATCAGTCATCTGCGGCAAGGTCATGGCCTTGTCCTGCTGTTTCTGAGTGTCGACTTCGCTGCCAAGGTTCCAGTAATAGGTCTTGTCAGCCTTGATCGAAATGGTCAGGACCTGAGTGTTGTTGTCCTGCGGCAAGGCTTCGCTGGAAACCTTGGGCAGATCAACCTTCACGCCCTGATTGAGCATCGGCGCGGTCACCATGAAGATAACCAGCAGCACCAGCATCACGTCGATGTAAGGCACTACGTTCATCTCGGCGACCGGCTTGCGCTTTTTGCGAGCTCGAGCGATTAAAGCCATTGGGAATTACCTGCTTATTCTTCGCTGGTGTGCACTTTACGGTGCAGGATCGCCTGGAATTCATCGGCGAAGGTGTAGTAACGGCTGATCAAGGTTTCGCCACGAGCGGCAAAACGGTTGTAGGCGATTACGGCGGGAATCGCTGCGAACAGGCCGATGGCGGTGGCGATCAGCGCTTCGGCGATACCCGGGGCTACAGTGGCCAGGGTCGCTTGCTGGGCCTGGGCCAGGCCGCGGAAGGAGTTCATGATCCCCCATACGGTACCGAACAGGCCGATGTACGGGCTCACGGAACCTACGGTGGCGAGGAACGGCAAGCTTTGCTCAAGCTTTTCTTCTTCGCGGGAAATCGCTACACGCATGGCACGGGCCACGCCTTCCATGACCGCTTCCGGGTCAACGCCTGGCTGCTGGCGCAGACGGGAGAATTCCTTGAAGCCGGCACGGAAGATCTGCTCGACGCCCGAATCCGGGTCCGGGTTGCTGCCGGCCTGGCGATACAGTTTGGACAGGTCGATACCCGACCAGAAGCGCTCTTCGAAGCTCTCCAGGGCACGTCGACCGGCACGCAGCAGGTTGCTGCGCTGAAAAATCATGACCCAAGAGGTAACCGATGCGGCTACCAGGACCAGCATCACCAGTTGAACCACGACACTGGCATTGCTGACCAGGCTCCACATGGAGGAATGGTCGACGACGGTAGGTTCCACGCTAAATCTCCTGCTCTGAATGTTTACCCGCGCCGCTCACGCCGGCAAAGGCCGTGCGTAGAGCTTCGGGAATGGCCCGGGGTTTCAAACTATTGGTGCGAACACAGGCCACCAGGAACTGCCCCTCACAGAGCAGCGTTGCATCCGTAGCCCGCCTGACCTGCTGTTTAAAGCGCAGGCTGGCACGGTTCAATTCGGTTATTTCTGCGCTGACCAGCAGTTCGTCGTCCAGTCGCGCCGGCGCGTAATAACGAGCCTCGCTGGAATGCACGACAAACAACAGGTCCTCCCCTGCCAGCTGGGATTGGGCAAAGCCCAGCTCCCGTAGCCGCTCGGTTCGAGCCCGCTCCATGAACTTTAGGTAATTGACGTAATAAACGATGCCGCCGGCATCGGTGTCCTCGTAATAAACGCGACAGCGATGTGCGAACGACTGATCCCCGTTTTGCGCGCGCATACTCTAGTGCTTACTCCTCAGGTTGCCAATCCGGCCAGGCAACTGTTTTTCATTCTGTGGCACATTTCTAACGAAAGAATGACGACGCCAGCCACTAGGACAGCACAAACGCCGAATAAATCGAATCGCCAAGCGTTTTTAATCGTCCACTGCATCAAGGAATTCGTCTACTACGGGCATCTCGCCCAATCGTGACGGAATGTTTAACCCAAAGTGCAGATACGCATGCCGGGTGACCACACGCCCCCTCGGTGTACGCATGATGTAGCCCTGCTGGATCAGATACGGCTCCAGTACATCCTCAATCGTATGCCGCTCTTCGCTGATGGCTGCCGCGAGGCTGTCCACGCCCACCGGGCCGCCGTCGAATTTCTCGATCATGGTCAACAGCAGGCGCCGATCCTGGTGGTCAAAGCCGTGCTCATCCACATCCAGCAGGTTCAGCGCCAGGTCTGCCACGGGCTTGGTGATATGCCCTTTGGCGCGTACTTCGGCAAAATCGCGCACCCGACGCAGCAACCGATTGGCAATCCGCGGCGTACCCCGGGCGCGGCGGGCGATTTCAAACGCGCCTTCGGGGTCCAGGGGCAAGCCGAGGATAGTCGCCGAACGGCTGACGATGGTGGCCAGATCCGCCGTGCTATAGAACTCTAGACGTTGAACAATCCCGAAACGGTCTCGCAGCGGATTGGTCAGCATGCCCGCACGGGTGGTGGCCCCCACCAGGGTGAACGGTGGCAGGTCGAGCTTGATCGAGCGCGCGGCCGGGCCTTCGCCGATCATGATGTCCAACTGGAAGTCTTCCATGGCCGGGTACAACACTTCCTCGACGATGGGCGAAAGCCGGTGGATCTCGTCGATAAACAGTACGTCGTGGGGCTCCAGGTTGGTCAGCAGCGCCGCCAGGTCGCCCGGACGTTCCAGCACAGGGCCGGAGGTGGACTTGATCGACACGCCCATTTCCTGGGCGATGATGTTGGCCAGGGTGGTCTTGCCCAAGCCCGGCGGGCCGAAGATCAACGTGTGATCCAGGGACTCGCTGCGCCCGCGCGCCGCCTGGATAAACAGCTCCATCTGCTCGCGCACGGTGGGCTGGCCGATGTATTCGGCAAGGCTCAGGGGGCGAATCGCCCGGTCCTGGATTTCTTCACGATCACGAGGGCCGGTGGCCGCGATCAGACGATCAGCTTCAATCACTTAAATCATTCCCTTCAGGGCGCGGCGGATCATGTCTTCGCTGCTCAGGTTCTTGTCCTTGATGGCTGACACGGCCTTGCTCGCCTCTTGCGGCTTGTAGCCCAGGGAGATCAGCGCGCTGACTGCATCACTTTCAGCACTGGCCACCGGCACACCCGGCGCATCCGGCTGGTTAGGCACCAGGGCGAACATGCTCGGCACGACCTCCCAGGCCTTGAAGCGGTCCTTGAGCTCCACCAGCAAGCGCTCGGCGGTTTTCTTGCCAACGCCTGGCACCTTGGTCAGCGCCGAGGTGTCCTGGGCCGATACGCAGCGCACCAACTCATCCACTTCCAGGCTCGACATCAGCGCCAGCGCCAGCTTCGGGCCCACGCCGTTCAGGCGGATCAGCTCACGGAAGAAGTCCCGGTCACGCTTGCCAATGAAACCATAGAGCAATTGTGCGTCTTCGCGCACCACCAGGTGGGTGTGCAAGGTCAGCGGCTCACCGACCGACGGTAGGCGGTAGAGGGTGGTCATGGGCACTTCAAGCTCATAGCCCAGCCCGTTTACATCCAGAATCAGGTGCGGCGGCTGTTTCTCAGCCAGGGTGCCGCGCAAGCGTCCAATCACGTTCGAATCCTTAAGAATCGGCTCAGATCAAGGCCTAGCCGGTAATAACGCGGGCATGCCGGCCGCCAGCACAGGCCGTTCATGCACCCCACGCAGAATGAATGCGCTGATGCTATCAGAGACGCAGCCGGCCGCCACGACTGCGTGCCGTCCCCAAGCCATGGGGCATCAGGCTGGAACGGGTATGGGCATGGCAAATGGCAATGGCCAGGGCGTCGGAGGCATCGATTTGCGGCTTGGCGGTGAGCTTGAGCATGTGCATGACCATCATCATCACCTGCTCCTTGTTGGCCGCACCAGTGCCGACCACGGCCTGCTTGACCTGGGTCGCGGTGTATTCAGCAATCTCCATGCCCTCCTCGGCACCCGCGACGATGGCCGCACCGCGGGCCTGGCCGAGCTTCAAGGCGGAGTCGGCGTTTTTTGCCATGAACACTTTTTCGATGCCCATGGTCACTGGCCCGTAGGTCTGGATCACTTCACGCACGCCGCGGTAAACGATTTGCAAGCGCTCGGCCAATTCGCCGGCGCCGGTACGGATACAGCCCGACGCTACGTACACGCAGCCTCGCGGGGTCTGTTGGACCACGCCAAAGCCGGTGATTCGCGAACCGGGGTCGATACCTAGGATTAGAGTCATAACGCCTGCAGTTGGATAAAAAATTCTTGATATAGCCAAGATCAAAATGTGGGAGCGGGCTTGCTCGCGAAGGCGGTGTATCAGTCACCTTATCGACTGACTGACACGCCGCCTTCGCGAGCAAGCCCGCTCCCACATTAGATCTGCATCATCCCTCAGCCTAGCTGTTCGGCCACCGATTCCGGGATATCGGCATTGGAATAGACGTTCTGCACGTCATCCAGGTCTTCAAGCATGTCGAGCATCTTGAGCACCTTCTGCGCCCCATCCAGGTCCAGCTCGGCGCTGGTGGTGGGCAGCATCACGATTTCCGCATCGGTACCTTTGAAACCGGCCGCTTCCAACGCGTTACGCACCGAGTAGAAGCCCGCGAACGAGGTAAACACGTCGATGGAACCGTCTTCGTTGGTCACCACGTCGTCGGCATCTGCCTCCATCGCCGCTTCAATCAACGCATCTTCGTCAACGCCCGGCGCGAAGGAAATCTGCCCCTTGCGCTCAAACAGGTAGGCCACCGAACCGTCGGTGCCCAGGTTGCCGCCACATTTGCTGAACGCATGGCGCACGGCAGCCGCAGTACGGTTGCGGTTGTCGGTCATGCACTCGACCATCACCGCCACGCCACCCGGGCCGTAGCCTTCGTAGCTCAACTCGACCATGTCGTCGGTATCGGCCGCACCGGCACCACGGGCCACAGCGCGGTCGATGATGTCGCGGCTCATGTTGGCGCCGAGGGCCTTGTCCAGGGCCAGGCGCAGACGCGGGTTGGAACCCGGGTCACCGCCACCCTGGCGCGCAGCCACGGTCAGCTCGCGAATCCACTTGGTGAAGATCTTGCCTTTCTTGGCATCCTGACGCTCTTTGCGGTGCTTGATGTTCGCCCACTTGGAATGGCCAGCCATAACACAACTCCGAAATTCTGTAGAAACCTGTCGATCCCGCCCCAGGCGGGACTTCCCTCTTTAACGTGCAGCCCTTGTAACGCAAAGGCGCATCCGAAGATGCGCCCTTAGCTGACAATGTAAAACCCTATGGCGCTTTCACGCTGCGGCCTTACTCAGCCTTTGGTGTCTCGCGCAGACGGATATGCAGCTCGCGCAGTGCCTTGGCATCCACCACACCCGGTGCTTGCGTCATGACGTCGGCAGCACTTTGGGTTTTCGGGAAGGCAATCACTTCACGGATCGACTGGGCACCGGTCATCAGCATCACCAGACGGTCCAGGCCGAAGGCCAGGCCACCGTGAGGCGGCGCGCCGTATTTCAGGGCGTCGAGCAGGAAGCCGAACTTCTCTTGCTGCTCATCTTCGTTGATGCCCAGCAGGCGGAAGACCGATTGCTGCATTTCCTTGCGGTGGATACGGATCGAACCGCCACCCAGCTCGGTGCCGTTGAGTACCATGTCGTAGGCACGGGACAGAGCGCCAGCCGGATTGGCTTCGAGCTCTTGCGGCGTGCACTTCGGCGCGGTGAAGGGGTGGTGCAGCGCGCTGAAGCTACCGTCGTCGTTCTCTTCGAACATCGGGAAGTCGACAACCCACATCGGCGCCCACTGGCAGGTCAGCAGGTTCAGGTCGTTACCGACCTTGATCCGCAGTGCACCCAGGGCTTCGCTGACGATCTTCGACTTGTCGGCACCGAAGAACACGATGTCGCCGTCGACCGCACCAACACGATCAAGGATCACGTTGAGGTTGGCTTCAGGGATGTTCTTGACGATTGGCGACTGCAGGCCTTCAACGCCCTTGGCGCGCTCGTTGACCTTGATGTACGCCAGGCCCTTGGCACCGTAGATGCCGACGAACTTGGTGTAGTCGTCGATCTGCTTGCGCGGCATGCTCGCAGCGCCAGGCACGCGCAAGGCGGCAATACGGCACTTCGGGTCGTTGGCCGGGCCGCTGAACACCTTGAAGTCAACGTCTTTGAGTTGGTCTTCAACGTCAACCAGTTCCAGCGGGTTACGCAGGTCTGGCTTGTCGGAACCGTAACGGCGCATGGCTTCTTCGAAGGTCATGTGCGGGAATTCGCCGAACTCCAGGTTCAGCACTTCCTTGAACAGGTTGCGAATCATCTGCTCGGTGATGCCCATGATCTCTTTTTCATCAAGGAAACTGGTCTCGATGTCGATCTGGGTGAATTCCGGCTGGCGGTCGGCCCGCAGGTCTTCGTCACGGAAGCATTTGGCGATCTGGTAGTAACGGTCGAAGCCGGCCACCATCAGCAGTTGCTTGAAGAGCTGCGGCGATTGCGGCAAGGCGAAGAAGGAACCGGCGTGGGTACGGCTCGGCACCAGGTAGTCGCGGGCGCCTTCCGGAGTAGCGCGGGTCAGGATCGGCGTCTCGACGTCGAGGAAGCCGTTCTCGTCCAGGAAGCGACGGATGCTGGTGGTCATGCGCGAACGCAGACGCAGCTTCTCGGCCATTTCCGGGCGACGCAGGTCCAGGAAGCGATAACGCAGGCGGGTTTCTTCGCCAACGTCGGAGAACTCGTTCAGCGGGAACGGCGGGGTTTCCGACTCGTTCAGCACTTCCAGTTCGTAACCCAGCACTTCGATCATGCCCGACGCCATGTTGGCGTTGGTGGCACCAGCCGGACGCAGGCGAACCTTGCCGGTGATCTTCACGACGTACTCGCTGCGCACGCGGTCGGCGGCGGCGAAGCTCTCGGCGCGGTCCGGATCGAACACCACCTGGGCCAGACCATCACGATCACGGATATCGAGGAAGATCACCCCGCCGTGGTCGCGGCGACGGTGAACCCATCCGCAAAGGGTGATTTCCTGACCTTCCAGGGTCTCGTTCAGTTGGCCGCAATAGTGGCTGCGCATCATGATAGTGGTTTCGCTTCTCGTAATTCGAAATTCGGTGGAGGCCTGCCTCATCACCGTACAGCTAAGTCAGGTGACGGATAATGCAGGAGCCTGCGCGTAGAGTTCAACTCAGTCTGCTTTGTCGCCGCCGGCCAGATTCTTCTTCGAACCGGTCTTGAAATCGGTCTCGTACCAACCGTTGCCACTCAGGCGAAAGCCCGGCATGGACAACATCTTCTTGAGCTCCGGAGCCTGGCAGGCAGGGCAATCGACCAGCGGCGCTGCGCTGATCTTTTGAATGGCTTCCAACTGATGACCACAGGAAGCGCATTGATAGTCGTACATGGGCATGGAGATGTCTCGGCGATCAGATCATTACTGCGCCACGCCCTGCCCTGGCTCTATCCCGTGGGAAAGTCCCGGCATGCGCAGCAAAGCCCGGGATTATATCTGGTAAATCGAGGCCGTGCAGCCGTAGCGGCGCGCTGCTCTTTATATAGGTGGCTGCAGCAGGCTTCTGCCAGGCGCCCGACCCGGGGCAATCCCGAGCCTGGCGACTGGCACAAGGATCATGCCAGGTCCGGATGGACACCCGGCGCATTAAGGCGCTCTTTCAATACATGAACCACACAAACCACCCTGACCAGACCGCTGAAGTTCTTTACACCGCCATATCGCAAGTGCACTTCACGATCCACGTAAGAGAGCAGCGCACTGACCGAACACGTATTGATCCTGGCTATCTCCGTGAGGATATTCCAATACACCTCCTCGAGTCGCAAACATGTCGAAAAACCATTAAGCCGAACGGATCGGGATAATGGCCTGGCCAAGTTCATATCGAACCCTTTGGCAAAGGGATCTACCTTTATCTTGTGCAACCCGCACGTTTCCATAACTCCATTACCTGCTCCGCGTGACATACACTTGACACTCCATTGCCTGACGGCCACTCATCAGTGTTGTCGTTGGCCGTTGAGCTATAAAACATCAAGAAGACAAGTGCAGCCAGAAGACAGGGAGCCGATCGCCGTAGGACAAGCCAACGCGTGTATCAGGAAGCTCGCAGGGTCAGGGAAATCGCCGGAAAACAGGCACGCGAGGGGCGTCAGCTCGACGCCCACCCGCCACCGGCATTACTTGTTTTCGAGCAGGGAACGCAACATCCACGCGGTCTTTTCATGAACTTGCATACGTTGGGTCAGCAAGTCCGCAGTGGGTTCATCGCTGACTTTATCCAGCAACGGGAAGATGCCCCGGGCCGTGCGGGTAACCGCTTCCTGGCCTTCGACCAATTGCTTGATCATGTCTTCAGCACTCGGCACCCCCTCTTCTTCCTTGATCGAAGAAAGTCGTGCGTACACCGAATAAGCACCCGGTGCGGGGAAGCCCAGGGCGCGAATACGCTCTGCAATTGAATCCACCGCCAGCGCCAGTTCGTTGTACTGCTCTTCAAACATCAAGTGCAGTGTGCGAAACATCGGGCCCGTTACGTTCCAATGGAAGTTGTGGGTCTTCAGGTAAAGTACATAGGTATCGGAAAGCAGGCGCGAAAGTCCGTCAACGATTGATTTACGGTCTTCTTCACTGATACCAATATCGATTGCCATGTGTTTCCCCTTCAATTGATAAACATTCATTGATCAGGTGCAGGACCACTCTAGCAAGAGTGCCGGCCTTGCGCAGCCCGGCCGACCCTCTCGAGGTGCGGCAAATCGCCCCTCGCAGAGCGGGTTTACACGGCTGGCGAAGCTTCAAGCCCTGCCGAAAAAATTATCCGCCGCTGGCGAAAAAGTCCGCACCTGTCTAGGACAAGCGTTTGACGCAGAAATGCCGCATGCCTCGCAACAGCCCGAAATGCTTGATTTGAGTAGGCACAGGCTTTGCTGTTAAATAGGCAGCGTGTCGCCGCCGTTTTTGTTCGCGGCAAGCGGCATAGGCTGATACCCGTGTACGTGTCCAACGCCTCCCATTGTTCAGAAGCGAACCGTGCCAGTCAGCTCTTCCTCGTGATCCGTCTTAACGTGAGTTAATCAAAATGTTGAAAATCGTCCACCTGCTAACGGGCGCTGCAGCTTTGCTGCTGTCCTTTATCCCCAGCCTGCGATCAGAAACCCTGCCTTACCTGCAACAACCTGACGCTCTCTACCTGACCTTTTTTGGTCTTCTTAACCTGACACTGGCTCCAGTCATTCCTTACTGGAACAAAGGCCCGCGTCATCAACTGCAAAACCTGGTCAGCGCCCTGCTGGTCCTGGCTGTTGTCGTGCAAACCCTCACCCTGCTGGCGCCAATGCCTGAAGTCGGTGGCCACCCGGCCGTCCTGCTCAGCCTGGCAATCGCACTGGTCGCCATCGTTCTTCATCTGGCCATCAGTTTCTACCGTTCCTCCCCGGCCGCTGCGTCGCCAAGCTACGACATGACCAACCGGGATACCGGTACCGTCAAGTGGTTCAACACCTCCAAGGGCTTCGGCTTTATTTCCCGGGATTCGGGCGACGATATCTTCGTCCACTTCCGGGCGATTCGCGGCGAAGGCCATCGCGTACTGGTGGAAGGCCAGCGCGTGGAGTTCTCCGTCATGAATCGTGACAAGGGCCTGCAAGCTGAAGATGTGATCGCCGCGTTGCCGCGTCGCTGAATCCAGCACCCCGAAAAAAAGAAACCGCGATGCAGCCTGGCTGCATCGCGGTTTTTTTATGCCCGGGGATTCATCCCTGCCTTATTAATAATGAGGCGGCGGCGCTTCTTCCTCGGATGACTCGAACTGGCCGCCCATTTCTTCCTGGCGCTTGAGCAGCGCAGTCATCTGCAACTGCAGACGCTCGACCGCCCGCTGTTGGGTGACCAGGATGTCATTGAGGGTCTCAATGGTGTCGTCCTGAAAGGCCAGGCGGCTTTCCAGATCGGTCACACGGTCTTGGAGGTCCATGACTCAAGCCTCCAGAAACATGAAATCAGCCGGCAGGATCTCGCGTAGGCGTGCACGAATCGCCGCCACCTGCTCGTCGCTGTAAGGCTTCGCCGGATGCTTGCCCCAGACCGGCGCCGGCCAGGCAGCGTCATCGCGCTTGCGCACGATTACATGCACGTGCAGTTGGCTGACCACGTTACCCAGGGCACCGATATTCATCTTGTCGGCGCCAAACCCTTCATTGAGCAGTTGCGCCAGCGCCGTGCTTTCCTGCCACACCCGCTGCTGGTCAGCGACATCCAGTTGAAACACTTCGCTGATACCGTCGATGCGCGGCACCAGGATGAACCAGGGGTAATTCGAGTCATTGGACAGCAGCAGCCGGCACAGGGGGAAATCCCCAATGGGCAAGGTGTCTTGTTGAAGACGTGGATCTAAGGCGAACACAGCAGTCACTCCCGTTCGGCGGGTCAAATTTCAGGCGCCCAGCATACCTGCGAATGCCGAGCGCTTCACGGCGAATGCATCAGGCCAATTACGCGCCCAAACAGCACGTCATGAAAAAAAGCGCACCATTTCGAGACACACCAATATTTCAGCTACGCTAAATGACCAATGTACCCTGATACAGTCAAAGTCGGGACGCGGGCGCTCCCTCTAGACCTTGAGCCAGAGGGCTTTCAAGGGGCGAAGAGCGACTTCATAGCAAAACGCAGTCAAGGAACACCTGCACCAAAATGACCCATTTGTGCCTCAAAGGGATCCGCCGACTACCCACAGAAAGGGGTGAACCGGTAACGTTTTGTTCTGGTGCAGGTTTTATGCACCACCGCAGAGAAGCGCGACAGGTGCAACAAGGCCAAACCAAACGGCGTAAAAAGCCCGTGCTTATGCGGTTTTTACAGGCCGTTGACAATTTTCACGAAAAAATCACATTCGGTTACCGGTTTGTGCACGCTTGTTGCATTCACCCCTGCATCGTCGACAACGGCACCGGCAGGAAGCAGGTGTTTCGCGACTGAAAACAACCGCGGTTCAATGCTTTTTCAGGAAAGAGTTAAAACTTTGAGAAGGGAGGTTCCCACCCCCACCTCGATGCTTTTAAACAGTATTGAAGTTGTCAGTCCGGTTACAAGCGGACTGTGAATTTGCGACATGGAGCTAGCAATTTACGACAGGCCCGTAAAGAAGCTGAAAGGATAGATGTGCAAGTATCGTCAATAATGTCTGCGTGATATAACTTTGCGCCGACACAAAAAAGAAAGAGCCGCCCAGACAAAAATATAGGTGGGACGGCAGTACTCTTCCTAAAACCAAAGGAGCAAATCACGATGCGCGTGATGAAGTGGAGCATGATCGCCCTGGCTGTTTCAGCAGGCACCTCGCAGTTCGCAATCGCGTCCTCCCAGGACGATGCCAAGGGCTTTGTTGAAGACAGCACTTTCAGCATCAACACTCGCCTGCTGTATTTCAGCCGCGACTTCCGTAACAATCCTTCGGGCACTCAGAGCCGCCGCGAAGAAACAGGTCTGGGCTTCAATGGTCTTTACCAATCGGGCTTTACCCAAGGCACCATCGGTGTCGGTGTAGACGTTATCGGTCTGCTGGGCGTCAAGCTCGACAGCGGCAAGGGTCGTGCCGGTACCGGCCTGTTCCCTAACGGCTCCGACGGCCGTGCACAGGATGACTACTCCAAAGGTGGCGCCGCCGTTAAATTCCGTTTCTCCGACACGGTCTTGAAAATCGGCGACCAATACACCACCGCTCCTGTCTTCGCTTCCGACGACAGCCGCCTGCTGCCAGAGCTGCCACAAGGTGTCTCGATCACCAGCAACGAGATCAAGGGCCTGAAACTGGAAGGTGGTCACTTCACCGCCAGCACCGCGCAAGCCCAGACCTACCATGACAGCCTGGGCCTGAAGGAAACCAACTTTGTCGGTGGCGTCTACGCGTTCACCCCAGAGCTGACCGGTAGCCTGTACTACGCGAAAACCGAAGACTACTGGAAGAAGACCTACGCCAACATCAACTGGACCCATGCCCTGAGCAAGGAACAGTCGCTGGCCTTTGACTTCAACATCTACAGCACCAAAAGTGATGGCCTTGGTCTGCAGCGCGCAGAAAAAGACAACACCACCAAGCTCGACAACCGTGCCTACAGCTTGCAAGGCGCGTACACCATCGACGCTCACACCTTCACCCTGGCCTACCAGAAGGTTACAGGCGACGGTGACTACGGTTACGGCGTAGACGGCGGCGGCACGATTTTCCTCGCCAACTCCGTTGCCCGTTCCGACTTCAACGCTGAAGGTGAAAAATCCTGGCAAGCTCGCTACGACCTGAACATGGCCACTTTCGGCATTCCAGGCCTGAGCTTCATGACTCGTTATGTCACCGGTAGCGGTGCTGACAATGGCGTGACCAACAACGCCAAAGAGTGGGAACGTGACATCGAAGCCAAGTACGTGATCCAGAGCGGCCCGGCTAAAGACCTGAGCCTGCGTCTGCGTCAAGCTACCTACCGCTCCAGTGATAGCGTTTACTACGGCTCGCCGTCGATCGACGAGCTGCGCCTGATTGCAAACTACCCGTTGAACATCTTGTAATTGCCAGTTTGATTACAACGATGACTTAGGGCTTCGGCTCTAACTAAAAAGCCGCTCACTTGTTCACAAGTGAGCGGCTTTTTTATTGCAACTTAATCTCAACAACCGATAACTAGCAAGCTAACTATCTAGTTTGGTCTCGCGAATCAAACCTGACACATTGGCCAAGTTTAGTCCGCGAGTCATATCGTCACTTCGCTGCACTTTCCTGCATGACGCGAATAACCCGCTGCGGAAATGGAATATCAATCCCCGCGGCTTTCAAACGGTCACGTGCCAGTTCATTGAACATGAACATCACATCCCAATAATCCGAAGTCTTGGTCCAGACTCGCAGGGATACCGTGATCGAACTGTCGCCCAGGGTGGAAACTACCGCTGCCGGCGCCGGATCAGCCAGCACCCGTGGATCCTTGGCCAGTTCCAGCAGCACTTCGCGGGCCTTCTGCAGGTCGGCTTCGTAGTCGACACCCACATCAAACACTACCTTGCGGGTCGGCTGACGGTTGGTGTTGGTGATCAGGCCGTTGGACAGGCTGCCGTTTGGGATGATCACCGTCTTGTTGTCGCCGGTGCGCAGCACGGTGTGAAAAATCTGGATGCTGTCGACGGTACCGGAAGTGCCCTGGGCTTCGATCCAGTCACCAATGCGGAACGGGCGGAACAACAGAATCAGCACGCCGCCGGCGAAGTTCGCCAGGCTGCCTTGCAAGGCCAGGCCGATGGCCAGGGTAGCGGCACCGATCGCGGCAACGAACGAGGTGGTTGCCACGCCGATCATCGAGGCCACGTTGACCACCAGCATGACTTTGAGCGCAATGTTCGCCAGGTTGGTAATGAAGTGTTGCAGCGCCAGGTCCGCATTACGCAGTGCCAGCAAACGCCCCACTCGGTGGGTCAAGACGTTGATCAGCCACCAACCGATGGCCAGGGTGACCACCGCCAGCAAAAATCGGCTACCGTATTCCATGATCATCGGTAACCATGACTCCGAGCTCTTGATCAGGTGATCCACTTCAGCGTTCAAGTCCATCTACATTCTCCTGTTTACCGGATGCTCGGCCTATTGGTTGGCCCTGAACACAATTGAGCCCCGTAGGGCTCAATGGTGGGCGCAGGTTCTGGGGCGTGGGACGTCAAAAACGCCCACAGGTTCCCCAAAGTGCTATCAGTCGCGGAAGTTATTGAACTGCAGCGGCATGTCGAAGGTCTTGGCGCGCAGGGCAGCAATGGCCTCTTGCAAGTCGTCACGCTTCTTGCCGGTGATACGCACCTGCTCGCCCTGGATGGAGGCCTGGACCTTGAGCTTGGCGTCCTTGACGTGGGCGACGATTTTCTTCGCCAGCTCCTTGTCGATGCCTTCCTTGAGCACGGCTTCCTGCTTCATCAGCTTGCCGGAGGCATAGGCGTCCTTGATTTCAAGGCACTGCGCATCGATCTTGCGCTTGACCAGGGACAGCTTGAGGATCTCAATCATCGCTTCCAGCTGGAAGTCGGCTTCCGCGGTCAGGTTGACGGTCAGCTCCTTTTCCTTGAACTCGAAGCTGCCCTTGCCCTTCAAATCATAGCGGCGATCCAGCTCCTTGACGGCGTTCTCGACGGCGTTAGTGACTTCGTGTTTGTCCAGTTCGGATACCACGTCGAACGACGGCATGTAATTTCTCCAATAAAAAGGGGCGCGGCTCAGTAGAGATGGAGCACGCCCAGGCTAAAATGCCCGGGCATTATAGCGGTTCTTTCGCCTCGTTCACTGCGGGCAGCCTTACGGAGTAAAAACTGATGTCGACCACCTGGCATGTCCTCGGCGCTGGCAGCCTCGGAACATTGTGGGCTGCCCGCCTGGCCCGCGCCGGGTTGCCCGTGCGCCTGATCCTGCGGGACCACGCGCGGCTGGCGAGCTATCAGACCGGCAAGGGCCTGACCCTGGTCGAGCACGGCGTGGCTCACACCTATCCAGTCGTCGGCGAAACATCCGACAGCCCTGGGCCGATTCATCGCCTGCTGGTGGCGTGCAAAGCCTACGACGCCCAACCAGCCGTCGCACAGCTTGAACATCGACTGGCACCCGACGCCGAACTGATCCTGCTGCAAAACGGCCTGGGCAGCCAGGACGCCGTCGCCGCCCAACTGCCCCAGGCACGCTGCATCTTCGCCTCCAGCACCGAAGGCGCGTTTCGCGAAAGCGACTGGCGGGTGGTGTTTGCCGGCCATGGCTACACCTGGCTGGGGGACGCGAGCCACCCTACCCCGCCGCTGTGGCTGGATGACCTGCAAGCCGCCGGTATTCCCCATGCGTGGAGCACCGACATACTCACCCGCCTGTGGCGCAAACTGGCCCTGAACTGCGCCATCAACCCGCTGACCGTGCTCTACGAATGCCGCAATGGGGAACTGCAAGGCCATCAGTGCGAAGTGGCCACCCTGTGCGCCGAACTCGCCGAACTGCTGGAATGCTGCGGCCAACCCGCCGCCGCGCAGGGTTTGCAGAGCGAAGTGGAACGGGTGATCCAGGCCACGGCGGCCAATTACTCATCGATGTACCAGGACGTGGCCAATGCCCGGCGCACCGAAATCAGCTACTTGCTGGGCTATGCCTGCCAAGCGGCCGCACGTCACCACCTGACCTTGCCGCACCTGCAACAACTACAGGTCCGCCTGGTACAGCAACTGTCTGCACGCGGATTGCCCAGCGACTGAAGCACGCGCTACCCTGCCTGCTTGTTCCTTTGCAGCGAAAACCTTGATGCCACTGCGCCAGCGTCTCGAAAATCTACCGGTTGGGCAAAAACTGCTGGCGGCCCTGCTGGTCCTGTTGACCACCGTCTTGCTGGTGGCCAACCTGACCTTTATCAGCGCCGCCTACTGGATCTCCCAGGAAAGCATGGCGCCCCAGGCCTTGCAGGCCATCGGTCGACTGGTGTCGAACCCGTCGCTGGCGGCCCAGGCCCTGGACTCGCCGCTCAAGGCGCAAAACCTGCTGGATGAACTGACCAGCTATTCACCCTTGCGGGCCGCAGCCTTATATGACGGTGAGGGTACGCGCCTGGCCCAACTGCAACATGCCAATCGCCTGCACCTGCCAGCCAATTACAATGAGATCGAAATCTGGCGCGCCACCGAGTTTCGCAGCAATCAGGTGATCACCCTTCCCCGTGCCGGCCAACCGTCCGGGCATTTGCTGCTGGTGGCCAGCAGCGAACTGCCGGTGGCCTTTTACACCGGGACCTTTACCGCCAGCCTGGGCATCCTGATTTTCAGTGTGCTGCTGTGGCTGGTGATTGCCCGACAGATCAAGCGCCTGATTACCCGGCCGATCCATGAACTGGAAGAACTGTCGCGTCAGGTCACCCGGGAAGAGAACTACGCCTTGCGCGCCGGTCGCGGCAACCACGACGAAATCGGCAGCCTGGCCGAAGCCTTCAACACCATGCTTTCGCGCATTGAAGCCCGCGAGCAGCAACTCAAGCGCGCGCGGGATGATTCCCAGGCCGCCTACGATCAGGCCCAGGGCCTGGCGGAAGAAACCCGCCACACCAACCGCAAGCTGGAGCTGGAAGTCCAGGTGCGCAGCAAGATCGAGAAAAAACTCACCGGCTTCCAGAACTACCTCAACAGCATCATCGACTCGATGCCCTCGGCGCTGATCGCCCTGGATGAACAGCTCTATGTCACCCAGTGGAACCAGGAAGCCAGCGCGCTTTCCGGCACCCGTCTGGATGAGGCGTTGAACCAGCCGATCTTCCTTGCCTTCCAACCGCTCAAACCCTTTCTGCCGCAAATCAAGGCCACGGTGGAGCAACACACCGTGGAGCGGATCGAGCGAGTGACCTGGGTCAAGGATGACGAGCCCAAGCACTATGCCCTGACCTTCTACCCGCTGATGGGCGGCGCCGGGCGCGGCGTGGTGATCCGGATCGACGACATCACCCAGCGCCTGTCCCTGGAAGAGATGATGGTGCAGTCAGAGAAGATGCTCTCGGTCGGCGGCCTGGCCGCCGGCATGGCCCACGAAATCAACAACCCGCTGGGGGCGATCCTGCATAACGTGCAGAACATCCGCCGCCGCCTGTCCAACGAACTGCCGAAAAACCTTGAGCATGCCGAACAGGTGGGCATCGACCTGGACATGGTCAACCGCTACCTGCAAAGCCGCGAAGTGCCGCAATTGCTCGACGGCATCCAGCAGGCCGGCGCCCGGGCGGCAAAAATCGTCACCCACATGCTCAGCTTCAGCCGCCGCAGCAACCGCCAGATGGCGCCCTGCGACCTGCCGGCCTTGATCGACCAGGCCGTGGAAATTGCCGGCAACGACTTCGACCTCATCGTCGGTTTCGACTTCAAGGGCCAGGCGATCATCCGCCAGTTCGACCCACAACTGGGCCCGGTCCCCGGCACCGCCAACGAACTGGAGCAGGTACTGCTCAACCTGCTGAAAAACGCCGCACAGGCGATTCACCAGCGTGAAAATGACAGCGAGCCAGGGCGTATCATCCTGCGTACCCGGCTCAACCCGCCATGGGCGGAAATCCAGGTGGAAGATAACGGCATCGGCATGAGCGAGAGCGTGCGCAAACGTACGTTTGAGCCGTTCTTCACCACCAAGGAAATCGGCCAGGGCACCGGGCTTGGCCTGTCGGTTTCGTACTTCATCATCACCAACAATCACAAGGGCCAGATGGAAGTCCAATCGACCCTCGGCCAAGGCACCTGTTTCACCCTGCGATTACCTTTGGCGGGCAGCCAATTGCCCCCCAACGAACTCACTCAACTGGAGCGCTAACCATGGGCTTTCGCCTGTCGAAGATTTACACCCGTACCGGCGACAAGGGCGAAACCGGCCTGGGCGATGGTCGCCGCGTGCCCAAGGACCATCCACGGGTCGAGGCGATTGGCGAAGTCGATGCGCTGAACAGTCAGTTGGGTTTGTTGTTGGCGGGTCTTGAGGAACAGAGCGGGCAGCATCCGGCGTTGAAGGATGTGATCGAGGTGCTGACGCCTTGCCAGCATCGACTGTTTGACCTGGGCGGCGAGTTGGCGATGCCGGTGTACAAGGCGCTGAATGCGGCGGAAGTCGACCGGCTTGAAGCGGCGATCGATCGCTGGAATGAAGAAGTCGGGCCGCTGGAGAACTTCATTCTGCCGGGTGGTTCGGCGTTGATTGCCCAGGCTCATGTGTGCCGCAGCCTGGCTCGCAGTGCGGAGCGTCGGTGTCAGCACCTGAATGCAGAGGAACCGCTGGAAGGCGTCGGGTTGGCGTACATCAACCGGCTGTCGGACCTGCTCTTTGTGGCAGCCAGGGTGATTGCCAAGCGCCAGGGCGTTGCAGAGATCTTGTGGCAGGCGGCGGCAAAGCCGCACTGATGCTTACTGACCGATTGCAACCTGTGGCGAGGGAGCTTGCTCCCGCTGGAGTGCGCAGCGCTCCCAATATTTTGGGTCTGCTACGCAGCCCAGCGGGAGCAAGCTCCCTCGCCACAACAGCTCCCCTGGCCACTCGCCAAGGCTGTGCCTAAACCTCAGGCCAGAACGCCCGAATCCCCGCCACACCTTGAGCACCAGCCTCCCAGGCCTTTTCCCGCTCAGCAGGCCCCACCCCACCGAGCAAGAACACCGGCTTGCTGAACCCACTGATCAACTGCTGCGCCTGCTCCCAGCCCAACGGCTGGGCATCAGGATGAGTCTGGGTCGGCTGCACCGGCGACAAGGTGACGAAATCCACGTCCATCAACTCCGCCAAGGCTAATTCCTCAGCATTGTGGCAAGACGCCGCCAACCAGCGATCCTTCGGCAAAGGACGTCCCTTGCTGGCGTACTTGCGCAGTTGCGCCGAGGTCATATGCCAGCCGGCCGCGGGAAAATCCCCCAGCCATTCAAACGGCCCCTTGAGCATCAGTTGCGCCTTGCCCGCACACAGGCCCACGGCGTCCACCGCCAGGTCACGGTACTTGGGGTCGTAACCGTTGGGGGCACGCAGCTGAACCAGTTTGATGCCGCCCGCGATGGCCTTTTGAATGCCACGCAGCAGGGTCGGGGTTTCCAGCTCACCGGGAGTGATCAGGTATTCAGTCGGCAAACGCGCCGCCGCCACGATCGGCGCATTGGCCGCCGGAAACTCATAGTTCGGCAGGTCCCGTTGGGACACCCATTCAAGGGGTTGTCCTTCGGCACCGTGGGGCTCGCCAGTAAAGGCCGAGACCTCCCAGACATCCAGTAACACCTGTTTGTCCGGGTAATCATGCTGCACCTTGATCAGCGGGCGAGCCGCCGTCACCTGGATACCCAGCTCTTCCTGCAATTCACGGGACAGCGCAGTAGCGACCGATTCATCGGCCTCCACCTTGCCACCGGGAAACTCCCAGAGGCCGCCCTGATGCTGGGTATCGGCGCGGCGCGCCAGCAGAATCCTGCCGTCGACACCCCGGATGACCGCTGCTGCTACATGAACTCGTTTCACCGCACTATTTCCTCTGAATCGGTTTGAAGACCTGCCTGGTATCAGGTGCGGTATTCCGCGTTGATCTTCACGTACTCGTGGGACAGGTCGGTGGTCCAGATGGTTTCGCTGCACTCACCGCGACCCAGTTCGATACGGATGGTGATTTCTTCCCGCTGCATCACCGCAGAACCCTGGGCTTCGGTGTAGGTCTCGGCCCGGGCGCCACGGCTGGCGATGCACACCTCGCCAAGGAATACATCGATCTTGCTCACGTCCAGGTCCGGCACACCGGCACGGCCCACAGCGGCCAGGATACGGCCCCAGTTCGGGTCGGAGGCAAACAGTGCAGTCTTGATCAGCGGCGAGTGGGCCACGGTGTAGCCCACATCCAGGCATTCCTGGTGATTGCCGCCGCCGTTGACTTCAACCGTCACAAACTTGGTGGCGCCTTCACCGTCACGCACGATGGCCTGGGCCACGTCCATGCACACTTCGAACACGGCCTGCTTCAACGCTGCGAAATACGCGCCGTTGGACGAGGTGATTTCCGGCAGGTCGGCCTGGCCGGTGGCGATCAACATGCAGCAATCGTTGGTCGAGGTATCGCCGTCGATGGTGATGCGGTTGAACGACTTGTTGGCACCGTCGAGCATCAGGTTTTGCAGCACATCGCGGGAGACTTTGGCGTCGGTGGCGATGTAGCCGAGCATGGTCGCCATGTTCGGGCGGATCATGCCGGCGCCTTTGCTGATGCCGGTGACGGTCACGGTGACGCCTTCGTGCACAAACTGGCGGCTCGCGCCTTTGGGCAGGGTGTCAGTGGTCATGATGCCGGTGGCCGCAGCCGCCCAGTTATCCACCGACAAGTCATCCAGTGCGGCTTGCAACGCGCCTTCGATTTTCTCGACCGGCAACGGCTCACCGATCACGCCGGTGGAGTACGGCAGCACCTGGTTGGCATCAACGCCAGTCAGTTCTGCCAGCTTGGCGCAGGTACGGGCAGCAGCGGCCAGGCCAGGCTCGCCGGTGCCGGCGTTGGCATTGCCAGTGTTGGTCAGCAGGTAACGCACCGGGCCTTCAACCCGCTGCTTGGCCAAAATCACCGGAGCCGCGCAGAACGCGTTCAGGGTGAACACACCCGCGACGGTCGAGCCTTCGGCACAGCGCATCACCACCACATCCTTGCGCCCCGGGCGTTTGATGCCGGCCGAAGCAATACCGAGTTCAAAACCGGCAACCGGGTGCAACGTGGGCAAAGGACCAAGACCAACAGCCATGAATGCGCTCCTAAAAATAGTGGATGTGTGACCCGTCGCTCTCGACGGTGACAAAATGGCAAAACGCCGCGACGGCTGATGCCGGTCGCGGCGCGGGGTGTTGCAGCGTCAGGCGAAAATCTTAGTTGATTTCGCCGTGGCAGTGTTTGAACTTCTTGCCCGAACCGCACCAGCACAGTTCATTGCGACCCAGCTTCTGCTCATTGCGCACCGGAGCTTGAGCCAGGGCCACATCGACCTCTTCACCCAAGACTTCCGGCGCCTCAAGGCCAGGCGCTTCGTCGTGCTGGAACTGCATGCGCGCAGCCAGTGCCTCGGCTTCCTGACGCAGGCGGGCTTCTTCCTCGATCGGGTCTTCGCGACGCACCTGAACGTGGGACAGCACACGAATCGAATCGCGCTTGATCGAATCCAGCAGCTCGGAGAACAGCGTGAACGACTCGCGCTTGTACTCCTGCTTCGGGTTCTTCTGGGCGTAGCCACGCAGGTGGATGCCGTGACGCAGGTGGTCCATGGTCGACAGGTGGTCTTTCCACAGGTCGTCCAGCACGCGCAGTACGATTTGCTTCTCGAAGGTGCGCAGTGCTTCGGCACTCGCCTGCTCTTCTTTTTCGTTGTAAGCGGCCAGCAGCTCGGTCATGAGCTTCTCGCGCAGGGTTTCTTCGTACAGGTGGTCGTCTTCGTCGAGCCATTGCTGGACCGGCAAATCGACACCGAAGTCGCTCTTCAACGCGGCTTCCAGACCGGCAACATCCCACTGCTCAGGCAAGGACTGTGGCGGAATGTGTGCACTGACGGTGGCGTTGAGCACGTCCTGGCGGAAATCGGCAATGGTCTCGCCGATGTTGGTGGCGGCCAACAAACTGTTACGCATGTGATAAATCACTTTACGCTGTTCGTTGTTGACGTCATCGAACTCGAGCAGCTGCTTACGAATGTCGAAGTTACGGCCTTCTACCTTGCGCTGGGCCTTCTCGATGGCATTGGTCACCATGCGGTGCTCAATCGCTTCACCGGACTGCATGCCCAGGGCTTTCATGAAGTTCTTCACCCGATCCGAGGCGAAGATGCGCATCAGGCTGTCTTCCAGGGACAGGTAGAAACGGCTGGAGCCGGCGTCACCCTGACGACCGGCACGACCACGCAGCTGGTTGTCGATACGGCGCGATTCGTGACGCTCGGACGCGATCACCTGCAAGCCGCCGGACTCCAGCACTTGTTGGTGGCGCTTTTGCCAGTCGGCCTTGATCTGCGCGATCTGCTCAGGAGTCGGGTTGTCCAGGGAGGCGACTTCCACTTCCCAGTTACCGCCCAACAGGATGTCGGTACCACGACCGGCCATGTTGGTGGCGATGGTCAGTGCGCCCGGGCGACCGGCCTGGGCAATGATCTCGGCTTCTTTTTCGTGGAACTTGGCGTTGAGGACCTTGTGCTCGATGCCTTCCTTGGCCAGCAAGCTGGACATGTGCTCGGAAGTTTCGATGGTAGCGGTACCCACCAGCACCGGACGGCCCTGGGCCATGCATTCCTTGATGTCGGCGACGATTGCAGCGTATTTCTCTTCGGCGGTCAGGAACACCAGGTCGTTGAAGTCTTTACGCGCCAGTGGCTTGTTCGGCGGGATAACCATCACCGACAGACCGTAGATCTGGTGGAATTCGAACGCTTCGGTGTCGGCTGTACCGGTCATGCCGGACAGCTTGTTGTACAGACGGAAGTAGTTCTGGAAGGTGGTCGAGGCCAGGGTCTGGCTTTCAGCCTGGATGTTCAGGGCCTCCTTGGCTTCGATCGCCTGGTGCAGGCCTTCCGACAAACGGCGACCCGGCATGGTACGACCGGTGTGTTCGTCGACCAGTACGACCTGGCCGTCCTGCACGATGTATTCAACGTTGCGATGGAACAGCTTGTGAGCGCGCAGGCCGGCATACACGTGGGTCAACAGGCCCAGGTTGTGCGCCGAGTACAGGCTCTCGCCTTCGGCCAGCAGGCCGATCTGGGTGAGCATGTCTTCGACGAACTGGTGACCGGCTTCGTTGAGCTCGACCTGGCGGGTCTTTTCGTCGATGGTGAAGTGACCTTCTTTGGTCACCACGCCTTCCACTTCCTCGATATGTTGCTCAAGGCGCGGGATCAGCTTGTTGATTTCGGTATACAGGCGCGAGCTGTCCTCGGCCTGACCGGAGATGATCAGCGGGGTACGGGCTTCGTCGATCAGGATGGAGTCGACTTCGTCGATCACGGCAAAATTGAGTTCGCGCTGGAATTTTTCTTCCATGCTGAACGCCATGTTGTCGCGCAGGTAGTCGAAACCGAATTCGTTGTTGGTACCGTAGGTGATGTCGGCAGCGTAGGCGGCGCGCTTCTCTTCCGGCGGCTGGAACGGCGTGACAACGCCGACCGTCAGGCCGAGGAATTCATACAGCGGACGCATCCAGTTGGCGTCCCGGCGAGCCAGGTAGTCGTTCACTGTCACAACGTGCACGCCCTTGCCGGACAGCGCGTTGAGGTAAACGCCCAGGGTTGCCACCAGGGTCTTGCCTTCACCGGTACGCATTTCGGCAATCATGCCTTCATGCAAGGTCATGCCGCCGATCAACTGAACGTCGAAGTGGCGCATGCCCATGACACGCTTACCGGCTTCGCGGGCGACCGCAAAGGCTTCGGGAAGCAGCTTGTCGAGGGTTTCACCTTTGGCTATGCGGGCCTTGAACTCTTCGGTCTTGGCGCGCAATTGCTCGTCCGAAAGGGCAACCATCTGCTCTTCGAAGGCATTGACCAGCTGCACCGTCTTGAGCATGCGTTTGACTTCGCGCTCATTCTTGCTTCCAAAAAGTTTCTTTAACAAAGGCGCAAACATATCGGCAGGTTCTTCCACACATAGGGATGGAGGGCGCCCCGTGAGTCGCCCGAGCAGCCCTCATGGCCGCATGCGAACGAGCATTCTACCCGGAAACGTGGGTGAGGAAAGTGGCGTTATTCCACGATGCTGGCACGGCGCTCTTAGAGGGCTTGTTTAAAATAAGGGCTTTTTGCTGAACTTCAACCCATTCAGGCAATAAGTTACTCATTGATTTAATGGATAAACTGCCGGTAATGCAATGGCCGCAGCGGTGCAGACGCTTTCTGCTACCATGGCAGCTCTGTTACTTAAGGTGTCTAGTCATGGCATTTCGCCCTCTTACGGCTCGAGCTCCCGCCGTGTTGCTTCGCGAAGCCAAGCCTTTAAAAGCCATCTTCGGCCATGCGCAACGCCTTGGTCATCTGCAACGCCTGGTAGAAAGCCAACTGCAACCCGCCGCCCGCGAACACTGCCATGTGGCTTCGTGGCGTGAAGGCAATCTGCTGCTGATCGTCACCGACGGCCATTGGGCGACGCGCCTGCGCTATCAGCAAAAACGTTTGCAGCGCCAATTAATGGCTTTCGATGAATTCGCCAGCCTGACGCGCATTCAGTTCAAGGTACAACCGCCGACCGTGCAGCAAGGTGCGGCGGGGCACACAATGGATCTGTCGGAGGTTGCGGCCGAAACCATTCAGGCCACGGCAGACGGAATTACCGACCCGAATTTGCGCGCAGCACTGGAGCGGCTGGCCGCTCACGCCAAGCCCAAAACCTGAGACCCGGCGCAGAACCCGCTCCCACATTTGATCGCATCGTTATTTACGTTTGCTGCCACCCAACAACGACCCCAGTAACCCGCGCACCAATTGCCGGCCCATCTGATTGGCCGCCTGTTGCATCGCCGATTTCAGTGCCTTGCCTGCCGTAGTCCCCAGGAACGCACCGGCCTTGTCGGTGAAGCTCGGTTCTTCAGCGGCGGGCGTCGCCTCCTGTTGCGGCCCCAGGTCCTTGCGCGCCATTAACACTTCGTACGCCGACTCCCGGTCAATCGGTTTGTCATAGCGCCCCAGCAACGGCGAAGCGGCAATCAACGCCGCCCGCTCGGCTTCGCTCAATGGCCCGATCCGCGATTGCGGCGGCGCCACCAGCACGCGTTGGACTACCTCGGGCGTCCCCTTTTCCTGCAAGGTTCCCACCAGCGCCTCACCCGTACCCAATTCGGTCAGCACCGCCAGCGCATCAAACGCCGGGTTGGGACGGAAGCCATCGGCCACGGCTCGCAGGGATTTCTGCTCTTTGGTAGTGAACGCCCGCAGGCCGTGCTGGATGCGCAAGCCCAGTTGCGCCAGTACCGTGTCCGGCAGGTCTCCCGGAGACTGGGTGACGAAATACACACCGACCCCTTTCGAACGAA
The DNA here is from genome assembly GCF_020515595.1 of Pseudomonas sp. MWU16-30323. Classification (NCBI taxonomy): domain Bacteria; kingdom Pseudomonadati; phylum Pseudomonadota; class Gammaproteobacteria; order Pseudomonadales; family Pseudomonadaceae; genus Pseudomonas; species Pseudomonas sp. MWU16-30323. The sequence goes on from NZ_JAIWYM010000003.1 coordinate 81,902, forward strand.
TCAGCCGCACCACTTGTTCCAGGCGATCCTGCAGGGCTTTTGGCGTATCGGCGAACAACAGATGCGCCTCATCGAAAAACAGCGCCAGCAACGGCTTGTCGGCATCGCCGCGCTCCGGTAGTTGCTCAAACAGTTCGGCCAGCAGCCAGAGCAGGAAGGTCGCGTACACCTTCGGTGCCTCATGCACCAGCCGGCTGGCGTCCAACAGGTGAATACGACCGCGCCCGTCACTGGCGGGCTGCAGGATATCTTCCAGTTGCAACGCCGGCTCGCCGAACAACGCTTCGGCCCCCTGCTGCTCCAGCACCGCCAGGCGCCGTAACAGCGCCTGGCTGGAACCCGTGGTCATCAAGGCCGCGTCTTCCCCCAGCAATTCCGGGTGGTAGCGCAAATGGTTCAGCAGCGCCTTGAGGTCCTTCAGATCCAGCAGCAACAGGCCTTCGCGGTCGGCCACCTTAAAGGCCGCATAAAGCGCTGATTGTTGGCTGTCGGTGAGCTCCAACAGGCTGCCGAGCAACAGCGGGCCCATTTCACTCATGGTGGTACGCAGCGGATGACCGGACTGGCCGTGGATATCCCACAACGTCACCGGATAAGCCTTGGGCGCGTAATTAAGGAAAGGCATGCCGGCAATCCGCTCGGCGACCTTGCCTTGAGGGTTGGCCGCAGCGCCCAGGCCACACAGGTCGCCCTTGATGTCGGCGGCAAATACCGCGACGCCGGCATCGCTGAAGGCTTCCGCCAGGCGCTGCAACGTGACGGTCTTGCCGGTACCGGTGGCACCCGCGATCAGGCCGTGGCGGTTGGCCAGGCGCATCGACTGGGCGATCGGCTGACCTTGAAGATCTGCACCAATAATGAGTTGCGTGGAGTCAGGCATTTTGTCACCCATGGTTAATCTTTAGCACGCCGTGGTCGATACAGTTGAAGCGAGAGACCCAGAAAGTCTTAGAAAAAACGGGCCGGATAATTCCTGCAGGAGCAGATGGAAATATCACACTTTTTTTGACGCAGCCATTTTGCGCGCCCCAAAAGGACGTGCATCGGATATTAAGACCATAGCGGACCCCACAAGCCATGAATAAAAATCTGCGTTTCAGCCATAAAATCCTGCTTGCCGCCGCTCTTATCGTCATTGCCGCCTTTGCGTTGTTCACCCTCTACAACGACTACTTGCAGCGTAATGCGATTCGCGACGATCTGAACAATTACCTGCATGAAATGGGTGATGTCACCGCCAGCAATATCCAGACCTGGCTCGCCGGGCGCATTGTGTTGATCGAAAGCGCCGCGCAGAACATCGCCATCAACCCGGATTCAATTAACGTCGCCAACCTGCTGGAACAGAAAGCCCTGACGTCTTCGTTCATGGCCACCTACCTGGGCGACAGCAAAGGCGGTTTCGTGATCCGCCCCGACACCAAGATGCCCGACGGCTTCGACCCGCGTGTACGCCCCTGGTACAAGGGCGCACAGGGCAGCAACGGCTCCACCCTGACCGAACCCTACATTGACGCGGCTACCGGCCAGTTAATCATCTCCATTGCCACCCCCAGCAGCAAAGCCGGGCAGAGTGTTGGCGTGGTGGGCGGCGACCTGAGCCTGCAAACCCTGGTGGACAACATCGGTGCCCTGAACTTCGGCGGCATGGGGTATGCCTTCCTGGTCAGCGCCGACGGCAAAGTGCTGGTGCACCCGGACAAAAGCCTGGTGATGAAAGCCCTGGCTGACGTCTATCCAAAAAACACCCCGAAGATCAGCAGCGATTTCAGTGAAGTCGAAGTCGACGGCAAAACCCGCATCGTCACCTTTACCCCGATCAAGGGCCTCCCCTCGGTGAACTGGTACCTCGGCCTGTCGGTGGATAAAGATAAATCCTTCGCCATGCTCAGTGAGTTCCGCACCTCGGCGATCATTGCCACGATCATTGCGGTGGTGATCATCATCGCCCTGCTGGGCATGCTGATCCGCATCCTCCTGCAGCCATTGCACGTCATGACCCGAGCCATGGAAGACATCGCCGACGGCGAAGGTGACCTGACCCGCCGCCTGACCATCCAGAACCACGACGAATTCGGCGTGCTCGGTACCGCGTTCAATCGCTTCGTGGAGCGGATTCACACCTCGATTCGCGAAGTGTCCTCGGCCACCGAGCACGTCAATGAAGTGGCCCTGCGGGTGGTCAGCGCCTCCAACTCCTCGATGGTTAATTCCGACGAGCAGGCCAACCGCACCAACAGCGTCGCCGCCGCCATCAACGAACTGGGGGCCGCCGCCCAGGAAATCGCCCGCAACGCCGCACAGGCCTCCAACCAGGCCAGCGATGCCCGACAACTGGCCGAAGACGGGCAGCAGGTGGTGGAGCGCAATATCAAGGCGATGAACCAGTTGTCGCAGATGATCAGCGCCTCCAGCACCAATATCGAAGCGCTTAACAGCAAGACGGTGAACATCGGGCAGATCCTGGAAGTGATCACCAGCATTTCCCAGCAAACCAACCTGTTGGCCCTCAACGCGGCGATTGAAGCCGCACGGGCCGGGGAAGCCGGTCGCGGGTTCGCGGTAGTGGCCGATGAAGTGCGCAACCTGGCACACCGCACCCAGGAATCGGCGCAGCAAGTGCAGAAGATGATCGAGGAACTGCAAGTGGGCGCGCGGGATTCGGTCAGCACCATGAGCGAAAGCCAGCGTCACAGTCAGGACAGCGTGGAAATCGCCAACCTGGCGGGCGAGCGCCTGAACAGCGTGACCCAGCGCATCGGCGAGATTGACGGGATGAACCAGTCGGTGGCCACCGCTACCGAGGAACAGACCTCGGTGGTGGAGTCGATCAACATGGACATCACCGAGATCAACACCCTCAATCAGGAAGGTGTGGAGAACCTGCAATCGACGTTGCGCGCCTGTTCCGACCTGGAACAGCAGGCAGCGCGCTTGAAACAACTGGTGGGCAGTTTCCGGATCTGATGCAACGGCGTCAGTGGCGGCCTTGTGCAGGGGCTGACGCCTTTTCTTCCGGCGATTCGGACGTGTCCTGCAGTTGTTCCCACAACTCGGCGGCGCCTGGAAACTCGGTGCCGTCTTCACTGCTCAAGTCATCCGGGTCATATCGACTCAAACAACCCTCTCCCAGCGTCGCAGGGGCTTTGGACGTGGCTTTATCAAGTGGATCGCTCATTCTCCAATCCTCTCCCGTGGCCCAAAAAAAGGGCCTGTAGCGATTTAACGCCCAGGCCCCTCATTCTTCAATCAGAACACGTCGATCAGAACACGACCGTCTTGTTGCCGTGCACCAGCACCCGGTCTTCCAGGTGATAGCGCAGGCCGCGGGCCAGCACCATCTTCTCGACGTCACGGCCAAAACGGACCATGTCTTCGATGCTGTCGCTATGGCTGACACGCACAACGTCCTGTTCGATGATCGGACCTGCGTCCAACTCTTCGGTGACGTAGTGGCACGTAGCGCCGATCAGCTTTACACCGCGCAGGGACGCTTGATGATACGGCTTGGCGCCCACAAACGACGGCAGGAAACTGTGGTGAATGTTGATCACCTTGCCGGCGTACTCACTGCACAGTTCCGGCGGCAGGATCTGCATGTAGCGCGCCAGCACCACGACGTCTGCGTCGTGGTGCTTGACCAGGCGCGAGACCTCGGCGAAAGCCGGCTCCTTGTCCTGCGGGTTGACCGGGACATGGTAGTAAGGGATGCCGTGCCACTCGACCATGCTGCGCAGGTCGTCATGGTTGGAAATCACGCAGGAAATTTCACAGTCCAGCTCGTCGCTGTGCCAGCGGTGCAGCAAGTCTGCCAGGCAGTGGGACTCACGGCTGGCCATCAGGACCACGCGCTTTTTCTGTTCCGTGTCGGTGATGCGCCAGGTCATCGAGAACTCTTCAGCGATCGGCGCAAATGCCTCGCGAAATGCCTCTAGACCAAAGGGCAGCGTATCGGCACGAATTTCGTGACGCATGAAGAACCAGCCGCTGAGATTGTCCGAGTGATGGCTCGCTTCGGTGATCCAGCCGTTATGGGAAGCCAGAAAGTTACTGACCTTGGCAACGATGCCAACCCGGTCCGGGCAAGCAATCACCAGCCGAAAAGTGCGCATTAGGGGGAAACTCCAGAACTTCACAAAGGCCGCCATTCTAGCGATTGCGCACAAAAACTGCAGTATTCCTCTACGCTTATTCTGATCACGCGAGCCCGCCCTGCCCCTTAATAACGTAAGGTTTTACCCATTATATGTGTGCTATCCCATGGACTCAGCCAGTAAGCCAGGACTTAACGAGAGTATCTTTAGGCCTTGACCCTTACTAATTAACTCAATTCCACCCTTTTGCCACAAACAACCAAAGTAAATTACATAAATGCGGCCTTAAATGTTTACTTGAGCAAACTGTCTGACTATTATTGGGCCACTATCCCCTTTCACCCAGCGCCCTACATAAGGTAGTCACCATGTCCCTGATCAACGAATACCGTGCCACCGAAGAAGCTATCAAAGAGCTGCAAGCCCGTTTGAAGAATCTGTCCCAAGACGACAAACTGCAAACCGAACTGGAATTCGAAGGCAAATTGCGCACCCTGATGGGCGAATACTCCAAATCCCTGCGTGACATCATCGCGCTGCTGGATCCAGAGTCGAAAGTTAAGGCTCCACGTGGTGCCGTAAAAACTACCGGCACCAAGCGTGCACGTAAGGTTAAACAATACAAAAACCCGCATAACGGCGAAGTGATTGAAACCAAAGGTGGCAACCACAAGACGCTGAAAGAGTGGAAAGCCAAGTGGGGCGGCGACGTGGTTGAAGGCTGGGCTACCCTGCTGGGCTAAGCCTCACCAGGACGCCGCGTGATACGCAACGCAATAAAAAACGCCAGCTAGCTGGCGTTTTTTATTGTCCGTATTTTACCGGCGTACCGATTACAGGCTCATTCGTGCGGCTAAAGAGTCAACATACTCCTGCCACTCATCAAGCACCTGCTGCTGAAACGGTGTAGCACTAACAGCCAACTCAAGACGTGCCTGTTTAAAAGCTTCAAGGGTGTTTGGCGCCCCCCATTGAGGGTCTGACAAACGTTGCTGACAGAAAACTCTCCAGCGTTGTTGCTCCTCACTATCCAAGGTGTCAGGGAAGTTACGCGCGCGATAGCGAAATAATAATTCAGGTAAACGCTCATCATCGAAAGGCCATTGCTGGCGCGCTAGTTGCGCAGGCTCGGCGACTCTCACTTGCTCACATAAACGTCGATCACGATCCCCGATAAAACCATCGTATAGCTGCTGCTCGGGATCAGCGCTTGGCGCAAAATCTTCCTCGGCATAAACCAGCGCTAATTTATCGCGCCATAGTTCCTGTGCGTCGCTTAGCCGCAGGGCCCGCGCCTCACACTCATCCATATCCAGTTGCAGACGCTCGCGGTCTTGTGACCGAAGCACACTCAACGGTGCGACTACCGGGCAGCGATTGATGTGCAACAATTTGAGCGGTACCGGCAACTCACCTTCGGCAAGGTCATCACGACGGGTATATAAGCGCCGGCGCAAGGTATCGGCATCCTCGTCCAACAGCCCTTGGGGATCGAGCCCAAGGTCACAGACGATCAACGCATTGCGATTGCGCGGATGCCAGGCCAGCGGCAACACCACGCCCAGGTAATGACGCTCGGCAGAAAAGCGACCGGAAATGTGCACCATCGGCTGCAACAAACGAATCTGGTCCATCACCCGTTGCTTGCTGCGCAGTTGAAACAGCCAGTCATAGAGCTTGGGTTGCTTCTCGCGGATCAACCGCGCCAGGGCGATGGTGGCGCGCACATCGGACAAGGCGTCGTGGGCCTGGCCGTGGTCGATGCCGTTGGCGGCCGTCAACCGCTCAAGCTTGAGGGTGACGCGCCCGTCCTGTTCCGGCCAGACGATCCCGTCCGGGCGCAGGGCGTAGGCGGTGCGAACTACGTCGATCAGGTCCCAGCGGCTGTTACCGCCCTGCCACTCTCGGGCATAGGGATCAAAAAAGTTGCGGTACAGACTGTAGCGCGTCATCTCGTCGTCAAAACGCAAGGTGTTGTAGCCCGCCCCGCAGGTGCCCGGGGCGGCCAGTTCGGCGTGTACCCGGGTCATGAAGTCGGCTTCGGCCAGGCCTTTTTCCGCCAGCACCCCGGGCGTGATGCCGGTAATCGCGCACGCCGCCGGGTGCGGCAGGATATCGTCGCTGGGCTGGCAATAAAGATTGACCGGCGCCCCGACTTCGTTGAGTTCAAGGTCAGTGCGAATGCCGGCTACCTGCAGTGGGCGGTCGGTACGCGGGTTGATGCCGGTGGTTTCATAGTCGTACCAGAAAATGGTGGTCACGGGCTATTCCTGTGCTGAAGACCGGCAAAGTCTAGGCGCTTGACGGCACCGGGGGCCAGCGCTGTGTTCACTGTACAAACATTCAGTAAATCGTTGAGTGGTTGCTTCCACCGTCGACACTGCTAGCATCCGTCTTTCCAACCCCGCCGCTGCCGCCCAGGCGCCAGCGCCGCACTGCCAAGGACCGCGATGCCATCAGCGCCACTGGATACCCGCTACCAGATCGAGACCCCGGAGGGCATCGACCTGCCCCTGCGCCCGGCCGGCCCGCTGGTCCGCTCGCTAGCATTTGCGTTCGACCTGGGGTTGCGCGGCCTGATTCTCGGCATCCTGTTCATCGCCCTGGCGTTTCTCGGAAACCTGGGCATCGGCCTGGGCTCGCTGCTGCTGTTCCTCGTCAGTTGGTGGTACATGGTGCTGTTCGAAGTGCTCAACCAGGGCTGCTCACCCGGCAAGCAGATCATGGGCTTGCGGGTGGTGCAGGACGACGGTACGCCCATCGGCTGGTCCGCCTCGCTGATCCGCAACCTGCTGCGCTTTGTCGACATGTTGCCGTTCGGCTACTTCCTCGGCGCCATCAGTTGCCTGCAACACCCCAACTTCAAACGCCTGGGTGACCTGGCGGCCGGGACCCTGGTGATCTATCGCGAACAACCACTTTCCCGTCCGCAAGTGCCGCAAGCCCCGGCGCTGCGTCTGCCGTTCGCCCTGGAGCTGAACGAACAACGGGCGATTCTCAGCTTCGCCGAACGCCAGGGCGAACTGTCCGCCGAACGAGTCAACGAACTGGCCGCGATCCTGGCCACTCCCCTGCAGGTCTCCCCTGCCCGCGCCGTCGCGGAACTGAACGGCGTGGCTCGTGGATTGTTGGGGCCAGCATGAAGCAGAGTCTTTTCGAAAGCCGCCACCAGGCACAATGGCAAGCCTTTGCCACGCAACTGACACAGCTTGAAAAGGGCAAAGCCAAGCGCGCTGACTTCACCGACTTCCCTCATCAGTACCGGCAGTTGTGCCAGCATCTGGCGCTGGCCCAGGAACGTGGCTACAGCAGTTATCTGGTTGATCCATTGCAGCAGCTTGCCTTGCGCGGCCATCAACAGCTGTATCGGCATCGCAGCCAGTTGAGCGCAAATGTACTGAGCTTCCTGCTGGCCGACTTCCCCAGGCTGGTTCGCGCGCAATGGCCATTCGTGTTGGTCGCCAGCCTGCTGTTCTTTGGCAGCCTGATGGGCATCGCGTTGCTGGTGTACCTGTACCCAGACCTGATCTACAGCATCGTCAGCCCCCAACAAGTGGCTGAGATGCAAAGCATGTACGACCCGGATGCCAGCCGCCTGGGCCGGGCAGCCGAACGTGCCTCCAGCGAAGACTGGATGATGTTTGGCTACTACGTGATGCACAACATCGGCATCGCGTTCCAGACCTTTGCCGCCGGGCTGTTGTTCGGCCTGGGCAGCGTGTTTTTCCTGTTCTTCAATGGCCTGATCATTGGTGCCGTTGCCGGGCACCTGACACAAATCGGCTACGGCCAGACCTTCTGGTCATTCGTGATTGGCCACGGCGCCTTCGAACTCAGTGCCATCGCCCTGGCTGGCGCGGCCGGCCTGCAACTGGGGTGGTCCTTGATTGCGCCGGGGCAACTGACGAGAGGTGAATCCCTGCGACTGGCCGCGCGTAAAAGCGTGCAAATGATTTGCGGTGTGATGGTGTTCCTGCTGATCGCCGCGTTTATCGAGGCGTACTGGTCTTCCACCACGGCGGTGGCGCCGTGGATCAAGTACCTGGTGGGCGCCGCCCTCTGGTTGCTGATGGCCGCCTACCTGCTGTTTGCCGGACGGAACCGCCATGCGCCTGAGTGATGCCAGCGTCGTGATCCGCCCGCGTACCTCGTGGGAAGCCATGGACCTCGGCATCCTGCTGGCCCGCGAACATCGGCTGCTGCTGATGAGCAGTTGGGCCCTCGTGAGTTTACCGATCTTCGCGTTGCTCAGCGTGCTGCTGTGGAATCATCCCTCCACCGCGCTGTTACTGTTCTGGTGGTTGAAACCGGCATTCGACCGCCTGCCACTGTATATCCTGTCCAAGGCCCTGTTCGGCGAAACACCCAGCCTGAAACAAGCCCTGCGTCACTCGCCACGCCTGCTCAAGGGCCAACTGCTGGCCAGCCTGACCTGGCGACGTTTCAGCCTGAGCCGCAGCTTCGTGATGCCGGTGGTCCAGCTCGAAGGCCTGAAAGGCCAGGCGCGCCAACAACGTCTTGGTGTACTGCAACAACGCAACGCCGGCGCTGCGCGCTGGCTGACCCTGATCGGGGTACACCTGGAAATCGCCCTGTGGTTCGGGTTGATGGCCGTGTTCTATTTTTTCCTGCCCCAGGAGGTCGAGCGGGATTGGGACTGGCAACAGCTGGTGCTCACCGCAGGGCACGACTGGCTCTGGCTGGAACACCTGACCAACGCCTTCTATGCGCTGATCCTGGTGTTCTGGGAGCCTATCTATGTCGCCTGCGGTTTCAGCCTGTACCTGAACCGCCGTACCCTGCTGGAAGCCTGGGACCTGGAACTGGTATTCCGCCGGCTGCGCCAGCGCCTGAGCGGCGTGGCGCCGGTACTGCTGCTGGTGATCGGGCTGATGCTGGTTCCGGCGCCCCCATCGGCATGGGCCGATGAACCGGCGCCCCCAAAGCCCCTGAGTACACAATCGGCCAGTCAGTCGATCAAGGCGCTGCTGGAGCAGCCACCGTTCAAAAACGCCGAGACCGTCACCCGCTACCGCTTCGGCGAAGAAAAAGCGGCGGACAAAAACAAACCGAAAGGTGAAGGCAAGTTGCCAGCCTGGCTGGAAGCATTGCTGAAAAACCTCAACAGCGATTCGTTCAAGCACATCGCGAAGGGCCTTGAAGTGCTGCTCTGGGGATTGCTGGTGGGTGGCCTGGCACTGGTGATCTGGCGCTATCGCGACTGGCTGCATGCCTTTGTCAGCCGTCGCAGCCCCCGCAAGCCCAAGGCTGCCAAGCCCGCCCCCTCGCAGTTGTTCGGCCTCGAACTGGGGGCAGATACCCTGCCCGAAGACATCGCCAGCACCGCCGAACAGCTCTGGGCAACGCAGCCCCGGGAAGCCCTCGGCTTACTTTACCGTGGGTTGCTCAGCCGCCTGCTGCACGACTTCAACCTGCCGCTGAAAAGCGCCGACACGGAAGGCCAGGTCCTTGAGCGCATCCGCCAACTGCAACAACCGCAGTTGCTGGCGTTCAGCGACGAACTGACCCGCTACTGGCAAAACCTTGCCTACGGCCACCGCCTGCCGCCTGCCTTGGCGCAACAACAGCTATGCAGCCGTTGGCGAGCGCTGTTCGGCCCGGGAGCTGCGCAATGAACCGGCCATTGCTGTGGGTCGGACTGCTCGTGGCGTGCCTGCTCGCAGCAGGCGGTTTTTATGCCTGGCACAAGGCGATCCCATATCAGGAGGTGGTCGACCGCGGCCCTTCGCCCGAAGCCCTCGCCAACCCTTACCTGGCGGCGGAACACTTTCTGCGCCAGCAAGGCCTGGAGGTGGAACACGCCAACAGCCTGGAACGGCTGGCCAGTCTTTCGCCCAAAGGCAACAGCCTGCTGTTGCTGGGCGAGCGCAGTAGCATGAGCCCGCCGCAGGTCGAGCAATTGCTGCAATGGACCCGGGCTGGCGGCCACCTGCTGCTGGTCGCCGAAGCGCTGTGGGATGAGGACAGCGGCAAAAGTGGTGACCTGCTGCTGGACCGCGTGCAGATACACCAATCCTTCAGCGAAGCGTTCGACGCGCCAGCACCGGCGCGTAAAAAGAGAACGCCGGACCTGACCAAACTCTACGTGGACAACGAAACGGCCCCGGCCTATTTCAGCTTCGACACCGACTTCAATCTCACCGACCCCAGGCACCTGGCGCAATTCTCGGCCAACAGTGCCAAGTCGACGCACCTGATGCAGGTCAACCTCGGGCAAGGCCGTGTGACGGTGGTCACCGACAGCGACCTGTGGAAAAGCCCGGCCATTGGCCAATACGATAACGCCTGGCTGCTCTGGTACCTGAGCCAGGGGACGCAGGTCACGCTGCTGTTCAACACGGATGTCGAGGATCTGTTCAGCCTGTTGCTGCGCTATTTCCCCCAGGCCCTGGTGGCACTCACCGCATTGATCGCCCTCGGGTTATGGCACGCCAGCCTGCGCCAGGGCCCGATCCGGCAACCCGCCCCCAAGGCACGCCGGCAATTGCAGGAACATCTGAAAGCCAGTGCCGACTTCCTGCTGCGCCGCAGCGGCCAAAACAGCTTGTTGCACGCCTTGCAGCGCGACATCCAACGCACTGCAAGGCGCCGTCACCCCGGGTTCGAACACCTCGACACCGCCGAACAATCACGGGTGCTTGAACGCCTGACCCGCCAACCCTCCCTCGTCATCAGCCAGGCCCTCGGCCCACTCCCGGCAAAACGGCTCTCCAGTGCCGATTTCAGCCGCCAGGTGGCTAGCCTGCAAACCCTCAGGAATGCCCTATGAGCGAATTTCCAGCCGCAGACCCGATTCAGCGCGCCAGCCAACTGGCCCAGGCCTTGCGCGTCGAACTGCGCAAGGCGGTCATCGGCCAGGAGCAGGTGATCGATGACGTGCTCACGGCGTTGATCGCCGGTGGCCACGTACTGCTTGAAGGTGTTCCTGGCCTGGGCAAAACCTTGCTGGTACGAGCCCTGGCGCGCTGTTTTGGTGGAGAGTTCGCACGTATCCAGTTCACACCGGATTTGATGCCCAGCGACGTGACCGGCCATGCCGTGTACGACCTGCATACCGAGCAGTTCAAGCTGCGCAAGGGGCCGTTGTTTACCAACCTGCTGTTGGCTGACGAGATCAACCGTGCCCCGGCGAAAACCCAGGCGGCGTTGCTGGAAGCCATGCAGGAACGCCAGGTAACCCTTGAAGGCGAGGCGCTGCCCATCGGCCAACCGTTCATGGTACTGGCCACCCAGAACCCCATCGAGCAGGAAGGCACTTACCCGTTGCCCGAGGCCGAACTGGATCGCTTCATGCTCAAGGTGCGCATGGACTACCCCGAGGCGCAGCAGGAACTGGACATGGTGCGCGAAGTCACCCGTTCATCCCGGGCCGACATGCTCGACGTGCAACCCCTGCGAACGGTGCTGCACGCCGAAGATGTGTTGCAGTTGCAACAGATCGCCAGTGAACTGGCGCTGGATGAACAAGTACTCGACTACGCCGTGCGCCTGGCCCGAACCACCCGCAGTTGGCCGGGCCTGACCATCGGCGCGGGCCCGCGGGCCTCCATCGCCCTGGTGCGCGGCGCCCGGGCCCGGGCCTTGCTGCGTGGGGGCGAGTTCGTTACCCCGGACGACATCAAGGGCTGCGCCCTGGCAGTGCTGCGCCATCGGGTGCGCATTGCCCCGGAGCTGGATATCGACGGGCTGGAAGTCGACCAGGTGCTCAAGCAACTGCTGGACCAAGTCCCGGCGCCACGGCAATGACACGCCCATGAGACCGACCCGCCTGCTATTGATCTGGCTCGGTGTGCTGCTGGGCCTGAGTGTCCTGCTCGGCGCACTGGGGGCGCTGCAGATCAAGGTGCCAGACACCCTGCACGCCGTGACGTGGGGCCTGCTGCTGGCCCTGTTGTTACTGGCCCTGCTGGATGCCGGCCGTTTGCGCCGCCGGCCATCCCCGCGCGTGCGACGGCAGATGCCCGGGAGCCTGGCGCTGGGTCGCTGGGGTGAGGTGCGGGTGACGCTGGACCACGACTATCCCCAGCCAATGGTGGTCCAGGTATTCGATCATGTACCGGACGGTTTGACGGTGGAGAACCTGCCACAATCCATCGAACTGCGGCCCGCAGAGCAGAGTGAATTGGGTTACCGGTTGAAACCCCAAAGGCGCGGGCATTTCAGTTTTACCTGGTGCGAAGTCCACCTTCCCAGCCCTCTGGGGTTGTGGTCGGCACGGCGGTTGATAGACGTCACCGATGCCACCCGGGTCTACCCGGACTTCGCGCGCCTGTATGGCGCGCAGCTGCTGGCGGTGGACAACTGGCTCAACCAGCTTGGCGTACGTCAGCGCCAACGGCGCGGGCTGGGCCTGGAATTTCATCAACTGCGCGAGTTTCGCGAGGGCGACAGCCTGCGCCAGATCGACTGGAAAGCCACCGCACGGCAACGCACGCCCATTGCCCGGGAGTACCAGGACGAGCGCGACCAGCAGATCATGTTCATGCTCGACTGTGGCCGGCGCATGCGCAGCCAGGACGCCGAACTGTCGCACTTCGACCATGCCCTCAATGCTTGCCTGCTGCTCAGCTATGTCGCCCTGCGCCAGGGTGATGCCGTGGGGCTCTGCACCTTTGCCTGCGACCAGCCGCGCTACCTGGCGCCGGTCAAGGGCAGCGGCCAGCTCAACCTGCTGCTGAATGCGGTGTATGACCTGGACACTTCCCGGCGTACGGCCGATTACCAGGCCGCCGCCAGCCAGCTGCTGGCCCGGCAGAAACGCCGCTCGTTGGTGATCGTCGTGACCAATTTGCGCGATGAGGATGATGAAGAACTGTTGAGCGCTGTTAAACGCCTCAGTCGCCAGCACCGTGTCCTGGTTGCCAGCCTGCGGGAAGAGGTCCTTGACCAGTTACGCCAGGCCCCCGTGCAAACCCTGCCCGAAGCCTTGGCCTATTGCGGGAATGTCGACTATCTCAACACCCGGGACGAACTCCATGACCGCTTGAACGCCCACGGCCTGTCGCTGCTGGACACACTGCCTTCAGAACTGGGAGCCGCCCTGGTGACCCGTTACCTGGGCTGGAAAAAAGCCGGCGTGCTATGAATGTTGGCGCACGGCGCCTAGGCAGAGGCCTGCAAGGGATCAAAGCTGAAGTAACTCAACAGTGCGTTGATCACCTCTCCATATTCGGCGGGCGCCTGGGACACACTGAACCCGGAGTCGTAATGCCTGGGGTTTATGTCCTCATGGCACCACAGGCAGGTCGCCGTGAGGTCCACCGCCTGTACCTGGCCCTCAGGCCCCGGGATCTTCAAGCGCAGCTCGAACTCCACGTCGACCATCATGGGCAATTGGCTGATCAACATCAGCCCCTGCGCGGAGACATTGCCCAAATAGCCAATGGGCTTGTCCGTCAGGCGATTGAACACTTGAAGAAAGCAAGGTAACTGATGCCGCTCGATCCGTCGGGAAGTAAACATGATGAGGTCGCCATCCAATGGCCATGTTTGTGGCCGCTCCAGTGATTCGAAACGAGCCCAAAGGCCCGCTCTCCCCGGATATCGGTGCGACAATCGCAAACGCGTTGCCACTTCTACAACTGCCAAATCCGGGTATTCCATCCGTTTGAATAGAAACTTATACAAACTGACCTTCAAAGATTAGCCCAAGACTGGCAACGAGCCAGCTATGGCCTGACAAATATCATCACAACGACGCGGGACGCGGCTGGGCGGTGCTCGCACCGGGGTAATGCCCCAGTTGCTGCAGGGTGTCCAGGCGAGCACGGGCACGGAAAGCGTATTCGCTCGCCGGGTACTGGCTGATGATGAACTGATAGGTTTGCGCCGCATCGACGAACAGTTTCTCGCGCTCCAGGCACTGCCCGCGCAGCATCGAGACTTCCGGCTGCACATAGCGCCGGGAACGGCTCTCACGGTCGACCTGGGACAACTCAAGGGTGACCCGCTGGCAATCGCCGACGCCATAGGCGCGGTACGCGTTGTTCAAATGATGGTCCATCGACCAACGGGTGCAGCCGACAACACTGACGGCCAGGGCAGCAATGATCACGATTCGCATGGGGGTTCTCCTGTCTTGTGCAGTGTATCGACCCTTCATCGAAAATCTTCAAGGTTGTTCATCTGTTCATACAGAGTGAAAACAAGCGAATCATCGATAAGTAGTGCAAACGAACAATGACTACAACCAAAGAGCATAGTAGCCTTCCTCAGCGCTTGAACTCAGGAGTCCGTGCATGTCCGTCCGTCGTACCAAAATCGTCGCCACCCTTGGCCCGGCCAGTAACTCGCCGGAAGTCCTCGAACAGCTGATTCTGGCTGGCCTGGACGTTGCCCGTCTGAACTTCTCCCACGGCACCCCGGACGAGCACAAGGCTCGCGCCAAGCTGGTGCGTGACCTGGCCGCCAAGCATGGCCGCTTCGTTGCATTGCTGGGTGACCTGCAAGGCCCGAAAATCCGTATCGCCAAATTCACCAACAAGCGGATCGAGCTGAAGATCGGTGACCCGTTCACTTTCTCCACCAGCCATCCCCTGACCGAAGGCAACCAGCAAGTCGTGGGTATCGACTACCCGGACCTGGTGAAAGACTGCGGCGTCGGCGACGAACTGCTGCTGGACGACGGCCGTGTGGTAATGCGCGTCGACACCGCCACCCCGACCGAACTGAATTGCACCGTGATCATCGGCGGCCCGCTGTCGGACCACAAAGGCATCAACCGTCGCGGCGGTGGCCTGACTGCCCCGGCCCTGACTGAAAAAGACAAGGCCGACATCAAGCTCGCCGCCGAAATGGAAGTGGACTACCTCGCGGTATCCTTCCCGCGCGACGCCGCCGACATGGAATACGCCCGTAAACTGCGCGACGAAGCCGGCGGTACTGCCTGGCTGGTGGCGAAGATCGAACGCGCCGAAGCCGTGGCCGATGACGAAACCCTCGACGGCCTGATCAAGGCGTCCGACGCCGTGATGGTTGCCCGTGGCGACCTCGGCGTGGAAATCGGTGACGCCGAGCTGATCGGTATCCAGAAGAAAATCATCCTGCACGCACGTCGCCACAATAAAGCGGTGATCGTTGCGACCCAGATGATGGAGTCGATGATCCAGAACCCGATGCCAACCCGTGCCGAAGTGTCCGACGTGGCCAACGCCGTGCTCGATTACACCGACGCCGTGATGCTCTCGGCTGAAAGTGCGGCTGGCCCGTACCCGCTGGAAGCCGTGCAGGCCATGGCACGCATCTGCGTCGGCGCTGAAAAGCACCCGACCAGCAAGACCTCCAGCCACCGTATCGGCAAGGTCTTCGAAAGCTGCGACCAGAGCATCGCGCTCGCCGCCATGTACACCGCCAACCACTTCCCGGGCGTGAAAGCGATCATCGCCTTGACCGAAAGTGGCTACACGCCGTTGATCATGTCGCGCATCCGTTCTTCGATCCCGATCTACGCATTCTCCCCGCACCGCGAAACCCAGGCCCGCGCGGCCATGTTCCGTGGCGTCTACACCGTACCGTTCGACCCGGCATCGCTGCCGCCTGAGCAAGTCAGCCAGGCCGCGATCGACGAGTTGCTCAAGCGCGGCGTAGTAGAGAAAGGCGACTGGGTCATCCTGACCAAGGGCGACAGCTACCACACCATCGGCGGCACCAACGGCATGAAGATCCTGCACGTTGGCGACCCAATGGTCTGAGTGACACGCTGAAAAACAAAAGCCCCGCCCTGTGAATGGCGGGGCTTTTTGCATTTCAGATTGGCTTGTGTATTGGCTTTACTGGCCTCTTCGCGAGCAAGCCCGCTCCCACATTTAACCGCGTACATTCTGAAGAAATGCGGTCGAATGTGGGAGCGGGCTTGCTCGCGAAGACGTCCGAACAGTCAACGCCCATTCATCGCCGAACGATAAACCCCGACAACGCCGCAATCGCTTCCGGCGACTTCAACCGCTGGGTAAACAACGCCCCCTCCTCCTCGATCACCTTGCGCAACTGCTCGCGATCGACGCTTTTCATCAGATGCTTGCTGACCTGCACCGCACCCGGCGCCAGGGTCTCAAACCGTCCAGCGACTTCCCGCGCCTTGGCCAGGGCCGATTCACCGCTGCCCAATGCCTCAGTGGCAATGCCCCAAGCGGCAGCCTGCTCGCCGGTAAAGCCTTCACCCAACAGCAATAATTCCGCCGCCTTGGCATGCCCCAGCAAACGCGGCAGAATCAAGCTGGAACCAAACTCCGGACACAACCCCAGGTTGACGAACGGCATGCGCAACCGCGCATCCCGGCTGACATACACCAGGTCACAATGCAGCAGCAGCGTCGTACCAATCCCCACCGCCACACCCGCCACGGCCGCAATCACCGGCTTGCGGCAATTGAGCAAGCTGCGCATGAAGTGAAACACCGGGCTGTCGAGATCAGCCGGCGGTTGTTCCAGGAAGTCGCCAATATCATTACCGGCGGTGAAACACTCGCTGCTGCCCTGGATCAACACCGCGTTGACGCGGGTATCGGCATCCGCCTGCTCCAGCGCCTCGGCCAATTGGCTGTACATGGCGCGGGTCAGGGCGTTTTTCTTGTCCGGGCGGTTGAGCTGCAGGATCAGCAACCCGCGTTCGCGTTGCTGCAGGATGGCATCGGTCATGGCAAATCTCGCGGCTGGAAAATTCAGCGCTCAACCACGGGGCAGGAACACATCGGCCAGCAGTTGATTACGCGGCAGTCCGGCCAGGAACAGGCGCTTGGAGAAGGCCTCGACGCTGGCAGGGTGCCCGCAGAGTAAGGCCAGAGTTTGCCGGGAAACAAGCCGCAGTTGCGCCAAAGCGTCAGTCGACCCGGCCGCCGTCCATAGCTCAACCGTCACGTTCGGATGGGCCGCAGCCAGCTGCGCCAGCGGCTCGGCCAGATAATGACCGCCAGCGTCATGGGCCAGATGAATGACCCGGATGGCGCCTTGGTGATCCTGGCGCAAGGCCTCACGTAACACGCCCCACAACGGGCCAAGCCCGGTGCCCGAGGCCAGCAGCCAAAGCGGTCGGGATTGCCAGTCGGGGTCGTACTGCAACGCCCCGCCCCGCAGTTCGCCCAAGCGCAGGTTGTCACCGGCCTTGAACTGGCGGGCGGCGTCGCTGAACTCGCCGGGCAGGCGGCAATCGATGTGAAATTCGAGAAACGGATCGTCCTGGGGCAGGCTGGCCAATGAGTACGGCCGCGCAATGCTGCCCGCCCAGAGCACCAGATGCTGCCCCGCCCGGTAGCGCAAGCCGCGCTCGGGGTGCAGCCGCAGGCGCAGTACGTTCGGGGTCAACCAATCGACGCTCTGGACCGTCGCCGGCAATCCATCACGCAGCGGATCAAAGGCTTCGACCTGCAAGTCACCCGTCACCTGGCACTGGCAGGCCAGGCGCCAGCCGTCCTGGCGTTGCGCCGGGCTCAGGGCATCCGGTTGATTGTCCTGAAGGTCACCCTGGCAACGCACCAGGCAGGCATGGCAGCTGCCGGCGCGGCAGCTGTAGGGCACGGCCACACCTGCCTGATTCAGGGCATCCAGCAAGTTGCTGCCGGCGGCTACCGACCAGTGGCGTTCGCCGACGTGAAGTTCAGGCATAAAACTCTTCAACTGTAGGAGCGAGCTTGCTCGCGAAGGTCGCTAACGATAACGCGGGCGGCCTGACGAAACCCACCAGATTCACGTTTTTCGCGAGCCAGCTCGCTCCTACAGTGAACCGGGACCGGCATTCATGACCATAGTCGGGTGTATCGGCCACCGCGGCGGGTTATACTGCCGCGCCTTTTTAGCGTCGCGCCTGCACCACTTTGGCGTGCCTTGGAAAGGTGGCTTCAGCCGACCGATGCAACACTGACGCCACCTTTATTGAATGTTCCCTTATAGAGGAGCGCGACTCATGACCGTGATCAAGCAAGACGACCTGATTCAGAGCGTTGCCGACGCCCTGCAATTCATTTCCTATTACCATCCCGTTGACTTCATCCAGGCGATGCACGAGGCCTACCTGCGCGAAGAGTCGCCAGCGGCCCGTGACTCCATGGCACAGATCCTGATCAACTCGCGCATGTGTGCCACCGGCCACCGCCCGATCTGCCAGGACACCGGGATTGTCACCGTATTCGTACGTGTCGGCATGGACGTGCGCTGGGATGGCGCCACCATGAGCCTGGACGACATGATCAACCAAGGCGTGCGCCAGGCGTACAACCTGCCGGAAAACGTGCTGCGGGCCTCGATCCTCGCCGACCCGGCCGGTGCGCGTAAAAACACCAAGGACAACACCCCGGCCGTGATCCACTACTCCATCGTCCCGGGTAACACCGTGGAAGTGGACGTGGCCGCCAAAGGCGGTGGTTCCGAGAACAAGTCGAAAATGGCCATGCTCAACCCGTCCGACTCGATCGTCGACTGGGTGCTCAAGACCGTTCCGACCATGGGCGCCGGCTGGTGCCCACCGGGCATGCTCGGCATTGGCATCGGCGGCACCGCCGAGAAGGCCGCCGTGATGGCCAAGGAAGTGTTGATGGAATCCATCGACATCCACGAGCTGAAGAAGCGCGGCCCGTCCAACCGCATCGAAGAGATGCGCCTGGAGCTGTTCGAGAAGGTCAACCAACTGGGCATCGGCGCCCAGGGCCTGGGTGGCCTGACCACCGTACTCGACGTGAAAATCATGGACTACCCGACCCACGCGGCCTCGCTGCCGGTGTGCATGATCCCCAACTGCGCCGCCACCCGTCACGCGCACTTCGTGCTCGACGGCTCGGGCCCTGCGTCGCTGGAAGCACCACCGCTGGACGCCTACCCCGAAATCGTCTGGGAAGCCGGCCCGTCGGCCCGTCGCGTCAACCTCGACACCCTGACCCCGGAAGACGTACAGAGCTGGAAGCCGGGCGAAACCGTACTGCTCAACGGCAAGATGCTCACTGGTCGCGACGCGGCGCACAAGCGCATGGTCGAGATGCTGAACAAGGGCGAAACCCTGCCGGTGGACCTCAAGGGTCGCTTCATTTACTACGTCGGCCCGGTTGATCCGGTACGCGAAGAAGTGGTGGGGCCTGCCGGTCCGACCACCGCCACGCGGATGGACAAGTTCACCCGCCAGATCCTCGAGCAAACCGGCCTGTTGGGCATGATCGGCAAATCCGAGCGCGGTCCGACCGCTATCGAAGCGATCAAGGACCACAAAGCGGTTTACCTGATGGCAGTGGGCGGCGCGGCTTACCTGGTGGCCCAAGCCATCAAGAAATCCCGCGTCGTGGCGTTCGCCGAGCTGGGTATGGAAGCGATCTACGAGTTCGACGTGAAAGACATGCCGGTTACCGTTGCAGTGGATAGCAAGGGCGAGTCGGTACACATCACCGGTCCTGCCATCTGGCAGAAAAAGATCAGTGAAAGCCTGGCGGTAGAGGTGCAGTAAGCCTTACCCTGCAGGATGAAAGGCGACCACTACGGTCGCCTTTTTTTGTGCCATGCACCGCTCACTGTGGCGAGGGAGCTTGCTCCCGCTCCAGTGCGCAGCGCTCCCATTTTTTTGGGGCCACTACGCGCCCCAGCGGGAGCAAGCTCCCTCGCCACAACAGCCATGCGCCTCATGCTATGGTGCTCGCCCCCAATTGCACTGTTCATCCTCGAATGATCGCGATTCCCCGGCCTTTGCGTTTGACCTTCTACTCCCTGCTGATCATCGCCGGTGCGATGCTGGCTGCCGCCCTGGCCACCCGCCATGCCGAACGCCTGGCCCTGGTGGATGACGCCGCCCGCGCCAATCAGCAGCTCATGCTTTATGGCAACTCCCTGCACACCCTGATCGAACGCTACCGCGCCCTGCCCGCCGTGCTGGCCCTGGACTCGGAAATGATCAGCGCCTTGAAGGGCCCGCTGGACACCGCCACCCAAGACTTGCTCAACCGCAAGCTGGAGCGCATCAACGGCGCCGCCCAGTCTTCCACCCTGGAACTGATGGATCGCAATGGCCTGGCCGTGGCCGCCAGCAACTGGAACCTGCCCAGCAGTTATGTAGGGCACAACTATGCGTTTCGCCCCTACTTCAGCCAGACCGTGAGCCAGGGTACCGGGCGGTTTTATGCCGTGGGGGTGACCACCGGGATTCCGGGGTATTTCCTCTCCAGCGCGGTGGTCGGCGAGAACGAACAGTTCCTCGGCGCCATGGTGGTCAAGCTGGAGTTCCCGGAACTGGAACGCGAGTGGGCCCAAGGCAATGACCTGCTGCTGGTCAGCGATGCCCGGGGCATTGTGTTTATCGCCAACCAGCCAGGCTGGCGCTACCGCGCGCTGCGTCCGTTGTCGGACAGCGACCACGCCGAACTCAAGGCCACTCGCCAATACGACAAGAAACAGCTGCTGCCGCTGGACGCCGAAGCGTTGCAGCGCTTTGACGAGAACAGCCACCTGATGCGCGTCGACGGCCCCGATGGCAAGGCCAACTACATCTGGGAATCCCTGCCGCTGAAAGCCGAAGGCTGGACCCTGCACCTGTTGCGCAAACCACAGGTTGCCGTTGAGGACCAACGCAACGCTGGCCTCGCCGCCGCCGGTTCGTGGCTGGCGCTGGTGTTCCTGGTGCTGTTCCTGACCCAGCGCTGGCGCCTCGCCCGCCTGCGCCAGCGCAGCCGTGAAGAACTTGAACAGTTGGTGGAGGAACGCACCCGCGCCCTGCGCACCGCCCAGGATGGTTTGGTGCAGTCCGCCAAACTGGCGGCGCTGGGGCAAATGTCCGCAGCCCTGGCCCACGAAATCAACCAGCCACTGACCGCCCAACGCATGCAGTTGGCGACCCTGCGGCTGCTGCTGGATCACGGCCGGGTGGACGACGCCTACCAGGCCCTGACCCCGCTGGATGACATGCTCACCCGCATGGCCGCCCTCACCGGCCACCTCAAGACCTTCGCCCGCAAGAGCCCCAGCGGCCTGCGCGAACGCCTCGACCTGGCGACGGTGGTGGACCAGTCCCTGCACTTGCTCGATGCGCGCCTGCGTGACGAGGCCATCGGCACCGTACTGGACCTTACCCGTCCGGCCTGGGTACGCGGCGACGCGATCCGCCTGGAACAGGTGCTGATCAACCTGCTGCGCAACGCCCTCGACGCCATGGCCGACAAGCCGCGCAAACGCCTGGAAATCCGCCTGCATGCCGATCAACAGCTGTGGTGCCTGACCGTCAGCGACAGCGGCGGCGGGATTGCCGAGGAACACCTCAACAGCGTGTTCGACCCGTTCTTCACCACTAAGCCGGTGGGCGACGGGCTCGGCTTGGGGCTCGCCGTGTCGTACGCTATCGTCCACGAACTCGGCGGTCGCCTGAGCGCCGGCAATCACGGTGACGGGGCGATCTTTACCCTGACCTTGCCTATCGCGCTGGAGACGCCAGACCTATGTTGAACGCGGTGATTGTGGTCGATGACGAAGCCAGCATTCGCACGGCCGTCGAGCAATGGCTGAGCCTGTCGGGCTTTGAGGTGCAGCTGTTCAGCCGCGCCGAAGAATGCCTGGCGCAATTGCCCAGGGACTTTCCCGGGGTGATCCTGAGTGACGTGCGCATGCCCGGCCTCAGTGGCCTGGAGTTGCTGGCTGACGTGCAGCGGCGCGACGCCGACCTGCCGGTGATTCTGCTCACCGGCCACGGCGATGTGCCGATGGCCGTCGAAGCCATGCGCGACGGTGCCTACGACTTCCTCGAAAAACCCTTCAGCCCCGAGGCCCTGCTCAGCAGCCTGCGCCGGGCGCTGGACAAGCGCGGGCTGGTGCTGGAAAACCGCCGCCTGCATCAACAGGCCGATCACCGGGCCCAACTGGAATCGAGCCTGCTGGGGGTGTCCCGCGGTTTGCAGAACCTGCGCCGGCAAGTGCTGGACCTGGCGGGCTTGCCGGTGAATGTGTTGATTCGTGGCGAAACCGGCAGCGGCAAGGAACTGGTCGCCCGTTGCCTGCATGATTTCGGCCCCCGGGCGAAGAAGCCATTTGTGGCGCTGAACTGCGCGGCGATTCCCGAGCAGCTGTTTGAGGCCGAGCTGTTCGGCCATGAAAGTGGCGCGTTCACCGGCGCCCAGGGCAAGCGTATCGGCAAGCTGGAATACGCCGACGGCGGCACTCTGTTTCTCGACGAGATTGAAAGCATGCCCCTGGCCCAGCAGGTGAAATTACTGCGGGTGTTGCAGGAGCAAAAACTCGAACGGCTCGGTTCCAATCAAAGCATCAAGGTGGACTTGCGGATCATCGCTGCCACCAAGCCGGACCTGCTGGATGAAGCCCGGGCCGGGCGTTTTCGTGAGGATTTGGCCTACCGCCTCACCGTCGCGCAACTGCGCCTGCCACCGTTGCGGGAGCGCCGGGAAGACATTCCGCTGCTGTTCGAGCACTTTGCACAAAGCGCCGCCGAACGCCTGGGCCGCAGCTTCGCGCCGTTGAGCGGACCGGCGCTGGGCCGCCTGCTCAGCCATGACTGGCCGGGTAACGTGCGGGAGCTGGCCAACGTCGCTGAACGCCAAGTACTGGGGCTGGGTGAACCGGAACCGGAAGGCATCGAAGCCGAAGCCGGGCAATCGTTGGCGGCCCAGCAGGAAGCCTTTGAAGCCCATTGCCTGAAAGCCGCACTGACCCGGCACAAAGGCGATATCAAGGCGGTGCTGGCCGAGCTGCAACTGCCCCGGCGCACCTTCAATGAAAAAATGCAGCGCCATGGCTTGGCGCGGGACGCGTTCCTCTAACCCGATCATTCCCACGCTCCGCGTGGGAATGCAGCTCTGGACGCTCCGCGTCCGCCCTTAAAATCGTGACGCGGAGCGTCACAGGATGCGCTCCCACGCAGAGCGTGGGAGCGATCGTCGTCGGCGGATTTCCGCTCATCCCCCTTGATTCATCAGCAATTTTCCGCTCAAAAATTTCCGCAAACCCTTCTAGACCGGGCCTTCACCTGTTTGGCACAGCTCCTGCTATAGCCCAGCCAGACTGCGCTTGGGCGCGCTCCACAAAAACAATTAGATGAAGGATCCTTAAATGGATAACTCCAACTCCCTGCCTCTGGGGTCGGCGGCTGCGCCGGCAAAAGGACGCACCACCTCCAGCCGTATCAGGTCGATCTTCAGCGGATCGGTCGGCAACATGGTCGAGTGGTACGACTGGTACGTCTACGCGGCTTTCTCCCTGTATTTCGCCAAGACCTTTTTCCCGAAAGGCGACACCACCGCCCAACTCCTGAACACCGCCGCGATCTTCGCCGTGGGCTTCCTGATGCGCCCGATCGGTGGCTGGCTGATGGGCCTGTACGCCGACAAGGTCGGGCGTAAAAAGGCCTTGATGGCCTCGGTGTACCTGATGTGCTTCGGCTCGTTGCTGATTGCCCTGAGCCCGGGTTATGAAGCCATTGGTATCGGTGCGCCGATCCTGCTGGTATTCGCCCGCTTACTGCAGGGGCTGTCGGTCGGGGGCGAATACGGCACCTCCGCCACTTACCTCAGCGAGATGGCGACCAAGGAACGTCGCGGCTTCTACTCCAGCTTCCAGTACGTGACCCTGATCTCTGGCCAGCTCATCGCGCTGGCGGTACTGATCGTGCTGCAACAATTGCTGACCACCGAGCAGTTGTACGACTGGGGCTGGCGTATCCCGTTCGCCATCGGTGCCCTGTGTGCGGTAGTGGCGCTGTACCTGCGTCGCGGCATGGAAGAAACCGAGTCGTTCACCAAAAAAGAAAAAGCCAAGGAAAGCGCGATGCGCACCTTGATGCGCCACCCCAAGGAACTGATGACCGTGGTCGGCCTGACCATGGGCGGCACCCTGGCGTTCTACACCTACACCACCTACATGCAGAAATACCTGGTGAACACCGTCGGCATGAGCATCTCCGACTCCACCACCATTTCGGCCGCCACGCTGTTCCTGTTCATGTGCCTGCAACCCATCATCGGCGGGCTTTCGGACAAGGTTGGCCGCCGGCCAATCCTGATCGCCTTCGGCGTCCTCGGCACGCTGTTCACGGTGCCGATCCTCACCACCCTGCACACCATCCAGACCTGGTGGGGCGCGTTCTTCCTGATCATGGCGGCGCTGATCATCGTCAGCGGCTACACCTCGATCAACGCCGTGGTGAAGGCGGAACTGTTCCCCACCGAAATCCGCGCCCTGGGCGTTGGCTTGCCCTATGCACTGACCGTGTCGATCTTCGGTGGTACCGCCGAATACATCGCGCTGTGGTTCAAGAGCATCGGCATGGAAACCGGTTACTACTGGTACGTGACGGCCTGTATTGCGGTATCGCTGATGGTGTATGTGACCATGAAGGACACCCGCAAACATTCGCGGATCACCACGGACTAAGGGTTCGGCAGGCGTAAAAAAGGGGCCATGTCAGTCAATGACATGGCCCCTTTTTCATGGGACTCAAGACAGCTCGGCAACCGCCTGGCGCCCATAACGGCGTTGGGCATACGCCGCACCGGCGATCATCACCACCAGCACTGCCGCCAACACCGCCGACGAACCGATGGTGCCAAAGTCCAGCCCGCCCTTTTCATGGGGTTTGGTCAGGAAGTCACCCAGGGTGGCGCCGAACGGCCGGGTCAGCACAAACGCCACCCAGAACAGCAGCACCGACGAAATCCGCGTGAAGTATTTCAGCAACACCACCACCGCGATACTCGCGCCGATCAGCAAGGCGCCACCGGCAAACCCGAGCCCGGAATCGTCTGCCAGGAAATCCCCCAGCGCCGTGCCCAGGGTGTTGGAGAACAGGATCGCCATCCAGTAGAACAGCTCACCGCGAAAGGTCTGGACCTTGTTCACGTTCAGCGAATCGCCGCTGATACGCCACAGGGCAAAGATCGCCACCAGGATCGACACCAGAATCATCGACCCCGTGGCATAACCCAACCCGAGCGTGCGGTCCATAAAGTCGGACATGGTGGTGCCGGCGGTGCTGGTGGACAGGATCACGATCCAGTACAGCACCGGGTTGTAGGTTTTCGACCAGAGTTGCGTCACCAGGGTGACCAGGAACACGCTGATCAGGATCATCGAGCTGATGGCATAACCGACATTCAAGGTCATCGACAGCAAGTCCCCGGCGGTTTCGCCCAGGGTCGTGGCGCAGATTTTCATGACCCAGAACGCCAGGGTGATCTGAGGAAGTTTGTTCATTGTGCAGAAGGCTCCAAAGGCTCAGTCTTTCAATCGATCGACTTATCAGGGGGTGTCGACCTGGCGCGCAGACTGAACCGGAAGCTGTGAAAAATAGGTGGGGGCTGTATGAAAATTCCATATGGATGATAGAAATCCGCCGCGCTGGATTGCACTATGGTGCCCTCCCCAGAACCGCGCAGCAGGAACCCCGGCCATGTCCGACGATATTCATTTCTACGAACCCGCCAACGGCCACGGCCTGCCCCATGACCCGTTCAACGCCATCGTCGGCCCGCGCCCGATTGGCTGGATTTCGTCCCAGGACCGCGAAGGCCGCCTGAACCTGGCGCCCTACAGTTTCTTCAACGCCTTCAACTACATTCCGCCGATCATTGGGTTCTCCAGCGTCGGGCGCAAAGACAGCCTGAACAACATCGAACAGACCGGCGAATTCGCGTGGAACCTGGCCACCCGCCCGCTGGCCGAGCAGATGAACCAGAGCTGCGCGCCGGTCTCGCCCGAGGTCAACGAATTTGAATTGTCCGGCCTGACGCCGGTGGCTTCAAAAGTGATCGCCGTGCCTCGCGTGGGTGAGAGCCCGGTGTCGTTCGAGTGCAAGGTGACGCAGATCATTCAGCTGCAGCGCGCCGACAAGGCGCTGGTGCCGAGCTGGCTGGTGCTTGGCGAGGTAGTCGCAGTGCATATCGCCAAATGGCTGCTGAAAGACGGGGTGTACGACACCGCTGCCGCCGAACCGATCCTGCGTGGAGGCGGTCCGGCGGATTATTTTCAATTGGGGCCGCAAGCGCTGTTCAAAATGTACCGCCCAGGCGCCGCGCAACGCTGATTGGAATGCGATAAACATGTGGGAGCGGGCTTGCTCGCGAAGGGGGCGTGTCAGTCAATGCATAGGCCAACTGATCCACTGCATTCGCGAGCAAGCCCGCTCCCACACAAGCCCGCTTCCACATTTGGATCAGCGGTGTTTTCAGTTGGCGGAAGTTGCCCAAGAAAGCTGACCGTCTTCATCTACATCGACCAAGCGCTCCAATTGCAGAGCTGCGGCATCATCAGCGTCATCGGCGGTCTTGAATTTCTGTCCATCGAGGATCTTGTGAAAGCGCGGTGCACCCATGCCATCCAGCGCCTTGACGGCGATGGCGGCGCTATAGCCACCCTCATCTTCACGCACCAAGGCGGAAACGGCTTCGTGGTGGGCAAACTCTTTACGTGCCATGTTGCAGGTCCTGGCCAATGGGAAAGGCGGCCATTCTAAAGCACTAACCCGCCAGTTGCAGGTAC
Organism: Pseudomonas sp. MWU16-30323; assembly: GCF_020515595.1. Lineage (NCBI taxonomy): Bacteria > Pseudomonadati > Pseudomonadota > Gammaproteobacteria > Pseudomonadales > Pseudomonadaceae > Pseudomonas > Pseudomonas sp. MWU16-30323. Next base: position 108,457 of record NZ_JAIWYM010000003.1, read on the forward strand.
TCGCCATAGGCGTTGGCCGCAGAAGCGTCGGTGAAGGTCTGGAAGTCCATGCTGCGAACCACCCCGTCATTCAACAACTCGGTGAAGACCATCAGCGCCGGCGAGCTGAAGTAGGCACTCATCGCCTGCTCGCTGCTCCAGAAGCCCGACACCAACCACACATCCGGATCGGCCAGGGAGTGCTGCAACGAGAATTGCAGGCAACCCTGAGCCTGGCGGCCCGGTTCGATCAAACTGCTCAAGCGTGCACCCAGTTCGGTGCTGTACCCGGTACGGGCACGGATAAAGGCCATATGGCTCGCGGGAATGGGGGTGGACATGTTCGACTCTCCCGTTGAGAAGTGATGCTCGGCAAGCACTGTGAGGGCGTGCTGCCACAGGATCAAAGATACGGGCGCGGGTGTGGATGCGGTTAGTCAATTCCTGCTGGCTTATTGCACAATCCTGCGAGATGCGCAGAGATAGCAATCGGCCTGCGAGTTTTATTCCCGGCATGACTGCCGTATTTCAGGGGCATGACAGCCCTCTGCTTGCCTGATTCACGATTTTTCGCAGGATCAGGCAAGGATTGTGCAGAATCGAAATACCGCTTTTTGCAAATCCGCACTTAAGCTGTGCCCATCGTCAAAGCACCAGAGGATGTCCCATGTCGTCGCCCGAACTTCGCTCCACACCCCTCGACGCCGATATGGAAAAGCAGCGTGCAGAACTCGCCGGTATCGTGCGTCGGCATACCTGGGAGGATGGTTCCTACGGCACGGCGATCACGTCGCTGTATCTCAACCGCCATAACTCCCCGCGTGAATTCACGCCGGTGCTGGTTGAGCCCGCACTGTGCATCCTCGCCCAGGGTCGCAAGGAAGTGCGTTTGGCGGATGAAGTCTTCGCCTATGACCCGCTCAATTACCTGGTGTTTTCGGTAGCGATGCCGGTGGCCGGGCGCATCCTTGATGCCACGCCGGAAGACCCCAACCTGTCGATTCGGGTGAATATCGACCCGGCACAGATCACCGCACTGATTGCCGAAGCCGGGCCGATGGGCGTGCCCCCGCGCCCGACCTCCCGAGGGATGTATGTCGACCGCCTGGACAACCAGCTACTGGACGCCGTGCTGCGCCTGACCCGATTACTGGACACGCCGAAAGACATCGCAATGCTCGCGCCGTTGATCAATCGGGAAATTCTCTACCGTTTGTTGCGTGGCCCGCAGGGTTATCGGCTGTATGAAATCGCCGTTGCCAACAGTCAGAGCCATCGGGTCAGCCAGGCGATCACCTGGCTGAACGGCAACTACGAACAACCCCTGCGCATTGATGACCTGGCCAAGGAAGTGAACCTCAGCGTCTCGACCTTGCACCACCGCTTCAAGGCGATGACCGCCATGAGCCCGTTGCAGTACCAGAAGCAGTTGCGCTTGCAGGAGGCTCGGCGGTTGATGATCGCCGAGGGCCTGGAAGCCTCGGCGGCGGGGTATCGGGTGGGCTATGAAAGCGCTTCGCAGTTCAGCCGCGAATACAGCCGGCTGTTTGGTGCACCGCCGTTGCGGGATCTGGCCCGGTTGCGCCAGAGCGTCTAACCGCAGTTGTAACGTCGGATACTAATAATGTGGCGAGGGAGCTTGCTCCCGTTGGGGCGCGAAGCGGCCCCAAAAGAGGGGACTGCTGCGCAGTCCAACGGGAGCAAGCTCCCTCGCCACAAGTACTCAATCAGCTGCGGTATGGCTGGTGTTCAATCCAGGCCACGAGGCAGTTGCAAGGTCACCCGCAAACCGCCCTCGCGCAAATTCTGCAAACTCACTTCACCGCCATGGCTGTGGGCAATGTTGCGGGCGATGCCGAGGCCCAGGCCATAACCCTGTTGCTGCCCGGCCAGGCGGAAGTGCGGTTCGAAGACCTGCTCCAGGCGCTGTTCCGGTACGCCCGGGCCTTCGTCGTCGACGTGGAGGATGAACTCCGCGCCGTCGTCTTCAATATGCAAATGGGCGTTCTGTCCGTACTTCAAGGCGTTGTCGATCAGGTTGCCGATGCAGCGCTTGAGCGCCAGCGGCTTGCCCGGGTACGTCGTGAGTGCCCGGCCATGTTGGGTTACGCGGCCATTGCCGTTGGGTGCCAGGTAGGGCTCCACCAGGCAGTCGAGCACATGGTTGAGGTCTACCGGCTCGATGTTCTCGTGGATATCCGTGTCCTTCACGCACTGCAACGCGCCTTTGACCAGCAACTCCAGCTCATCCAGGTCGCGGCCGAATTTGGCTTGCAGGTTCTCGTCTTCCAGCAATTCCACCCGCAACCGCAGGCGTGTGATGGGTGTGCGCAGGTCGTGGGAAATCGCGCTGAACAGCTGGCTGCGTTCCGTCAGGTAACGGCTGATGCGTTCGCGCATGGCATTGAACGCGCGGCCCACTTCCACCACTTCGCTGCCGCCGCCTTCGGCCACCGGCTCCACATCCGCGCCCAGGGACATGTCCCGCGCCGCCCTGGCCAGGCGCTTGAGCGGACGGCTTTGCCAGTGCACCAACAGGCCGATAAACAGCAGCAGGAAGCCGCTGGTGAGCACGATAAACCACACCTGCTGGTACGGCAGGCCTTGCTCTTCAAGGCTGGTGTAGGGCTCGGGCAGCAAGGAGGCGATGTACAGCCATTCGCCTTGGGCCAGCTGGATCTGGGTCACCAATACCGGCGGATTCACCGGCTCCAGGGTCAGCGCGTAATGCGCCCAGGAGCGCGGCAATTCATCGAGTTTCAAACCGGCATTGAAGATGCGCAGGTCTTCGGCGCTGACGAATTCCACCGAGACATGCACGTCGCTGCCTAGGGTCTGGCGCAACACTTCTTCGACCGCACCGAGCACCGCGTGCTTGCGCGGGGTTTCCGGCAACACCGCCATGTCCAGGGGCTTGTCATTGAGGGTCACCACAAACCGGGTGCCGCCCATGCTGCGCAATTGGTCCAGCACCAGCGGCCGAAAGGCCACCGGCAAGGAACGGAAGTAACTGACGCTGGCGGTCATCGAATGCGCCAGGCTGCGGGCTGCGGTGACCAGGCCTTCGAGCTGGGTAGCCCGCAGTTGCGAGACCCAGATCACGCTGGACAATGCCTGGGCAAACAGTACCGCCAACAGGGTCAGCAGTAACATCCGTCCCAGCAGCGAACGCGGCACCGGAATCCGCCGGCGCAGTTCACGCAGACGCTCAGTGGGCATTGCCGGCAACCACGCTGGCTGCCAATTGATAGCCACTGCCGCGCACGGTGCGGATCAGCCGGGGTGGTTTTTCGGTGTCCCGCAGGCGCTGTCGCAAGCGGCTGACGGCCATGTCGACAATCCGGTCCAGGGGCATCAGGTCACGGCCACGGGTGGCGTTGCCGATGGTGTCGCGGTCGAGGATTTGCTGGGGATGGTCGAGGAACAGTTTCAATAACGCGAAATCGGCACCGGAGAGAATCACTTCCTCGCCGTCAACGTGGAACAGCCGGTGGCTGACCATGTCCAGGCGCCACTCGCCAAACACCAGCACTTCGCCACCGCTGCGCTCCTGGCCAAACTGGCAACGCCGCAACAAGGCCTTGATACGGGCCTGCAGCTCACGGGGGCTGAAGGGTTTGCCGATGTAGTCGTCGGCGCCCAGTTCCAGGCCGATCACGCGGTCGGCTTCGTCGGAACTGGCGGTGAGCATGATGATCGGCACCTGCGCCTGGCGCGGGTGCTGGCGAATCCAGCGGCAGAGGCTGAAGCCGTCTTCGTCCGGCAGCATCACATCAAGGATCACCAGGTCGCACGGCGCTTCGTTCATTGCCTGGCGGAACCCCGCGCCATCCGGCACGCCGCGCACCTGGAAACCGGCGCGGCTGAGGTAGGTTTGCAGCAACTCGCGGATTTCCTGGTCGTCGTCCACCAGGAGAATGGATTTACTGATTACGCTCACGGGGTCGTCCTTGTTGTTAGGGATGGGACGGGCTTAATAATTCGTTGTTCTGGAGGGCCTCATCGCAGGCAAGCCAGCTCCCACATTTGGAATGCATTTCCCTGTGGGAGCTGGCTTGCCTGCGATGGCGCCATCACTGCCTACGCAAATGCCTGCTCCAGCGCTACACCAGCCCCGGTCAAACCGGAATACGGTGCCGTCACCAGCCACACCGGAATGCCTTTGAAGTAGTCGCTCATGCAGCCTTTGTCGCAAAAACTCTTGGCAAAACCACTCTTGATAAAGAAATCGGCAAAGCGCGGGATCACGCCACCCACGATGTACACCCCCCCACGACCGCCGGTGGTCAGCACGTTGTTACCGGCGACACGGCCCAGCCAGATACTGAACTGGTCCAGCACTTCCAGGGCAATCGGGTCGCCCGCCAGGCCAGCGGCAGTGATGGCCTCGGGGGTTTCCAGCACGGCTTCATGGCCGTCCACCGCGCAGATCGCCCGGTACAACCTCGGCAGACCGCCACCGCTCAAGGCGGTTTCAGCGCTGACGTGCCCGATCTCATTGTGGATGTGCTGCCACAGCTGGGCTTCCCGCGGGCTGCTCACCGGCAGGTCGACATGGCCGCCCTCCCCCGGCAATGCCGCCCAACGACCGTTGCCGAGGTCGAGCAAGGTGCCGACACCCAGGCCAGTGCCCGGGCCGATCACCACCGCAGGCCGCAACGGTTCCGGCGTGCCTTGGCACACCACGCGGAATTCGTCCGGCTTCAGGCGGGTCATGCCCAGGGCCATGGCCGAGAAATCATTCACCAGCAACAGCTCGTCCACCTGCAAAGTCTTGCAGAAAGCAGTCTTGCTCAGGCGCCAATGGTTGTTGGTGAATTTAAATTCATCTCCGCTCACCGGCCCGGCGACCGACAGGCACACCGCGCCAATGGAGCCGATGGCCAGGCCTTCTTCCTTCAGATAGACCCGGATCGCCTCTTCGGGGCTGGCATGATCCGCCGTCGCGTGGACGCGGATCGAATGCAGCTCCTGATCCCGCCACAACGCAAAACGGGCGTTGGTACCCCCAATATCACCGACCAGCGCAAGCTTCACTTAAGTGTCTCCAAGGCAGAGGTAAAGGCGCTGGCGCCCTGCTCTGCGGAGCTTGCGGCCAAGCGCATAAACGCAAACAGCTCGCGACCGGCCCCCACGTTATTGCCCAAAAGGCCCGTGGCAGGCGTACGCGCAGCAAATTCTTCGGCGTCCACCTTAAGCTCCAAGGTGCCTTTGACGCCATCCACGCGAATGATATCGCCATCGCGCACGCGTGCCAGTGGCCCGCCGCTCTGGGCTTCAGGGTTGACATGAATCGCGGCGGGAATCTTACCCGACGCGCCGGACATGCGCCCGTCTGTTACCAAGGCAACCTTGAAGCCACGGTCCTGCAGCACGCCGAGGAACGGCGTCATCTTGTGCAATTCCGGCATGCCGTTGGAGCGTGGGCCCTGGAAGCGCATCACTGCGACGAAGTCTTTTTCCAACTGGCCGGCCTTGAACGCATCCGCCAGGTCTTGTTGGTCCTGGAACACCACGGCCGGGGCTTCGACGATTTGATGCTCAAGGGCCACGGCGGAGACTTTCATCACCCCACGGCCGAGGTTGCCTTCCATTACCCGCAAGCCGCCTTCCGGGGAAAACGCACGGGCCACGGGGCGCAGGATGGTTTCGTCGAGGCTTTCGATCGGGCCTTCACGCCATACCAGCTCGCCGTCCACCAGGAACGGTTCCTGGGTGTAGCGGCTCAGGCCGTGACCGGCCACGGTGTTGACGTCGTTGTGGAGCAGGCCGGCTTCCAGCAGTTCGCGAATCAGGAACGACATGCCGCCCGCCGCCTGGAAGTGGTTGATATCAGCCTTGCCGTTTGGATAGACGTGGGACAGGGTCGGCACGACTTCGGAGAGGTCGGCCATGTCTTGCCACGTGAGGATGATGCCCGCCGACATGGCGATGGCCGGCATGTGCAGGGTGTGGTTGGTGGAACCGCCGGTGGCGTTGAGGGCGACGATGGAGTTGACGATGGATTTCTCATCGACGATCTCGCCGATCGGCGTGAAGTTACCGTTGGCCTTGGTCAGGCGCGTGACCTGATGCGCGGCTTCGCGGGTCAGGGCGTCACGCAGCGGCGTGTACGGGTTGACGAACGAAGCGCCCGGCAGGTGCAGGCCCATCACTTCCATCAGCAACTGGTTGGTGTTGGCGGTGCCGTAGAAGGTGCAGGTGCCCGGGCTGTGGTAGGACTTCATCTCCGATTCCAGCAGCTCTTCGCGGGTGGCCTTGCCTTCGGCGTAGCGCTGGCGCACGTCGGCTTTCTGTTTGTTGGAGATCCCCGACGGCATCGGCCCGCCCGGCACAAAGATCATCGGCAGGTGGCCGTAGCGCAGGGCGCCCATCATCAGGCCGGGGACGATCTTGTCGCAGATGCCGAGCATCAGCGCGGCGTCGAACATGTTGTGGGACAGCGCTACCGCCGTGGACATCGCGATCACTTCGCGGCTCAGCAGGCTGAGCTCCATGCCCGGCTCACCCTGGGTCACGCCGTCGCACATGGCAGGAGTGCCGCCGGCGAACTGGCCAACGGAACCGACTTCACGCAGGGCCTTTTTGATTTGCTCGGGGAAATGTTCGTACGGCTGGTGGGCCGAGAGCATGTCGTTATATGACGAAACAATTGCCACGTTGGCGGCGTTCATCATGCGCAGGCTGTTTTTGTCTTCGGTGCCGCACCCGGCCACGCCGTGGGCAAAGTTGGCGCATTGCAGCTTGCCGCGCATCGGACCGTCGCTGGCAGCGCCGCGAATGAGCGCAAGGTATGCCTCACGGGTTGCACGGCTGCGGGCGATAAGCCGTTCGGTGACCTCAAGTACGCGGGGATGCATGTATAGAACTCCAGGCTAACGGATGTGGCGACCTGAGAGTCTATGCTGGTCAAACGCCCGCCGCGAAGAGGTTGGCAGGGTGTTGCTTGACCAATCGGACCAGTTGATTCAGGTCACTCGTTGTAGATTGAACAAAATATTGCCACTAAAAAGGCTTGTTTTCTATTTTTATGCGAATAATCTTGTAATTCTTACAACAAATCGACGACAGGCACCTTCCAATGACTCTACGTATCGCTATCAATGGTTTTGGCCGTATTGGCCGAAATGTCCTGCGCGCACTTTATACCCAAGGCTACCGCCAGGATTTGCAGATCGTCGCCATCAACGATCTCGGCGACAGCTCGATCAATGCCCACCTGCTTAAATACGACACCGTCCACGGTACTTTCGATGCAGAGGTCGCCCACGATCAGGAAAGCCTGACCGTCAACGGTGACCGGATTGCCGTCAGTGCCATTCGCAACCCGGCCGACCTGCCGTGGGCTGCCCACAAGGTAGACGTGGTGTTCGAATGCACCGGTCTGTTCACCGACCGTGACAAGGCTGCCGCTCATATTACCGCCGGCGCGCGCAAGGTAATCATCTCGGCCCCGGCCAAGGGCGCCGATGCCACCGTGGTGTATGGCGTAAACCATGACATTTTGCGTCAATCCCACCAGATCATCTCCAACGCTTCCTGCACCACCAACTGCCTGGCACCGGTGGCCCAAGTGCTGCACCGCGAGCTGGGCATCGAAAGCGGCTTGATGACCACCATCCACGCCTACACCAACGACCAGAACCTGACGGACGTCTACCACACCGACCCGTACCGTGCGCGTTCGGCCACCCAGAACATGATCCCGAGCAAGACCGGCGCTGCCGAAGCCGTGGGCCTGGTGCTGCCGGAACTGGCAGGCAAGCTGACCGGCATGGCCGTGCGGGTACCGGTGATCAACGTGTCGCTGGTGGACCTCACCGTGCAACTGAAAAAAGAAGCCAGTGCCGAGCAGGTCAACGCCCTGCTTAAAGAAGCCAGCCAGCACTCGAAAATCCTCGGCTACAACACCCTGCCGCTGGTTTCCAGTGACTTCAACCATAACCCGCTGTCGTCGATTTTCGACGCCAATCACACCAAGGTCAGCGGCAAACTGCTGAAAGTGCTGGCCTGGTACGACAACGAGTGGGGCTTTTCGAACCGCATGCTGGATAACTGCCTGGCGTTGTGCAACGCCGAATAAACCCGCGGTGCTGACCTCTCTTGTGGGAGCTGGCTTGCCTGCGATGCAGTCAACGCGGTCCATCTGACGGACCGTATTGACTGCATCGCGGGCAAGCCCGGCTCCCACAGGGTCTTGCTTCATGCTCAAAAATAGCCACTTGCCATTTGCGTTGATGATAAGCATTATCATTCGCTGCAAATCGGTCTGGTATCACTGTGAGCCAATCTCGCTTCAATCAAGTCTTCCTCACCCAGCGGGTGATTCTGCTGCGCACCTTGCAGCGGATGGTGAATAACCACAGCACCGCCGAGGACCTGCTGCAGGAAACCTACCTGCGCGTGACCCGGGCCTTGAGCGAACGGCCGATCGACCACCTCGAACCCTTCGTCTACCAGACGGCACGCAACCTGGCGCTGGATCACCTGCGCGCCCGCAGGATTCAAGCCCGCACCCTGCAGGAAGATGTACCGCTGGACGTGCTGCAAAGCGTCGCCTCCCCCCTCAGTACCCCCGAAGACGCGACACAGGCCGAGCAATTGCTCGAGCACCTGAGTATCAGCCTCGGCCAGTTGAGCGCCCGCCAGCAGCAGATCTTTATCCTCAGCCGCCTGCACGGCTGCAGTTATCAGGAGATTGCCGACAAGCTCGACGTGTCCCTGAGCACCGTGCAAAAGGAACTGAAATTGATCATGGCCATCTGCATAGGTGTGGCCGAAAGACTGGATCGCCCTTAAGCTTTGTCGGCACAGTCTGTAGGACTATTGATTAAAACGTGGCGAAGACCCGAGGAACACCGTGACGGATCCGAATAAGCTGCACCCTCATGAGCTGGCTCAGGAGGTGTTGCAAGACACGGCTATGGACCAAGCCCTCGACTGGCTGATCGCCTTGCAGTGCCCGCAACCCGGGCAGCAGGCGGAGTTTGAAGCCTGGCTCGCCAGCGACCCGTCAAACGCCGAAGCCTTCATCAAGGCCCAGACCGCCTGGGGCGGCGCGCCGGTGCACAGCGCTGCCGTCGCCCTGAATGCGCCGCGCAAACCCAGCGCGTGGCGTCGTATCAAACCGCATTGGAAACCCCTGGCCACTGCCGCCGTGTTGTTGCTGGGCCTGTTCAGCTTCAGCAACCTGCCGATGCGCCTGCAGGCCGACCACTTGACGGTGGTGGGCGAACGCCAGCGCCTGCAACTGGACGATGGCTCGAAAGTGCTGCTGAACACCAATTCCGCCTTTTCCAGCAGCATCAAGGATCACCAGCGCATCGCCCGCCTGTATCAGGGCGAAGCGTTTTTCGAAGTGCTGCCCAGTCGTGGCCTGCCCCTGGAGATCGACGCCGGCCCGGTGCGCGCCAGCGTGCGCGATACGTCCTTCGCCGTGCGCTATTTGAATGGTGAGGCCCAGGTTCAGGTACAGCGCGGCGATGTCGACCTGAGCAACACCTTTGACGATGCGCGGGTACGCCTGAGCGCCGGTGAAAGTATCCGCATCGGCCCCAAGGGCTTCGGACAACCGGCCAAGCTGGACACCACCAAGGACCTGGCCTGGGTCGACGGTCGGCTGATCTTCGAAAACTGCCCGATGAGCGAAGTGCTGGCCGAATTGCGTCGCTACTACCCCGGCTGGATCGTCAACAACAACGACAAGCTCGCCAGCGTGGCCGTGACCGGCAATTACCGCCTCGACCAGCCGCTGGACGTGGTGCGCTCCCTGGCCCACATCACGTCCGCCAAGCTCTCGGAATACCCGGCGCTGGTGATCCTGAACTAAATGAGAATTATTTTTACTCGATAGCCAGCGATGGTTCGTCTCGTTATAGCCAATGCAACTGATTCCTATTTGATTCAGTGTCGCAACTATAAGATTCGTACCTTCCGGAGCGCTCTCGATGTCCTCTCGTTTCAACCGCCGGCCCTCTTCGCCCGTTCGCCGCCACGGCGTGTCCCTGCTGACAGCCGCAATCCTGTTGGCCGGTGCGCCCGTTATGGCCGCCACCGCTGCCGAGCCTGCCACCCGCAGTCAGGGCACTTACAGCTTCAGCATCGAGCAACAATCCCTGGTCTCGGCGCTGAATGCCTTTACCGCAGTGACCGGCTGGCAAGTCGGCCTGCCCGCCGAACTGGGCCAGGGTGTGTCGTCCCCTGGCGTGCGTGGCGCGTTGCCGGCAGATAAAGCCCTGGACCGGCTGTTGGTGGGGACCAACCTGGGCTATCGCAAACTGAGCAACAACAACATCGTCCTGGAAAAACGCGCCCCCGGCAGCGCTATCACCCTGCAACAAATGACCATCAGTGCCACCCGCCAGGAACAGGCAGTAGACAGCGTGCCCAGTACCGTGACCGTGCATGACCGCGAAGAACTGGACCGCCAGAACGTCAACACCATCCGCGAACTGGTGCGCTATGAGCCGGGGGTTTCGGTGGGGGGTGCCGGTACCCGCTCCGGGAACGCCGGCTACAACATTCGCGGCATCGACGGTGACCGCATCCTGACCCAGGTGGACGGCGTCGAAGTCCCGGACAACTTCTTCAACGGCCCCTACGCCAAGACTCGCCGCAACTACGTCGACCCGGAAATCGTCAAGCGTGTGGAAATCCTCCGCGGCCCGGCCTCGGCGTTGTACGGCAGCAGCGCCATCGGCGGCGCCGTAAGCTATTTCACCCTCGACCCGGACGACATCATCAAGCCTGGCCAGGACTACGGCGCCCGCCTGAAGACCGGCTACAGCTCCGCCGACGAGAGCTGGCTGACCTCCGGCACCGTCGCCGGTCGCGTACAGGACTTCGATGGCTTGCTGCACCTGAGCCAGCGCAACGGCCATGAAATGGAGTCCTACGACGGTAATAACGCCACCGGCCTGGCCCGCACCGGCGCCAACCCGGAAGATGCGCGCACCACTAACATCCTGGCCAAGCTGGGCTGGAATTATGGTGAGGAGAATCGCCTGGGCCTGACCTACGAGAAGTTCAAGGATGATCGCGACACCAACCTGAAAAACGCGGTGGGCGGCCCGTTCGTCGGTGGCCAGGGCTTCAACTTCTACCGCGGCCGTACGGGCAACGACACCATCACCCGCGAGCGTTTCGGCATCGAAAACACGTTCGTCCTTAACTCGCCGATTGCCGATCACATCAAGACCAGCCTCAACTACCAGATCGCCAAGACCGACCAGACCACCGCAGAGATCTACCAGCCATCGCGCAAGGTGTTGCGCACCCGTGACACCCTCTACGAAGAGAAACAGTGGGTATTCGACGCGCAGCTGGACAAGGCTTTCAGCCTCGGCGAAACCGATCACGTAGTGACCTACGGCACCACCCTCAAACAACAGAAAGTCACCGGTTCCCGTGAAGGTTCCGCGACCTGCCTGGCGGTTGGCAGCGGTTGCACCGCCATCGGCGCACCCAGCCCGTCGGCCGCCGACAGCGTGAAAAAGGCCAGCGATTTCCCGGATCCGACCATCAACTCCTACGCGCTGTTTGCCCAGGACCAGATTGCCTGGGACAAGTGGACCTTCCTGCCCAGCCTGCGTTACGACTACATCCAGCTCAAACCCAAGCTGACTCAGGAATTCCTCAACACCGTTGACCCGACACGCATCTACGACCACAGCAATTCGGAAAAGAACTGGCACCGTGTAACGCCAAAATTCGGCGTGACTTACGCACTGACCGAGCAATACACCTGGTTCGGCCAATACGCCGAAGGCTATCGCACGCCGTCGGCCAAAGCCTTGTATGGCCGCTTTGAAAACCTGCAACAAGGCTACACCGTCGAACCCAACCCGGACCTCAAGCCGGAAAGCAGCCGAGGTGTCGAAACCGGAATTCGCGGCAACTTCGACTCGGGCTCGTTTGACGTGGCGGTGTACTACAACAAGTACCGTGATTTCATCAACGAAGATGCCTCGGTCGCCGGTGGCACGGTCCAGCAGTTCGAAGCCAACAACATCAAGCACGCCACCATCAAGGGCGTGGAAGCCAAGGGCCGCTTGAACCTCGACGCATTTGGCGCACCGCAGGGCCTGTACACCAAAGGCTCGATTGCCTACACCTACGGGCGCAATGACGACAACGGCGAACCGCTGAACAGCGTCAACCCACTCAAGGGCGTGTTCGGCCTGGGTTACGACCAGCAGAACTACGGTGCCCTGGTCAGCTGGACCCTGGTCAAGAAACAGAATCGCGTCGACAGCACCACCTTCTTCGCCCCCGACGGCAACAGCGCCAACGGCCCGTTCAAGACCCCGGGCTTCGGCATCGTGGACCTGACCGGCTTCTACAAAGTCACCAACGACGTGACCCTCAACGGTGGCCTGTACAACCTGACCGACAAAAAGTACTGGGACTGGGACGACGTTCGCAGCTACGACAGCGTCGGCGAAGCCGGTGTGACCGGCCCGGCCAACCTGGACCGCCTGACCCAACCGGGCCGCAACTTTGCGATCAACCTGATCTGGGACATCTGATCAATGGAGCCTCCCCCGCCGGATTTTATCTTCGGCGGGGTGAGGATTTTTTACTGTGACGCGTCTTCTGGTTCGTCTAGTTCATAACAGCCTGGCAACCAGACGCTTTCTCTTCTCAAGGACTCCCCGATGACCGCCTCTCCTACCGCAGAACGTGCCGCCCTGCGCTCCCAGCGCCTGAACCAGATCACCAACGAGCCGCACACCAAGCTCGACGCGCTGGTAAAGGCCCATGCACCGTTTGAAACCCAGGCCAACTTCGCCCGCTTCGTGGTTGCGCAGTACCTGTTCCAATCGGAACTGGTGGCGCTGTACAACGATGCAGAACTGATCAAGATCGTCCCCGACCTGGCCGAACGCTGCCGTGCCGAAGCGGCCAAGCTGGACCTGGGCGACCTGGACACCGAAGTACCGGCACCAGTCGCCGGCGCAGTGAAAAACCCGAGCAAGGCCGAAGCCCTGGGCTGGCTGTTCGTGTCTGAGGGCTCCAAGCTGGGCGCCGCGTTCCTGATCAAGCGTGCCGTGGGCCTGGGCCTGAGCGAAACCTTCGGTGCCCGTCACCTGGGCGAGCCGGCAGGTGGTCGCGCTGAAGGCTGGAAGCGCTTCACCCGCACCCTCGACGCACTGGAATTCACCGCTGAAGAAGAAGCCGCAGTGGAGAAAGGCGCGATTGATGCGTTCGTGCGCTTCACCGTGTTGCTGGAACAGGCGTACGCTAGCGCCCCTGAGCTGGCCTGATTCTTCTGTAGAAACCCAATCAATGTGGGAGCTGGCTTGCCTGCGATAGCCTCAACTGGGTGTAGCTGATGCACCGAGTTGCCTGCATCGCAGGCAAGCCAGCTCCCACATTTGATCGGGTTTCAGTCCCTATAATCTGCCCCCACTCCACCCTGCAAGCCCCACTAAAATGACCGGCAAAACCCAATCCTCATCCAAAATCGCCCGCGTCCTGTTCGGCCTGCTGGCCTACGTCAGCCTGGGCATCGGTTTGATTGCGATTGTGGTACCGGGCTTGCCCACCACCGAATTCATCCTGCTGGCCGCCTGGGCCGCCACCAAAAGCTCACCGCGCCTGAGTGCCTGGCTGGAACACCACCGGCTGTTCGGGCCGATCCTGTTCAATTGGCGCAACGGCAAGATCATCGCCCGCCGGGCCAAAGTCAGTGCCACCGTGAGCATGTTGCTGTGCGCCGGCTTGATGCTGGTGATGCTTGACCACGGCTGGCCGATCTACCTGGCCATCGTCGGAATGAGCATGGGCAACCTGTGGATCTGGTCTCGGCCGGAACGCCTCCCGCAACCGACCTGACAACCGCCTACCACCTATCGGCTGCCGCTCATGAACTGCCGGCCCAAGCCGATATTCCGGGTATAGCGCCGAATGGACTCGCCTGAGCTTGCATACTAATAAGTCCATTCGCGGGTACACCTATGCTCGACACCCTCTCCATTCGCTTGAAAATCGTGCTGTTGTCCGGTCTCTGCCTGCTGGGGGTAATCGCCCTGGTGGTCGGCATGAACCTCTACCAGACCAGTCAGAACGACCAGTTGATCAACGATTCAAGCTCGCGAATGCTCACCGACAGCGTACAGAACCTGCTGCAGGCCAAGGCCGCTGAACAAGCGGTGCAACTGCAAAAGACCTTCGGTGAAAGCCTGTTGGTGGTCACCGCCCTTGCCGACCAGATCAAAGACCTGCGTACCTTGGCCAGCAAGCGTTCCATGGACGCCGGGGCCTTGCGTGAAGAACTCAACCACAGCCTGAAAACCGCCTTCGACCGCAACAGCAAGGTGCTTGGTATCTGGCTGTCGTTCGAGCCCAACGCCCTGGACGGCAAAGACAGCGAATTCGTCAACGACGCCGCCCGTGTGTCCAACGAAAAAGGCCGTTTTTCCAGCTACTGGAGCCGCGCCGGTGGTGAAGGCCTGAACACGGTGATGGTCGAGGATGACCTGACCAAGACCACCCTCAACCTCAGCGGTACGCCCTACAACATCTGGTACACCTGCCCACGGGACACCAAAAACACCTGCCTGCTGGACCCGTACGAAGACACCGTGGCCGGCAAACCGGTGTTGATGACCACCATTTCCCTGCCCCTGCTGGTCGACGGCAAAGTGATCGGCGTCGTGGGGATCGACCTCGCCCTCAACGCCCTTCAAGCGGCCACCGATGCGGCACAAAAAGAACTGTTCAACGGTGCAGGGATTCTCGAAATACTCTCCGGTAACGGCCTGATCGCCGGCTACAGCGGCGAGCCGGCCAAGGTCGGCAAAAACCTGGTGGATACCCTCGGCGCCGAAGGCAAAGAGATCGTGCAGCTGTTGGCCAGCGATACCCGCAAGATCCGCGAGGAAGACGGCACGATTCGCGCCGTGTACCCGGTCAAGCCGATCGCCGACGCCAAATCCTGGGGGGTGGTGATCAAGCTGCCGAAACAAGTGTTGTTGGCAGACTCACTGAAACTTCAGGCCGTGCTCGACAAGGCCCAGGCCAGTGGCACCGTCAAGGCGTTGCTGGTGGGCGCAGCCGCCGGCCTGCTGGGCCTGTTGCTGATCTGGCTGACGGCCACCGGCGTAACCCGGCCGATCAACAGCGTGGCGGCCATGCTCAAGGAAATCGCCAGCGGCGACGGTGACCTCACCCAGCGCCTGGCCTACGGGAAAAAGGATGAACTGGGGGAACTGGTGAACTGGTTCAACCGCTTCCTCGACAAGCTGCAGCCGACCATCGCGCAGATCAAGCAAAGCATCACCGAAGCCCGTGGCACCGCCGACCAGTCTTCGGCAATCGCGCGCCAGACCAGTGAGGGCATGCAGGTGCAGTTCCGTGAGATCGACCAGGTGGCCACGGCCTCGAATGAAATGAGCGCCACCGCCCACGACGTGGCCAACAGCGCCTCCAACGCCGCCAGCGCTGCCCGAGGCGCTGACCAGTCCGCCCGTGAAGGCATGCAGATTATTGAGCGCAGCACCCGCGACATCACCACCCTGGCCGAAGAAGTCAGCAAGGCCGTGACCGAAGTCGAAGCCCTGGCGGTGAACAGTGAGCAGATCGGTTCGGTACTGGAAGTGATCCGCAGCATCGCCGAACAGACCAACCTGCTGGCCCTGAACGCCGCAATTGAAGCAGCACGGGCCGGGGAAAGCGGGCGAGGTTTTGCGGTGGTGGCCGACGAGGTGCGCAACCTGGCCAAGCGCACCCAGGATTCCGTGGAGGAGATTCGCCTGGTGATCGAGCGCATCCAGACCGGCACCCGTGGGGTGGTGGCGACCATGCACTCGAGCCAGACCCAGGCGCAGAACAATGCCGGGCAGATTCATCAGGCGGTACAGGCCCTGGGCAAGATCAGCGACGCGGTGACGGTGATCAGCGACATGAACCTGCAAATCGCCAGCGCCGCCGAGCAGCAAAGTGCGGTGGCCGAGGAGGTCAACCGCAACGTCTCGGCGATCCGCACGGTGACCGAAACCCTCACCGGCCAAGCCACCGAATCGGCAGCCATCAGCAGCCAGCTCAATGCCCTGGCCAGCCAACAGATGAAGCTGATGGATCAGTTTCGGGTTTGACCCAAGCTTGAAACCCATGAGGACCCAATGTGGGAGCGGGCTTGCTCGCGAATGCGGTGGATCAGTCGGTACATGTGCTGACTGACCCAGCGCATTCGCGAGCAAGCCCGCTCCCACACAAGCCCGCCCACATTAGCGTTGCGGTGCTTTATTGACCCGTCCAGGCAGCTACAAACGGCGCCAGGTCTTCTTTCGGCGCGGTACGCGGCGGGTTTTGTGGGGTGCCCAGGTAGAGGAAGCCAATCACTTCCTCATCCGCCTCCAGCCCAAGGCCTTTGGCGACATGGGCCGAGTACGACAACTCACCTGTACGCCACACGGCGCCGATCCCCTGAGCATAAGCCGCCAGCAGAATCCCGTGGGCTGCACAGGCCGCCGCCAGCCGTTGCTCGGATTTTGGCACTTTGAAATGTTCTTGCAGGCGGGCAATCACTACCACCACCAACGGCGCCCGCAGCGGGCCGTTCTGCGCCTTGTCGATCGCGGCCTGGGGCGCCTCGGCGTCCTGCAGGCGGGCGGCTTCGGCCAGCAGTGTGCCCATGCGCTCACGTGCCGCACCTTCCACCGTCAGGAAGCGCCAAGGCCGTAGCTGGCCGTGGTCGGGCGCGCGCATGGCGGCGGCGAACAGCAGGTCGCGCTGCTCCTGGGTCGGTGCCGGGTCCAGCAATCGCGGCACGGAAACACGGTTGAGCAAAGCGTCGAGAGCCTGCATTGGCCACCTCCAGAGAAAAATGTGCGGTCATTCTAGCGGGAATGAATCGGATACTACCAAACGATAATTGCTCTTATTCAATCCGCCCTGCCCTGTTAGACTTTGCGGCCTTATTTTCAGCCTACGCTCAGGAAGACTGATGCCCCGTTCGCCCCTTCGCCTGTCTGCATGGTTGATGGCCTTGAGCCTGAGTGCCTGCGATGACGCCCCGCGATTCACCAAAGCGGAGCCGGGCGAAGCGCGCGCGGGTGGCGCGACAACAGTGAGAAAGACCGACCAGAACGCCTTCTCGCTGCCCTCGGCCAACCTGTCCCCGACCCGGCGCCTGGACTTCAGCGTAGGCAACAGTTTCTTCCGCAGCCCCTGGGTGATTGCTCCGTCTACCACCACGGCCCGCGACGGGCTGGGGCCGCTGTTCAATACCAATGCCTGCCAGAACTGCCATATCAAGGATGGCCGTGGTCATCCGCCGTTGCCCGATGCGCCCAACGCGGTGTCGATGCTGGTACGCCTGTCGATTCCCGATGCGCCGCCCTATGCGAAGGTCATCGAGCAACTGGGTGTCGTCCCCGAGCCGGTCTACGGTGGGCAATTGCAGGACATGGCCGTGCCCGGCGTCGCCCCGGAAGGCAAGGTGCGGGTCGACTACACACCGGTCAACGTCAGCTTCAAGGACGGCACCGTCGTCGAGTTGCGCAAGCCGGCGCTGCAAATCACCCAGTTGGGTTATGGCCCAATGCACCCCGACACGCGCTTCTCGGCCCGGGTTGCACCGCCGATGATCGGCCTGGGGTTGCTGGAAGCCATCCCGGACGCCGATATCCTGCGCAACACCGACCCGAAAACCGCCGACAAGGAAGCCATCGTCGGACGCGCTAATTGGGTCTGGGACGACGCGCAACACAAGACCGTCCTCGGTCGATTTGGCTGGAAAGCCGGGCAACCGAACCTCAATCAACAAAATGTTCACGCGTTTTCTGGTGATATGGGCCTCACCACGTCCCTGAGACCCTTCGATGACTGCACCGATGCACAAGTGGCCTGCAAACAGGCGCCCAACGGCAATGGCCCGGACGGCGAGCCTGAGGTCAGCGACAACATCCTGCGCCTGGTGCTGTTCTACACCCGCAACCTGGCCGTCCCGGCCCGACGCGACGTCAACGCGCCGCAGGTGCTGGCCGGAAAAAACCTGTTCTACCAGGCTGGATGCCAGGGCTGTCACACACCGCAGTTCACCACGGCGCCAACGGCCGCCGAACCTGAATTGGCCAACCAAGTGATTCGCCCCTACAGCGACTTGCTGCTGCACGACATGGGCGACGGCCTCGCCGACAACCGCAGCGAATTCAAGGCCAGTGGCCGCGACTGGCGCACGCCGCCGTTGTGGGGCATTGGCCTGACGCAAGCCGTCAGTGGCCACACCCAGTTTTTACATGACGGCCGCGCCCGTAACCTGATGGAGGCCGTGCTGTGGCACGGCGGTGAAGCCCAGGCGGCGCAGCAGCATGTGTTGTCGTTCAATGCCGAGCAGCGCGCCGCGTTGCTGGCATTTCTGAATTCTTTATAAGCTTTGTCCTAATTACAGAAGGGAGCTCGACATGTTCCGTCCCAAGTTGTTGTTCACCAGCCTGGCCGCCCTCGCCCTCGGTGCGTGCTCGCCCCAGGACCCGCAAGCGGTGACCTCGGCGGCCATCGCCAAGCAAGTGATCCTGCCCACCTACAGCCGCTGGGTTGAAGCCGACCGCCAACTGGCCGTCAGCGCCCTGGCCTACTGCCAGGGCAAGGAAAGCCTGGAGACCGCCCGTGCCGACTTCCTGCACGCACAAAAAGCCTGGGCCGAGTTGCAACCGCTGCTGATCGGCCCGCTGGCCGAGGGCAACCGCTCGTGGCAGGTGCAGTTCTGGCCGGACAAGAAAAACCTGGTGGGCCGCCAGGTCGAGCAACTGGTGACCGCCCAGCCGCAGATCGATGCCGCCGCCCTGGCCAAATCCAGTGTTGTGGTGCAGGGCCTGTCGGCCTACGAATACATCCTCTACGACGCCAAGACCGACCTGGCGGACGAGACACAAAAAGCCCGTTACTGCCCGTTGCTGGTAGCCATCGGCGAACGCCAGAAACTGCTCGCCGAAGAAATCCTCTCGAGCTGGAACAGCACCGACGGCATGCTGGCGCAGATGACCAAGTTTCCTAACCAGCGCTACGCCGATTCCCACGAAGCCATCGCCGACCTGCTGCGGGTACAAGTCACCGCGCTGGACACCCTGAAGAAAAAACTCGGCACCCCGATGGGCCGCCAGACCAAGGGCATCCCGCAACCGTTCCAGGCGGATGCCTGGCGCAGCCAGTCGTCCCTGCAAAGCCTGGAAGCCAGCCTGGCGGCCGCCCAGACCGTCTGGGTCGGCGTCGACAACAAAGGCCTGCGCGGCCTGTTGCCTGCCGATCAAAAGCCCTTGGCTGACAAGATCGACGCCGCGTATGCGGCGTCCCTGAAACTGTTCGCCAGCAACCAGCGTACCCTGAATGAACTGCTGGCCGACGATGCCGGGCGCCAGCAACTCAACGATCTCTACGACAGCCTCAACGTGGTCCACCGCCTGCACGAAGGCGATCTGGCCAAAGCGCTGGGCATCCAACTGGGCTTTAACGCCAACGACGGTGACTGATGATGCTCAGGCGACAGGCTTTGGCCCTCGGCAGCGTGCTGCTCAGTGCAATCACCCTGGGTGGCTGGACACTGTTCAAGCAGAAGGGCAAAAGCCCGCTGCTGCTCTCGGCGCGTGATGACAGTGATGGCAAGCACTACGCCGTCGGCTTCCACCTGGACGGCAAGCAGGTGTTTGCCACCCAGGTCGGCCAGCGCTGTCACGACATCATCAACCACCCGACGCTGCCGATTGCGCTGTTTGTCGCCCGCCGGCCGGGCACCGAGAGCTACCTGATCGACTTGCGCGACGGGGCGTTGCTGCAGACCATCACCTCCAAGGCCAATCGCCACTTTTATGGGCATGCGGTGGTGCACAAGGATGGCGAGTGGTTGTATGCCACGGAGAACGACACGTCTGATCCGGGCCGTGGCTTGCTTGGGGTGTATCGGTTCGAGGGTGAGCGGTTGGTGCACACCGGGGAGATTTCTACCCATGGGATTGGACCGCACCAGGTGTCGTGGATGCCTGATGGCGAGACGCTGGTGGTGGCTAACGGCGGGATTCGCACCGAGGCTGAGAGCCGGGTCGAGATGAACCTGAATGCCATGGAGCCGAGCCTGGTCCTGATGCAACGCGACGGTACGCTGCTGAGCAAGGAGACCTTGGGCCAGCAGATGAACAGTGTGCGGCATATGGGGATTGCCAGCGACGGTACGATCCTCGCGGGGCAGCAGTTCATGGGGGCGTCTCATGAGCGGTCGGAACTGCTGGCGATCAAGCGACCGGGGCAGCCGTTTGTGGCGTTTCCGGTGGCGGATGAGCAGTTGCAGGCCATGGGGCATTACACGGCCAGCGTTGCGGTGCACAGTGAGTTGCGGCTGGTGGCGCTGACGGCGCCTCGGGGGAATCGGTTCTTTATCTGGAACATCGACAGCGCGCAGTTGCTGCTGGACGGGCCGTTGCCGGATTGTGCCGGGGTGGGTGCGGTGGCTGACGGGTTTGTGGTGACTTCCGGGCAGGGGCGTTGCCGGTTTTATGATTGTCGACAGGTGCCGTTGGTGGCCAAGCCGCTGGAGTTGCCGGCGGGGCTTTGGGATAACCATTTGCATCTGGTTTGATTGGGGGCTGATTGGGGGCATATCCGTTGCTGCGGTTATGGCTGCTATTGGTTCCGCTCTTACAGCGGCTCACTTTTGAAAAGCGCAAAAGTAAGCAAAACGCTCTTGCCCCACCACTCGGCTCCTCGCCTAGGCTCGGAGTGCCCTCACTCCGGCTTTGGACCGTGGGCCGCCGTCATGGGCCATCCTTGGCCCAGGACGGCTAACCCGGCGTCCTGCCGGGTTACCCACGCTCCAAAGCCTGCGTTCGGCCAGCGTGGTTTAACGGGGCGCCTAAGATCAAGATCAAAAGCAAAAGCACAGCGGCCTCCCGGCCGGCTTGAGTGTTGAAGAGCAAAAGCAAAAGCCAAATCAAAAGCGGGCACGGTCAAATGTGGGAGCTGGCTTGCCTGCGATAGCATCGACTCGGTGTGTCTGATGTACCGAGTTGTCTGCATCGCAGGCAAGCCAGCTCCCACAGAAAAGCAGCTTTGTTTTCGCTCTGGATCTTGCCTCTGCTTTTAACACTCAAGCCGGCCGGGAGGCCGCTGTGCTCTTGCTTTTGATTTTGATCTGCGGGCCCCGTTAACCACGATGGCCGCAAGTAGGCACGGTGGAGCGGGTAAATCGGCAGGGATGCCGATTTACCCGCGCCGGGCCATGGATGGCCCGTCGCGGCGGCCCGCGGAGCCGTGCCGGAGTGCGGGCATGCCGAGCCTAAGCGAGGCACCGAGTGGTGGGGCAAAGACCTTTTGGTTACTTTTGGGGCGTTTGCCAAAAGTGACCCGCTGTAAGAGCGGAACCATAGGCGGCCGTTACCGAAGAAACGGATATGTACACGATCAACCAACCAACCCAAAACCCAAGCCCAAATAAAAGGCCTCGAACTAACGAGGCCTTTTATTTGGGCTTCAATCTCTTCAACTTTGTGGCCTCATCCCTTGGGACATCCCAAACATGAACAACAACAACTCATGATCAGGCTTGGCCGCGACACCGACCTTGGCGATCCGCGGCATCGGGCATTGCTGCCCGACACCCTGCACCGCACTGAGGACTTGTGTCCGGGGCTGCTCCCAGGCAGCCAGGGCCAGGGCCGCTATGCCCAAAGCCCCCAACAGAAACAAACCTCGTGCAATTTCTAGCTTCATTACGTTAAACCTTTGATAGCGCTGCCAAACGCCGTCTCGTAAAAGTAGCTGAGTTTCTGCCAGTCTGTAGCATTCCACGACGAATGGCGGCGCAACTGCAACATGTCATGCCGGGCCGCCTGCAACGCCGTCAAACGCTGGCGGCACTTCTCGAAGTCCAGCAACGCCACTTCAACCTTCGCCGCGTCACCCTCACCCGTCACCCGCACAAAGATGTGCTTGATATACAGGCAACCATGCTGCCAGCGGCCCTTGTGCATCCGAGCCAACGTACCCGCGAGTTCCTTGAGCAAACGCTCATGCACCAACTCGCCATACTGCTCACGACCACCCGCGGCGTACCAGTTTTCGATCTCGTCGAAACCGTCCAGCGACGCCGTCACCAATAAGGCCTTCCATTGGTGCTCAGGGTCACGACGGGCTTCGCAGAACACCAGTTCCGGCACGCGTACATCCAGCAAACGCAGGCCCTTGAGGGCATCACGTTCACGTAACACAGTGGGGCGTCCAAAAGGATGGAGCCAACTGCGGTAGATATGGCCCGTTTGGCGCTTGCTATAGAGCAAACGACCATTGGTGCCCATCACCCGTTGCACACCACTTTCACCGCCGCGACGACGATTGGGCTCTTCGACCCACTCGCCCTGCTGGCGCCAGAAATAATCAAATCGCTCCTCGGGAGCTACTTCACTACCTGCTAAACACTCGACAGCCATCCTGTTACCTCTTGCGCAATACATACACTCGCCACATGGCGTAGAGCGGTATGAAGTCCAGAGATTCCTGAACACGGAAACCGGCTTGTTCAAACTCTGCCTCAACAGTAGCAGCCGGTAACACGAACCGATTTTGGTAACCTTGTTGCTCACCTTTGTTGCGACGCCGCACTTCGGCACGCTTGCGTTTCCAGGCCTTGAAGTTGCCGTCCACCCACAACGAGATAATCACGCTGTCGCGGGTAACACGCTGAAATTCGCGCAGTATTGCCAGCCTGTGCTCGGGATCACCGATGTGGTGCATCAAGCGCATGCAGAAAATGCTGTCGACCGCGTTATCCGGCAAATCGATATCAAACGCCGATGTTTGCAAGGGCCGTACCCGTTTCACCACATCCGCCGGTTGGGCGACCGTGGCGATCTTCAGCATCGACTCTGAATTGTCCGCACCGATGATCACGCGGTTGGGCTTTTCTGCCAGCAAAGGCCAGAAACGCCCAGCCCCACATGGCAAGTCCAGCACCAGGCCAGGCTCACCCGCCATGGCCAACGCACCACGTGCCAGTTGCTCGTCGCGTTTGTGGGACAACCGGCGAGCCAGATTGTCCTGATGTTTGAGCAAATAATTCTGCGCGTGTTGATCGTCGTACTTTTCGGAAAATTCGAGCTTGATCGGGGTAGGCATCACCGGGTCTCCAGTTACTGATGCCTACAACCTTAAGAAGCGTCCCGTGATCAACAGGTCAACACATTGTGAAAAACTTGTCCTGTCGAATCGTATACATTACAAAACTTTGCAGATACAAGTCATAGCATGGTGCCATCTTCGGCGAAAATGAGGAAGTCTGCCGCAGGTTAGCGGCAGAACAGGTACTAAGCTTTGACCTGACTCAACTCCACATGAAAGCGGCAGCCATTGGGCTCCATGGTACTGAGGCTGACGCTCCAGCCTTGGTTCTCGCAGATACGCTGAACCAGGGACAACCCCAACCCCAGGCCTTCGCCACGCTTCTCGCTGCCGCGTACAAACGGCTCGAACATCGCTTCGCGCTTGTCTTCAGGAATCCCGACACCGGAGTCCTCCACCACAAAGCCGCTCGGCTCCAGGGTGAGGCGAATAAAGCCATGTTCGGTGTAATGCAGTGCGTTGCGCAGCAGATTGCCCATCACCGCGTGCAGGAAGGTCGCGTTGTAACGGGTATCCAAGGGCGCGCCGGGCTGATAAATCAGCTCAAGGCCTTTGCGCTCGATCGGCTCACGCCAGATCCCCAGCAGATCGTCGGCCACCTGGGCCAGGTTGGCTTGGGGCGACATGCCCGCCTCCTCGCGCTGGGCACGGGCCAGCATCAGGAAGGTCTGTACCAGTTCGCGCATTTCTTCACAGGCCCGTGCAATGCGTTCGACCTGGTTACGGCCGCGCTGGTCAATCGCCGGGTTCTCCAGCAACAGTTCGCAGGAACTGGCGAGCACCATCAGCGGGGTGCGCAACTCGTGGCTGACGTCACTGGTAAACAACTGCTCCCGGGACAACGCCTGGCGCAAGCGGCCCAGGGTCGCGTCGAAGGCCACGGCCAGTTCACCGACCTCATCCGCCGCATAATCCGGGGCCAGGGGCGGCGCCAGGCCGAGTAACTGGTCGCGATGACGCACTTGGCGGGCCAGGCGGACCACCGGGGCCATGACCTTGCGCGCCAGTACCCAGCCGAGGAATACCGCCAACGCCAGGCTGAGCACAAACCCCACCAGCACCACGGCGAACAGCACGCGCTCGCGCTCTTCGAAGTCGCTCTGGTCTTGCAGCAGCACATAGCGGCGACCGTCGACGATTTCGACCATCGCGTGGTAGGAAAGCTGCTCGCGAAATACCTCATGGAAACCGGCGTCGAGATGGCGCAGGTCCTTGGGCAGCTCGAAATCGCCGGGGCCGCCGCTGAAGTAGAACAACTGGTCTGGCTCGGGACGGTGGTTCCAGTCCTCGACGCTGTCCATCAGCAGCAGGCGCTGCAAGTCACCGCCCAGGCCTGCCGAAATGAGCTTTTCTTCCACCAGGTGCACGGTAGCGACGATGCCCATGGCGAAGGCCCCCGCCACCAACGCGCTCATCAAGGCGAAGGCGATGATGATCCGCTGGGCAAGGCTTTGCTTAAACTCCATCACGACCCTCGGCCAGGCGATAACCCACACCGTGCACCGTTTGCAGCAACGGTTTGGCGAAGGGTTTATCAATCACCTGACGCAGTTGATGGACATGGCTGCGCAAGCTGTCGCTGTCCGGGCAGTCATCGCCCCACAGGGCTTCTTCGAGAATTTCACGGCGCAATACGTGAGGGCTCTTTTGCATCAGCACCGCCAGCAGCTTCAGGCCAACCGGGTTGAGCTTGAGCAGGCGCCCTTCGCGGGTGACTTCCAGGGTGTCGAGGTCGTAATTCAGATCACCGACCTGCAGGGTCCGGCGACCGCCGCCCTGGGCACGGCGCAGCACCGCTTCGATACGCGCGGCCAATTCCGACAGGGCAAACGGCTTGAGCAGGTAGTCATCGGCGCCGGACTTGAAGCCCTGCAGCCGGTCATCCAGTTGGTCGCGGGCGGTGAGCATGATCACCGGCGTGTCGCGGCGGGCGTCTTCGCGCAGGCGTTTGCACAGGGTGTAGCCGTCGATGCCGGGCAGCATGATGTCGAGCACGATCAGGTCGTAATGTTCGGTGGCAGCCAAGTGCAGGCCTGACAAGCCGTCCTGCGCGCAATCCACGGTGTAGCCCTTCAGCCCCAGGTAATCGGCCAGGTTGGCCAGAATATCGCGGTTGTCTTCAACCAATAAAATTCGCATGGGCAGTGTCTCCGTACGCGGTAACGGCCGTGTTGGCTCGCGCAGCTTAAGGCCAAGTAGGACTCAGGGCTAGGCCTGAGGGCCGTGTCCATTACTCTTTTCAACCGATTGCGAGACTTAACGAGTTTTTCACTATAGGTTCACAACCTGACTACAGTGTCAGCGCGAAGATCGCGCCCATCGAAAATAAGGAACATCGACATGGGTTTCCCAAAAACGGCGCCAATGCGCTATTTGCTGTTGGTGACCGGTGCATGGCTGGTTGTTTTTCTACTAACCCGCATTCTGCTGCTGGTAACCCATCTGGATGAAGTGAGCGGTAACCTGCTGCCGGTGTTCGGCGTGGGCTTGCTCTATGACCTCGGTTTCCTCGCCTACGCCGCCCTGCCCCTGGGCCTGTATTTGCTGCTGTGCCCGCCAGGGTTGTGGCGTCGCCGCGGCCATCGCTGGTTCCTGCAAGGGGTACTGACCGTCAGCCTGTTCGCCATGCTCTTCACCAGCGTGGCCGAATGGTTGTTCTGGGACGAGTTCGGCGTGCGCTTCAACTTTATTGCCGTGGATTACCTGGTTTACTCCAAAGAGGTGCTGAACAACCTGCTGGAGTCTTATCCGATCGGCAAGCTGCTGAGCCTGCTGGCAGTCTTGGCGATAGTCTTGAGCCTGGCCTTGCGTAAACCGTTCAACGCAGCGATGAATTCACCGTTGCCGGCAATGCGCAAACGGCTGCTCAACGCCCTTGGCTTGTTGGTGGTGGCCGGCCTGAGCCTGCAACTGATCAATCAGGACAGCCCGCGCAGCCAGGGCGGTAACGCCTACAACAACGAACTGGCCAGCAACGGTCCTTATCAGTTCTTCGCCGCCTTCCGTAATAACGAACTGGACTACAACCAGTTCTACAAGAGCCTGCCAACCGATGTCGTCGCCAAGCAGTTGCGCGCCGAACTCAGCGAACCCAACGCACGGTTTATCGGCACGGACCCGCTGGATATCCGTCGCGCCATTACCAACCCGGGCACGCTGCGCAAACCCAATATCGTACTGGTGACCATCGAAAGCTTCAGTGCCAAATACATGGGCAGCAACGGCGACCCGAATAACCTGACACCCAACCTCGACGCGCTGCGCAAACAGAGCCTGTACTTCAATAACTTCTACGCCACCGGCACCCGCACCGACCGTGGCCTGGAAGCTATCACCCTGGCTATCCCACCAACGCCCGGGCGCTCCATCGTCAAGCGCATCGGCCGGGAAAGCGGTTTCGGCAGCCTGGGCCAACAGCTCAATGCCATCGGCTATGACAGCGTGTTTGTCTACGGCGGCCGTGGCTACTTTGACAACATGAACGCGTTCTTCAGTGGCAACGGCTACCGCGTGGTCGACCAAAGCAGCGTGCCTGAAGCGGAAATCAGCTTCAAAAACGCCTGGGGCATGGCCGACGAAGACCTCTATAAACAGACGCTGAAACTGGCAGATGCCGACTACGCCAAGCAGCAACCGTTCCTGCTGCAACTGATGACCACTTCCAACCATCGCCCGTATACCTACCCGGCAGGCCGCATTGATATCAAATCCGGCGACGGTCGCGACGGTGCGGTGAAGTACACCGACCATGCCATCGGCCAGTTCCTGGAGGCGGCCCGCCAGAAGCCATGGTTCGACAACACGATCTTTATCTTCGTCGCCGACCACACAGCCGGCAGCGCGGGCAAGGAAGACCTGCCGATGGTGAACTACCAGATCCCGCTGTTCATCTACGCCCCCAAGCTGGTGGACGCCGGCGAGAACGCGAAGCTGGCCAGCCAGATCGACCTGGCTCCAACACTGCTGGGCTTGCTGAACCTGAGCTACGAGTCGACGTTTTTCGGCCGCAACCTGCTGCAAGACAACCCGTTGCCGCCACGGGTAGTGGTGGGCAATTACCAGTACCTGGGGTTGTTCGACGGCAATGACCTGGCGATTCTCAGCCCACGCCAAGGCCTGCGCCGCCATGACCAGGCACTGGGCGACAGCCACGAATCCCGTGTGGGCAGCGATGACCCGTTGATTCAGCGAGCCATTACTTACTACCAGGGCGCCAGTTATGGCTACAAACAACAGTTGCTGAGCTGGAGGGTTCCCAAGGACGAGGCTCCCAAAGTGAGTACGCGCTAACCAAAATGCCCCGGCCAGGTCTGACCGGGGCTTTTTTTAGGATCCCAACCCCTCAACTTCTGGCTGTGCCTCGGTGTGCCTGCCGTGCTGGCGGTGGCCATGCCGTTGCTGGAGCTGACGTCCCTGGACATGGACATCGCCAAGCTGTTTTACAACGCCTGCGAAGGCGACTTTGTGGGCCGGGCGGGCATGGGGCGCACTTTCTTTCCAATAACGTGTGGACGGCGATTTTCAGCTGGCTGATTTGTTTGGGCGCCTATTACTTCTTGCTGTACCAGCCGGTGAAAGCACCGCAGCCCGCCTTCCAGAAGCAGCCCGCAACGCCTTGATGAACAGCCCTTGCCTCGCCGGGGGCAAGGGCGCAACACTCTGCGCACTTTTTTGGCAACGATCCCGCTGAGCCATGTCCGATACCCTGCTGCTGATCGAAGACGACCTGCCCCTGGCGGCACTCACCGCCGAGTTCCTGCGTGCCGAAGGGTTTACCGTGGCCGTGGAACACCGAGGCGACCGCGCCGCCCAACGCATCCGCGATGAACAGCCCGCGCTGTTGATCCTCGATGTGATGCTGCCGGGCATCGACGGCTTTACCCTGTGCCGACAGATTCGCGACCACTACCCCGGGCTGATCCTGATGATGACGGCCCTGGACGAGAACGCCGAACAATTGGTGGGGTTTGCCGCCGGGGCTGACGACTACGTGGTCAAGCCGATCGACCCGCAACTGTTGCTCGCGAGGATCCGCTCACTGCTGCGCCGCCATCCCCAGGCGCCCCGCCATTTCTATCAGTGGGGCGCTTTTCGCCTGGACCTGAACAACCACTTCGCCTGTCTTGGCGAGGCGCCCTTGCAGTTTTCGGTGGCCGAGTTCGAGTTGCTCGCCATCTTCGCCCGTCACTGCGGCGTATTGCTCACCCGGGAAAAACTGCTCCAGCGCCTGCGGGGCCTGGAGTACGACGGCCTGAACCGTTCGATTGATATGCGGGTGTCGCGCTTGCGCAAGAAACTGATGAGCCTTGAATGCCCCGTGACCATCCAGACCATCACGGCGCAGGGATACCTGTTCGTCGAAATCCCGAACGGGGGTCAACATGCTGTCTAAAGTGCGCCCCTGGATGGCCATCGCGGCCGGCACCAGTTGGGCCGTCCTCACCCTTTACCTGCTGTGGATGTGCACGAACGCTGCGGTGTTTATCGGCGACTACAGCTTTCTGCGCCTGATGGCCGGGCCGGGTTATCTGGTTGCCGAGCAACTCAAGGCCTTGCCCGCCGAACAACGGGAGGCGCGCATCGAGTCGCTGCAAGCGCGCTTTCAATACCCGGTGAGCCTGGTGAAAAAGGACGATATCGAGCTGCCGCCGGAAGCCATTGTCATGCTCGACCACCATCAACCGGCGCAGAACAGTGACGAGGACGTCACCTACTTCCCGCTGGACGATGACACGGTGATTCAATTCGGCCCCTTGTGGGGAACCGCCGAAGTGAAGGACCTGCTGCAATATCCGGTGTATTGGGTGACCGCCTGTGTCGCCGGCCTGCCGGTATTGCTGTTTCTCTGGATCGCCCTGCGTGCCCGACGCAAATACACCCACGACCTCAACACCCTCAACGCCAGTCTCACTGCCCTCGCCCGCACACCCAACACGCTGCTGCCGGCGATGAGCCAGGAATGGGCGCCGCTGCTGCAGACCTTGCGCAAGCATGCCCAGGACATCACCTCGATGGGCGAGCGCCACCGGGAGGTTTCCCAGGCGGTGTCCCACGAACTGCGCACGCCATTGGCCCGGATGCGCTTTGCCCTGGCGCTGCTGAGTAAAAGCGCCGACCCCGACACCCGCACCCGCCTGCAAGAGCGCCTGCAAACCGACATCGAAGAGCTGGAGTCACTGGTTCGCGCCAGCCTCGCCTTTGCCCGGCTGGCCGATGCACCCAGCGACCTGCAGCATGAGCCGATCAATATCCATGACTGGCTACAGCAGGAGTTTGCCCTGCTGGATGGGCACCATCGCCTGCTGACCCTGGACACCGACCCCGCCGACCTCGAACTGATCGGCGACCGCGCCCTGCTGCACTTGATCGTGCGCAACCTGCTGAGCAACGCCATCACTTACGCCCGCGAACGGGTGAGCGTCAGCGCTGTGTGCCAGGACCAGCACCTGGTGCTGCATGTGGACGATGATGGCCCCGGCGTGCTGCCGGAAAACCGTGAAAAGATCTTCGAGCCCTTCGTGCGCCTGGCCATGGGCGGCGACGAGCCCAGCGGGTTTGGCCTGGGCCTGGCGCTGGCCAAGCGCGCCACCCATTGGCACCGTGGTGAGCTGTCGATCACCCGCAGCCCATTGGGCGGCGCACGCCTGACCCTGACCCTGGCGCTGCGCCCGGGTTAGGCTGTTACAGCCTGTGACAGTGGAACATCCGCGCTGCCGCTAACCTCGCGACCTTGCCCTTTGGATCAGGTTGGAGAGTCAGTTCATGCGTCACCCTAGATGGCATCTGCCCACGCTGCTGTTATCACTGTGCATGGCCGCCAGCTCATGGTCAGTCAGCAGCGCAGCCCAGAGTGCTCACGCGCCCTACTACCCCGGCACCATCCTGCCCAATCGCCAGCCCCAGGCGATCATGGATCAGCAGTTGGTCACGTTCTACAAGGACTGGAAGGCGGTGTATCTCTCGGGGGAATGCGGCAGCGGCCGGTATTTCGTCAAGGTCAACGCCGACCACAAACCCGTGGGCGGTGGCGCCGCGCCCAACACCATCACGGTGTCCGAGGCTCATGGCTACGGCATGCTGCTCACGGTGATGATGGCGGACTACGATGAAGATGCCCAAAAAATCTTCGACGGCATGGTGCGCTACTTCCAGGATCACCCGGCAGCCTCCGACCCCGGCTTGATGGCCTGGAACCAGATAGAAGGTTGCGGCGACTCCACCGACCCTTTCCGTGGCGACGTCAGTGCCACCGACGGCGACCTGGACATCGCCTACGCCCTGCTGCTGGCCGACCAGAAATGGGGCAGCGAGGGCACCATTGACTATCGCAGCGAGGCCAACACGGTGATGGCGGCGATCTTGAAACACGAGGTGCACCCCAGGACCCAGCACCTGATGCTCGGCGACTGGGCCGGCACCGACGGCGACGCGGAGCTTGAGTACACCACCCGCAGCTCGGATTTCATGCAGTCGCACCTCTACAGCTTTTTCGCCATGACCGGGGATAAACGCTGGCAGGCGGTGCGCGACAAGACCTATTCGATCATCAGCGACTTTACCCAGCGCTACAGTGCCAAAAGTGCTTTGGTGCCGGACTTCATCAGCCACTTGGACACTTCGCTCACACCTGCACGGCCTGAACTGGTGGAAGGTCAATACGACGGCGGCTACTCGTGGAACGCGGCCCGTTACCCATGGCGCATCGGCCTGGATTACCTGATGTACGGTGACCCTCGCGCGCTGTACACCTTGACCACCTTCAACCGCTGGGCACGCGCCACCACCCACGATGAGCCGGGCAACTTCAACAGCGGTTACCGAATCGACGGCAGTGCCATCGAGCAAGCGCACAATGAGCCGGCCTTTGTGGCGGCACTGGGGGTCAGCGCAATGATCAACCCCGACAATCAGCTGTGGCTCAATAACATTTGGGACAACCTGCAACACCGGTCCATTCGGGACCATGATTACTACGGCAACACCCTCAAACTGCTGGGCATGGTCGTCATGTCCGGCCACTGGGAGCGGCCCCAACCGGCGCCACTCAAAAAAACCGCAAACGTGCCTGTCCATCCGTCATCCGGCACTGCGGCACCGGGACCCGTGGCATCTTTGCAGGCTGCCTCGCAGCTGATGCTGGCTCGTGGCTTTATGTTCAAGAAGCTCCTGGGGCGTCGCGGCGTCAGTTGAAGCGTGCGCATAAAGCGGGACGCGGAGCGTCCCTGGCGGCATTCCCACGCAGAGCGTGGGAACGATCAATCAAAAAAAAACCCGCCTGCATCGCTGCAGGCGGGTTTTTTCAGTATCGGGGTAAGGCTGGCTTACATCATGCCGCCCATGCCACCCATACCGCCCATGTCTGGCATACCGCCGCCAGCTGGAGCATCTTCTTTGATCTCGGCGATCATTGCTTCAGTGGTGATCATCAGGCTGGCAATCGACGAAGCCGCTTGCAGAGCCGAACGAGTCACTTTAGCTGGGTCCAGAATGCCCATTTCGATCATGTCGCCGTATTCGCCGGTAGCAGCGTTGTAACCGAAGTTACCCGAACCCTGCTTGACCTTATCAACGACTACGCTTGGCTCGTCGCCGGAGTTGGCAACGATCTGGCGCAGAGGTGCTTCAACCGCACGACGCAGCAGAGCGATACCGACGTCTTGGTCAGCGTTGTCGCCTTTCAGCTCGGAGATAGCCTGCAGAGCGCGAACCAGTGCCACGCCACCGCCAGGTACCACGCCTTCTTCAACGGCTGCACGGGTAGCGTGCAGGGCGTCTTCAACGCGGGCTTTCTTCTCTTTCATTTCAACTTCGGAACCCGCGCCAACCTTGATCACTGCAACGCCGCCGGACAGCTTGGCCAGACGCTCTTGCAGTTTTTCACGGTCGTAGTCGGAAGTGGTATCAGCCACTTGAGCGCGGATCTGGGTAACACGTGCCTGGATGTCAGCTTCAACACCAGCACCGTCGATCACGGTGGTGTTTTCCTTGGTCACGGTGACGCGCTTGGCATTACCCAGGTGTTCCAGGGTAGCGCTTTCCAGGCTCAGGCCGATCTCTTCGGAGATAACGGTACCGCCAGTCAGAACAGCGATGTCCTGCAGCATGGCCTTGCGACGATCGCCGAAACCAGGTGCTTTGACAGCAACCACTTTCACGATACCGCGCATGTTGTTCACAACCAGAGTCGCCAGGGCTTCGCCTTCAACGTCTTCGGAAACGATCAGCAGTGGGCGGCCGGCCTTGGCAACAGCTTCCAGAACTGGCAGCAGTTCACGGATGTTGGAGATCTTTTTGTCAACCAGCAGGATCAGCGGGCCGTCGAGCTCGGCGGTCATGGTGTCTGGCTTGTTGACGAAGTACGGGGACAGGTAGCCACGGTCGAACTGCATGCCTTCAACAACCGACAGTTCGTTTTCCAGGCCCGAGCCTTCTTCAACGGTGATCACGCCTTCTTTACCGACTTTTTCCATGGCTTCGGCAATGATGTCGCCGATGGAGCTGTCGGAGTTGGCCGAGATGGTGCCGACCTGAGCGATTGCCTTGGTGTCAGCGCATGGCTTGGACAGGGACTTCAGCTCTTTGACAATGGCGATGGTCGCCTTGTCGATGCCGCGTTTCAGGTCCATCGGGTTCATGCCGGCAGCGACGGCTTTCAGGCCTTCGTTGACGATCGACTGAGCCAGAACGGTAGCGGTGGTGGTGCCGTCGCCTGCGTCATCGTTGGCACGGGAGGCAACGTCTTTGACCAGCTGCGCGCCCATGTTTTCGAAGCGATCTTTCAGCTCGATTTCTTTGGCGACGGACACGCCGTCCTTGGTGATGGTCGGAGCGCCGAAGCTCTTCTCGATGATCACGTTACGGCCTTTAGGGCCCAGGGTCGCTTTTACTGCGTCAGCCAGGACGTTGACACCGGCGAGCATTTTCTTACGGGCGGAATCGCCGAATTTAACTTCTTTAGCAGCCATGATCGATATTCCTTAAATACTTTGTAGTAACGGGAAGATGAGCGGGGAAATCAGCCTTCCAGAACAGCGAGAATCTCGTTCTCAGCCATTACCAGGAGGTCTTCGCCGTCGATTTTCACAGTGTTGCTGCCGGAGTAAGGGCCGAAAACAACCTTGTCACCCACTTTCACAGCCAGCGCACGTACTTCACCGTTTTCCAGGGTCTTGCCTGGGCCAGCAGCGAGAATCACACCGTGGTTGGCTTTTTCAGCAGCCGAACCTGGCAGCACGATACCGCCAGCGGTTTTCTTTTCTTCTTCACTGCGACGGATGACGACGCGGTCATGCAGAGGACGAAGCTTGCTCATTGTCGATCTCTCCTAATTGTGTTTTTCATCAGCCGGTGTCAATTCCGGCAGGTTAAATTCCGGCGGTGCCGGTCGCGGTTCGCGGCGCGAAACGCGGAAGTCTGTCTGGTGTCGCCACCAGAAACCTTGCGGTGACCGTTACATAAGGGCGCATATGCTTATTACAAGGGTGCCAAGATGAAATTTTTTGTGTCAGAGGAGGCTTCAAAAGCCGCACGGCACCCGCAGGTGCCGTGACAGTGAGGGGATTACTTGGGGTCGCGGTGTTCGAACTCGCCTTCGATCACGTCACCTTCACGCCCCAGGGGCTGGCGCGGGGCCGGGCCACCACGGGGTTGCAGGTCGTCGGCAAAGGCGCGCTGGCGAATGGCAGCCTCTTCGGCCCGCTGGCGCATCTTGCCCGCCAGCAGCTTGCGAGTGAACGGCAGCAGCATCACCAGGCCGACCACATCGCTGATGAAGCCCGGCAGGATCAACAGGCCACCGGCCAATGCCATCATCAGGCCTTCGAGCATGGTCTGGGCCGGCAGTTCGCCGCGATTCAGGCTTTCACGGGCACGCAGCGCCGTGGCCAGGCCGGCGACGCGCAGCACCAGAATGCCGAGCATCGAGCCGAGAATGATCAGCAGCAGCGCCGGGAAAAACCCGATGGCCCCGCTGACTTGTACGAATACGAACAGCTCCAGCACCGGAAACAACAAAAAAAGCAACAAAAAAGGGCGCATCAAATGGTTCCTCAACGCAAGAATGCCTTGCTACTTCACCTTAGATGACGTCGCCGTTTCGTGAATTCAAGCTTCAGCGGCTGCTTTTTTCGGCCACACCTCGGCGTGAGCCAGGAAAACCAAGGCTTCGCGTACTTGTGTCGGCGTGTTGCAAGGCTCGGCAAAGGGCAGCCAGTAGAGTGCCTGGCCAATGCGCAGGTGCATGCCTTCACTGTCGATGCCCGCCAGTTGCGCAGGCTCGGTGGTCGGCAAGCCGGCCAGTTCGACGTAATGGGCAATGGCCTTGGCATGGTCGCTGTTCATGTGTTCGATCATGCTCAGTTCGGCCTTGCCAGCGAACGGATTGGCCAGGGTCAGTTGGTCGACCCAGTGGATCGCGCCAAACCCGCCGATATAACGGTGGCGCACCGGCTTGAGCACCCAGAAGTCAAAATCATGGGCCTTGTGGTAGTTGGCCGAATCCGGGAAATAGCGGTAATAACGCTCCGCTGCGCCTTCAATCTCAGCGCTGTCTTCGAGCTTTTCGGCCTCGGCCAGGTAGGTCAGGCGCCCTACCGCTTGAACGTCGTCCGCCTCACGCTCCCCTACCAGCAGTGAGCACTTGGGGTCTTTCTGCAAGTTATGGGTGTGCTGGGCAATGCGGCTGATCAGGATCAGCGGCCGGCCCTCAGCGTCCAGGCAGTACGGCACCACTGAGCCAAACGGAAAACCGGGCATGGCCTTGGACAAGGTGGCGAGTGCCCCACGGTATTCCTTGAGCAGTAGTTCTCGGGCATTCTTGGCAACGTGCGCGCTCAACTTATGACTCCTTTGATAAATTCCGTCAAAAAACAAACTTGGATAGCCGCTTAATTCTGCCCACAGGACTTGCGAATGGATCTCAACGACAAAGTAATCATTATCACCGGCGGTTGCCAGGGTTTGGGCCGTTCCATGGCCGAGTATTTTGCAGCCAAGGGCGCGCATCTGGCGCTGGTGGACCTCAATCAGGAAAAACTCGACCAAGCCGTGGCCGCCTGCCAGGCCCATGGCGTGCAGGCTCGAGCCTACCTGTGCAACGTGGCGAATGAAGAGCAGGTGACCCAGACCGTGGCCCAGATCGCCGAAGACTTCGGCGCGATCAACGGCTTGATCAACAACGCAGGAATTTTGCGCGACGGGCTGCTGCTCAAGGTCAAGGATGGCGAGATGACCAAGATGAGCCTGGCCCAGTGGCAGGCGGTGATCGACGTGAACCTCACCGGCGTGTTTCTGTGCACCCGCGAAGTGGCGGCAAAAATGGTGGAGCTGAAGAACCAGGGCGCCATCATCAACATCTCGTCGATCTCCCGGGCCGGTAACGTCGGCCAGACCAATTACTCCGCCGCCAAGGCCGGTGTAGCGGCCGCCACCGTGACCTGGGCCAAGGAGCTGGCGCGCTACGGCATTCGCGTGGCGGGCATTGCACCGGGGTTTATCGAAACGGAGATGACCCTGGGCATGAAGCCCGAGGCCCTGGAGAAGATGACGTCGGGCATTCCCCTCAAGCGCATGGGGCGGCCCGAGGAGATTGCCCATTCAGCGGCGTATATCTTCGAGAATGACTACTACACCGGGCGGATCCTGGAAATGGACGGCGGGTTGCGCCTTTAATTACCAGGTGACGCCGAACCCTGCGGTATAGCGGGTCTTGCTCAGCGCGCTTTCCGAGTCGCCACTAATAATGTCGCGCTCGGCCTTGAGGTTGAGGGAAGCCCACTCGGTGACTTTGTAGCGCAAGCCCATTTCGGCATCCAGGGAATAGTTGGATGGCCCTGCCAGCGGCTTGCCCAGCTCGCCATTGGTGAAGAACTCGACGGACTTGCCCACCAGGTAGCGGTTGTAGTTCCACTTCATCGCCAGCGAGTAGAAGTTGTCCTTGCCGCCATCCTGGTATTCATAGTCGGTGCGGTTGACCAACGAACCGAGGGAGAACGCGCCCAGTTCGTCATCCCAGAATTGGTAGCCCGGGCCGGTACCCACGGTGCGCTGGCGAGACAGGTCTTCGACTTTGTCGCGCTTGTAGGTCAAGCGCCCCTGCCAGAACCAGTGTTCGGTGAAAAAGCGGTCCAGGTCGTACTCCAGCCCCCAGTTGTCGGTGGTGGTCACGTCGTCCTGGAATTCGCGGTTGTATTCGCCCTGGGCGGTATGGCGCCACTGGCCATGGCGGGCGGTGGTCTTGAAGTCGATGTCGTAATCGTTGGTGTCTTTTTCTGCGCGCTTGTAGTCCAGCGCCATGTCGACATTGCCCTTCCACACCAAGTCTTCGATCACAGGCTTGGGCTTGATGATCTGCTGGATGCTCGCCAGTTCGACAGTCTTGGGCGCCTCACCGTTGGCCAGGGTGACCTTGCCGTCATCGGCCGCCTTCAGGGATTTGGCTTTCTCGCCGATGTAGGCGTCCTGTTTGACCAGCAGCTCCTGATCACTTTCCAGGGTTTTAACCTGCTTCCAGTCCACCGGGATGGCACCGGCATAATCAGTCTGGATCAGCAGTTTGCCACCGTCGAAAACCTTGATCTTGCCGGTCAGGCGGTCACCATTTTTCAACCAGACGGTATCGGCGAGCAGCGGGGTGGAGGCGCTGAAAACAGCAAGGCATAGCAGGGTTCTGGACAACATAAGCGAATACAGGCTCAAGTTTGGCGGAAAAAACGGGCATTATCGGGTTGGATAACTTCTTAGCAAGGACTGACTCGGGTATTTGTATCGAGTTCCGTTCCCAGCCTTACATTTGCAGACATTTCCTACGAACAGACGGATATTTTCATCGGATATGCCCACCGAGAACACAACGACCGACGCTCCGCAAAGCCCGGCCGAAATGCGCCGCACCGTGCTGTACCTGACCCTTGCCCAAGTACCTGAAGGCTGCGTAATCAGCTACGGAGAGCTGGCGCACCTCGCCGGTTTGGGTCGTGCCGCACGCTGGGTGGGCCGCACCCTGAGCCAACTGCCCGAGGACACCAAATTGCCCTGGCACCGCGTGTTGGGTGCCGGTGGTCGGATAAGTCTGCCGGTGGGCAGTGCCTCAGGGGACGAGCAACGTGCGCGTTTACGTGCTGAAGGTGTCAGTATCCTGAACAATCGCGTTGATATTCAGCGTCATGGCTGGCGCCCGGTAGAGCACAGCGGTTAGAGTGCGCGCTTTATTTGCGTAATTCTGAGGCAGACTCCAGCCCATGCCCCGTAAAACCTGGCGCGCCGCGCTCGCCGCCTATGCCAGCCCCTCGACGTTAGTGCTGCTGTTGCTCGGCTTTGCTGCCGGCATGCCTTACATGTTGGTGTTCTCGACGCTCTCGGTGTGGTTGCGTGAGGCCGGTGTGGCCCGCGAAACCATCGGTTACGCGAGCCTGATCGGCCTGGCCTATGCCTTCAAGTGGGTCTGGTCGCCCTTGCTTGACCAATGGCGCCTGCCATTGCTCGGCAAGCTCGGACGTCGTCGATCCTGGTTAGTCTTGTCCCAGACGCTGGTTATCCTCGGATTGATCGGCATGGGGTTCTGCGATCCGCAAAAACACCTGTCCTGGCTGATCGCTATCGCGGTTATCGTCGCCTTCGCTTCCGCCACCCAAGATATCGCGGTCGACGCCTACCGCCTGGAAATCGCCGACGACAGCCAGCAGGCCGCGCTCGCCGCCAGCTATATGTCCGGTTATCGCGTGGCCGCCCTGCTGGCCACCGCAGGCGCCCTGTTTTTTGCTGAAGGCTTCGGTTCCACCGGGTTCAATTACAAGCACTCGGCATGGACCGGCACCTATGTGCTGTTTGGTGTGCTGATGGTGCCTGCGCTGCTGACCACGCTGCTGATGCGCGAACCCAATGTGCCATTGCGCACCCAACTGCAGGCCGGGCGCTACAGCTTTGCTCACCAGTTAGTCTCGGTGTTCGTGTTGATCGTGCTGCTGGTCTCGGTACCGGCGATGTTCACCCAGCTGTACAACACTGACTTCGCCAGCGTGCTGTTCCAGGGCGTGAGCCTGCTGGATCTGCTGCTGGAAGACCGCGCGTTCCTGCGGGCCATCCTCTATATCATCCTCACCACCCTGTGCCTGTCGACCATGGGCCGCCGGGGCCTGGCGCCAGTGCTCACACCGGTCAACGACTTTATCCTGCGCTACCGCTGGCAGGCCCTGCTGCTGTTGGGGCTGATTGCCACCTATCGCATGTCGGACACGGTAATGGGCGTCATGGCCAACGTGTTCTATATCGACCAGGGTTTCACCAAGGACCAGATCGCTGGCGTCAGCAAGATCTTCGGCTTGATCATGACCCTGCTGGGTGCCGGCATGGGCGGCCTGCTGATCGTGCGTTTCGGGATCCTGCCGATTCTGTTTATCGGCGGCATTGCATCGGCCGGCACCAACCTGCTGTTCGTGATGCTCGCCGACATGGGCCCGGACCTGCAGATGCTGATTTTCACCATCTCCTTGGATAACTTCAGTTCCGGCATGGCGACCTCGGCGTTTGTCGCGTACCTGTCGAGCCTGACCAACCTGAAGTTCTCCGCCACCCAATACGCGTTGCTCAGTTCGATCATGTTGCTGCTGCCGCGCTTGATCGGCGGGTATTCGGGGGTGATGGTCGAGAAGTTCGGCTACCACAACTTCTTCCTGATCACCTGCCTGCTGGGTGTGCCGACGCTGATCCTGATTGCCTTGCACTGGTTCCAGGAAAGCCGGCGGATTCGGCTGAATCCAACCAAAGAAGACTGAAAACACGCGGTCAATGTGGGAGCGGGCATGCCTGCGATTGCATCACCGCGGTGTAACTGACACACCGTGTTGCCTGCATCGCAGGCAAGCCCGCTCCCACAGAAGCCCTGCTCCAGCAACCAGATGCCTGTACGTCGGCGGCAAGCGCCCGTACAATCCCAAGTCATTTCAAGTCCAAGCAACCGACAACGGCCTACCATGCGCACCAGTCAATATTTGCTCGCCACACAGAAAGAAACGCCTTCCGACGCGGTCGTGATCAGCCACCAGCTGATGCTGCGCGCCGGCATGATCCGCAAACTGGCCTCGGGCCTGTACACCTGGCTGCCCATGGGCTTGAAGGTGATGCGCAAGGTCGAAGCCATCGTTCGTGAAGAAATGAACGCTGCCGGCTCTCTGGAAGTGTTGATGCCGAGCACCCAACCGGCTGAGCTGTGGCAGGAATCCGGGCGCTGGGAAGAGTACGGCCCTGAATTGCTGCGCTTCAAGGATCGTCATGGCCGCGACTTCTGCGCCGGCCCGACCCACGAAGAAGTGATCACCGACCTGATGCGTAACGAGTTGAGCAGCTACAAGCAGCTGCCCCTCAACCTGTATCAGATCCAGACCAAATTCCGTGACGAAATCCGCCCACGCTTCGGTTTGATGCGTGGCCGCGAATTCATCATGAAGGACGCGTATTCGTTCCACGCTGACCAGGCGTCTCTGCAGGTCACCTACGACCGCATGCACACCGCCTACTGCAACGTGTTCACCCGCCTGGGCCTGAAATTCCGCCCGGTTGAAGCGGACAACGGCTCCATCGGCGGTGCCGGCTCCCACGAATTCCACGTGCTGGCCGAATCCGGTGAAGACGACATCGTGTTCAGCAACGGCTCCGACTACGCGGCGAACATCGAGAAAGCCGAAGCCGTGCCACGGGAAACGTCGCGCCCTGCGCCAAGCGAAGAGCTGCGCCTGGTGGACACACCTGAGACCAAGACCATCGCGGCCCTGGTGGAGAAATTCAATCTGCCGATTGAAAAGACCATCAAGACCCTGATCGTGCGCGCCGAGGAAGAAGGCAAGCTGATTGCCCTGGTAATCCGCGGCGACCACGAGCTCAACGAAATCAAAGCCGCCCAGCAGCCTGGCGTTGCCAGCCCGCTGGTCATGGCCACCGACTCCGAGCTGCGCGACGCCATTGGCGCCGGTGCGGGTTCCCTGGGCCCGCTGAACCTGCCGTTGCCCATCATCATCGACCGTTCGGTTGAGCTGATGAGCGACTTCGGCATCGGTGCGAACATCGATGACAAGCACTACTTCGGCGTGAACTGGGAACGTGACCTGCCGGTTCCAACCGTGGCCGACCTGCGCAACGTGGTGGCCGGCGACCCGAGCCCGGACGGCAAGGGCACCCTGGAAATCAAGCGCGGCATCGAAGTCGGGCACATCTTCCAGCTGGGCAACAAGTACAGCAAGGCGATGAAGTGCGAAGTGCTGGGCGAGAACGGCAAGCCGATCACCCTGGAAATGGGCTGCTACGGCATTGGTGTTTCCCGCGTGGTTGCGGCTGCCATCGAGCAGAACAACGACGAGAAAGGCATCATCTGGAGCGACGCCCTGGCGCCCTTCCAGGTTGCCCTCGTACCCCTGCGCTACGAAACCGAGCAAGTACGCGAAGCCACCGACAAACTGTATGCCGAACTCACGGCGGCCGGTTTTGAGGTGCTGCTGGATGATCGGGACAAGAAAACCAGCCCGGGCATCAAGTTCGCCGACATGGAACTGATTGGCATCCCACACCGGATCGTGGTCAGTGACCGCGGCCTGGCCGATGGCAACCTGGAATACAAGAGCCGGACCGAAGCCGAAGCCCAACCGTTGCCGGTGGCTGACGTGCTGTCTTTCCTTCAGGCGCGTATTCGTCGCTGAAAACCAGATCAAGAGTCGTCATGTTCAAGCGAAACACCATAGCCCTGGGGGGCGCCACGTTATGTGGCGCCCTGCTGGTCAGCGGCTGCGCCAACCAAATGTCGCAACGCAGCGAACACGAGGAACGTATCGAGCGCAAATTGCTCGATCACAGCCTGCAGATCGACGTGGGCGAACCCAAGGTGCTGGAGCTGCCGCAACGCCGGGTTCGCATTCACGAGCAAAAGACCTTTGAGGTCACCGAATTCGAAGTCACCCGTCGTTACGACCGCTACACGCCCTACCAGCCTTGGCGCAAACTCTACGAGATACCCTTTGGCGCGGTCGCGCTTGTGGCGGGCGTCGGCGCTAACGTGGCGAATGTCTTTGCCCTGGGCAACCTGCCTTCCAGCATGACCCGCGACTGGCTCACCTACGGCGTGGACGGGATCAACCCGTTCATGAACGTGCAATCCAACGGTCGGGCGCAACAGAACCTGGCGGGTATCGATGAAGTCCAGCGCGACAAGCGCGTGGAGTATTCAAGCCTGCCCTGGAGCGAACGCCCGGTGCAGGTGACCGCCGGCAAGCAAACCCATGAGCTGACCACCGACCGTAACGGCGTGCTGCGCCTGAACCTGTTGGACAGCCCGTTTGCCGAGCAGGACCTGAACCGCATCAACACCCTGAAGATCAGTGTGGAAGATGCCCAGGACGATGTGCACTCGGACTCGTCCCTGGCCGTCAGCGGCACGCTGCGCAGCAAACTGCTCGAAGCCCACGCCTTGATCTACGACGACCTGGAAGACGACGAAGTCAACGAGTGGGTACACCGGGTCAAGCGTCTGTCGGAGCTGGGCCTGGAAGAAGAAGCCAGCGAGCTGGAACAAAGCCTGATCGAACTGACCCGCAATGATCCCGAGTTGCAGCAGGAGTTCTTGCAGGCCTTGACCAAGGATGCGGGTCGCCTGGTGGCGGACCCTGAGGCACGCTGAAGCCGTTAAATGTGGGAGCGGGCTTGCTCGCGAATGCGGTGTGCCAGCTGGTGCATGTGCTGGCTGACACGCCGCATTCGCGAGCAACCCCGCTCCCACATTTGGTTTGCAGTTTCTACCAGGGAAATTGAAGCTGCTCGTTGCCGCTACTCAAATCCAGCAAGCGCACCCCTATTCCCAGCAATCGCACCGGCTTGCCGCCACGATTGAACGCCTGGGTCAGCAACTGCCGGTAACTCTCCAGATCCCGCCCTGCCCCGGCCTGCTCCAGCGTGGTCTGGGTAAAGTCGTGGAACTTCACTTTGACGAACGGCTTGCCCGCCCGGTAACTGCTGTCGATGCGCGCCATGCGCCCGGCCAGGGTGTCCATCAGCTCCGGCAGTTTTTCCAGGCAACTGGGCAAATCCGGCAGGTCGACATCGTAGGTGTTTTCCACGCTGATGGATTGCCGGCGGCTGTCGTTCTGCACCACACGGTCATCAATCCCACGGGCCAGGCTCCAAAGCCGCTCGCCGAAGCTGCCAAATTC
Organism: Pseudomonas sp. MWU16-30323; assembly: GCF_020515595.1. NCBI lineage: Bacteria > Pseudomonadati > Pseudomonadota > Gammaproteobacteria > Pseudomonadales > Pseudomonadaceae > Pseudomonas > Pseudomonas sp. MWU16-30323. Next base: position 150,729 of record NZ_JAIWYM010000003.1, read on the forward strand.
ACGCACCAGCGCCAGCTTGTTCCACTCTCGCAGTTGCAGGCAGTCTTCGATCCCCAGCCGCGTCAGCTTGTCGGCCGTTACCTTGCCCACGCCATGGAGCTTTTTCACCGGCAGCGCCGAGACAAAGTCTTCCACCTGATCGGGGGTGATCACAAACAGTCCGTTGGGCTTTTTCCAGTCGCTGGCGATTTTGGCGAGAAACTTGTTCGGCGCCACGCCCGCGGAAACGGTGATGTGCAATTGGTTGGAGACCCGCCGGCGAATGTCCTGGGCAATGCGCGTGGCGCTGCCGCCGAAATGCGGGCTGTCGGAGACGTCCAGGTAGGCTTCATCCAGGGACAACGGCTCGATCAGGTCGGTGTAGTCGCGAAAGATCGTCTGGATTTCCTTGGAGGCTTCTTTATAGGCATCCATGCGCGGCTTGACGATGGTCAGGTCCGGGCACAGCTTCAAGGCGTGCCGGGACGACATGGCCGAACGCACACCGTAGGCCCGTGCTTCATAGTTGCAGGTAGCGATCACCCCGCGACGGTCTGCCGAGCCGCCAACCGCCAGGGGCTTTTGCGCCAGGGTCGGGTCGTCGCGCATCTCGATGGCGGCGTAGAAGCAATCACAGTCAACGTGGATGATTTTGCGCTGCGTCATATATAAGGCAGTGGTTCTGGGCAGAAAACGAACAGGCAGGCAGTATCTCACTCACACCTGTATATAGCACCAGTAGTTTGAATCTTCCGCCTAAGCGGTAGGAAAATTCGTAGATGAATTCATTTTCTCAATCGAAACACACCCCCCAATAGAGCTGAAAGCCTTGGCCAGACTGGCCCCGAGCCCGATCAAGGGGCCAGCTTGGAGAGCTAACCGATTGAACCACAAGCGCTTTTCTTTGAATCAGCGGTTGACACACTCGCGTTCCTCTGTAGAATGCCGACACACAGACGCGGGATGGAGCAGTCTGGTAGCTCGTCGGGCTCATAACCCGAAGGTCGTCGGTTCAAATCCGGCTCCCGCAACCAAACATCAAAAAAGGCTACTCGAAAGAGTGGCCTTTTTTGTGCCTGTCTGTTTTACCCGCCTTTTCGATTGTCTGACAAAAATCCTTTCTCAATCGCGCACTTACCACTGGGGCGTGACAATCCGACGCTAATTTGCACTTATTTGACCCATCGTTCGATTAACGGTTGACACCCCGCCGTTGCTCTGTAGAATGCCGCCACACAGACGCGGGATGGAGCAGTCTGGTAGCTCGTCGGGCTCATAACCCGAAGGTCGTCGGTTCAAATCCGGCTCCCGCAACCAAACATCAAAAAAGGCTGCTCGAAAGAGTGGCCTTTTTTGTATCTGACGAAAAAGTCCTTTTGAAACAATGGTATGGCATCTTTCATGAAACCGTACACGGTTTGTAGAGTCCATCTCATTGCAAGCTATGCTAAGTCTTCAAGCACTGTCCTTCTACGACCATTGGGCGCTGTCGCCGCACCGCGCGATACGCGTTAATATTTGTAATTATTTTGTACATAGGGATTGGTAACTTGGCTGGATACCTCCATCCTGTCGCGCACAATCCACGAGGTGATTGATGCGCGCCAACTCGTCTGAACCACAAGACCCTGTCACAGCGACACAACCGATCACTCCCACCCGCTTACGCTGGCTGGATCTGTTGAGCAAATACCGCCAACCCATTGGGCTGGCCGTCACCTTGCTGCTGTTCGCAATCGCCCTTATTGCCTGTCGTCACCTGCTGCTTGAGCTGGACCTGTACGCGCTCCACGATTCGATCCTGGAAGTGCCGAAGCCTGCACTGCTCGGCGCATTCGGTGCCGCTGTCACCGGTTTCATCATTCTGTTGGGCTATGAATTTTCCGGCGCTCGCTATGCCGGCGTGAAACTGCCGGCCAAGACCCTGGCCTACGGCGGCTTTACCGCTTTCGCCATCGGCAACGCGATTGGTCTGTCGATGCTCTCGGGCGGTTCGGTGCGCTACCGTCTCTATGCACGGTATGGCATCGGCGCTTCGGAAGTGGCCCGCATGACCGTGTTTGCCAGCCTGGCCCTGGGTTGTGCACTGCCGCCACTGGCTGCGCTGGCCACCCTGAGCAACCTGCCCGCTGCATCCAACGCGCTGCATTTGCCCGCGAGCTTGCTCGGCGGTATCGCCGGCGCTGTATTGCTGTTGACGGCGGCACTGTGCATCGGCATTTATCGCCGCCGCCTGCCGGAACAACCTTATCCGGACAACCTGCTGGTCAAGGCCGGGCGCCGCACCTTGCGGCTGCCGGGCCGTCGCCTGACCTTCCTGCAACTGATCATCACCGCCCTCGACGTCGCCGCGGCTGCCACCGTGCTGTATATGCTGTTGCCGGAAGCGCCACCCTTTGGCCCATTCCTGCTGGTGTACCTGCTGGCCCTGGCCGCCGGTGTGCTCAGCCATGTACCGGGCGGCGTCGGGGTGTTCGAAGCAATCCTGCTGGCCGCCTTTGCCGACAAGCTCGGCGCCGCGCCACTGGCCGCCGCACTGCTGCTGTACCGGATGATCTACGTGGTGCTGCCGCTGTTGATCGCCTGTGTGTTCCTGCTGGTCAATGAAGCCCAGCGCCTGTTCCATACGCAACAAAGCCTGCGCGCGGCCTCGGGCCTCGCTGCGCCGATCCTGGCCGTACTGGTTTTTTTGTCAGGCGTGGTCCTGCTGTTTTCCGGCGCAACCCCGGAAATCGACTCACGCCTGGAAAACATCGGCTTCCTGATTCCTCATCGCCTGATTGACGCTTCGCACTTTGGTGCCAGCCTGATCGGCGTGCTCTGCCTTCTGTTGGCCCAGGGCCTGCGTCGCCGGTTGTCCGCCGCGTGGATGCTGACCATGGTGCTGCTGCTGACGGGCGCCCTGCTCTCCTTGCTCAAGGGTTTCGACTGGGAAGAAGCCAGCCTGATGACCATGACGGCGGTGCTGCTGGCGATCTTTCGGCGCTCGTTCTATCGCGCCAGCCGCCTGACCGAACTGCCGTTCTCGCCGCTGTACCTGGTGGCCAGCGTATGCGTGCTCGGTGCGTCGATCTGGCTGCTGCTGTTCGCCTACCAGGACGTGCCCTATAGCCATCAGCTGTGGTGGCAGTTCACCCTCGACGCCAACGCCCCGCGCGGCCTGCGCTCGCTGCTGGGCGCCGCCGTGGTGCTGGTGGTGGTGTCGCTGACCTGGCTGCTGCGTACCGCGCGCCCGATCATCCACCTGCCAACGCCTGAGGAACTGGAGCGCGCCACCAAGATCCTGATGAACTCGGCGCAACCCGATGGCGGCCTGGCACTGACCGGCGACAAAGCCCTGCTGTTTCACCCCAACGACGAGGCGTTCCTGATGTACGCTCGTCGCGGTCGCAGCCTGGTGGCCTTGTACGATCCGATCGGCCCCACCCTGCAACGGGCCGAAATGATCTGGCAGTTCCGCGACCTGTGCGACATTCACCACGCCCGCCCGGTGTTCTACCAGGTGCGCGCCGAGAACCTGCCGTATTACATGGACATCGGCCTGACCGCGATCAAGCTGGGTGAAGAAGCCCGGGTCGACCTGAAACGCTTTGACCTGGAAGCCAAGGGCAAAGAGATGAAGGACCTGCGCTACACCTGGAACCGCGGGACCCGTGATGGCTTGTCCCTGGAGATCCACGAACCCGGCCAGGCCCCGATGGAGGAGCTGAGAGTCATCTCCGACGCGTGGCTGACCGGCAAGAACGTGCGGGAAAAAGGCTTTTCCCTCGGACGATTCAGCGACGACTACCTCAAGCACTTTCGTATTGCGATCATTCGCTTCGAAGGGCACCCGGTAGCGTTTGCGAACCTGCTTGAGACCTACAGCCACGACCTGGCCAGTCTCGACCTGATGCGTGCGCACCCGGACGCGCCGAAACTGACCATGGAGTTCATGATGGTCGGCCTGATTCAACATTATAAGAACCATGGCTACGCCCGCTTCAGCCTCGGTATGGTGCCGTTGTCGGGCCTGCAACCACGACGTGGCGCCCCGCTGACCCAGCGCCTGGGCTCGATGGTGTTCCGCCGTGGCGAGCAACTGTATAACTTCCAAGGCTTGCGCCGCTTCAAAGACAAGTTCCAGCCTGACTGGGAACCCCGTTATATGGCCGTGCCCGCAGGACTTGATCCGCTGGTGGCACTGGCCGACACCGCCGCCCTGATTGCGGGTGGCTTGACTGGATTGGTGAAACGCTGATGATTCGACGCTCCTGGCGGTATGTATTGGCATTCTTGGTGGTACTGGCACTGATCCTCGGTGGCGGTTACTGGTACTGGAACCGCCCTGCACCGCAACCGACTCTGGAACAACTGCCCCAGGCCGATGGCACGGTCCTGACCCGCGTAACCCCAGGCACCGCACCTAAAGCCCGGGTGGCCGTGGCCGTGCTGGCCGATGAAACCCTGACCGACAGCCAACTGATTGCCCTCAGCCAGGGCGGCGTAGCGCAGATCGTCCAGGTGATCTTGCCCAAGGACGACTGCAAGCTGCAGGAACAGGCCCTGCAAACCGCCCTGGGCCAGCTTGCCGGCCCGGCGACCCTGGTGAGCGGCATCGGCCCTGGCGCATCGCTGGCCTGGCGCTGGCTGGCCGCACAGAACGACGACAAGGCCAATGCCATCTCCGTCGGCTTCGCGCTGGCGCAGCCGGGCTGCAACGACCCGCTGCCGAAAACCTCGGCCCACGGCAGCTGGCTGGTGGCCTGGAACGATAACCCTGACGACGATGCCGCCAGTTTCGTACGCGACACGCCGCGCGCCACCACCAGCATCAGCGACTACGACGTTCACTACCCGCAAGTGCTGAACAACGAACTGCGCAAGCAACTGGTGGGTTCGGACAACGGCGGCCTGGCGATCCCGGTGGTCGAAGTGCCGGCTGGCCAGGCCAAGGACACGGTCACCCTGTTCCTCTCCGGCGACGGCGGCTGGCGTGACCTGGACCGCGACGTGGCCGGTGAAATGGCCAAGATCGGCTACCCGGTGGTCGGCATCGACACCCTGCGCTACTACTGGCAGCACAAGACCCCGGAACAAAGCGCCAAGGACCTCACCGAGCTGATGCAGCACTACCGGCAGAAATGGGGCACCAAGCGCTTTGTGCTGACCGGTTACTCGTTCGGCGCCGACGTGTTGCCGGCCATCTACAACCGCCTGCCGGAAAACGAGCAGCAGCGTGTAGACGCGATCATCCTGCTGGCCTTTGCCCGCACCGGCAGCTTCGAGATCGAAGTGGAAGGCTGGTTGGGCAACGCCGGTAAAGAAGCGGCTACCGGCCCGGAAATGGCCAAGCTGCCGCCTGCCAAGGTTGTGTGCATCTACGGTGCCGAGGAAGTCGACGAGAGCGGCTGCACCGATAAGACCGCAGTCGGCGAAGCCGTGAAGCTGCCTGGCGGCCATCACTTCGACGAGAACTACCCGGCGCTGGCCAAGCGTTTGGTCGATATCATCGAGAAGCGCCAGGGCAAGACCCCGGCCGAATAAGCGCCCACAAAAAAGCCCCCGCTGCCGCAAGGCACCGGGGGCTTTTTGTTGGGCTTACATTTCTACTTGAGTGCCGAGCTCGATCACCCGGTTAACCGGCAGCTTGAAGAAGCGCAGGTTGCCGTTGGCGTTCTTGAGCATGAAGGCGAACAACCCTTCACGCCAGCGCGCCATGCCCTTGATGCGGGAGGCGATCACGGTTTCGCGGCTGAGGAAGTAGGTGGTGCGCATCGGGCTGAAGTCCAGGTCATCCAGATGGCACAGCTTCAGCGCCTCGGGCACGTCCGGCTCGTCGACGAAACCGAAGTGCAGGATCACCCGGAAGAAACCCTCGCCATAGGAATCAACTTCGAACCGACGCTGGGCGGGTACACGGGGGATGTCTTCGTAGACCACCGTCAACAACACCACCTGTTCATGCAACACCTGGTTATGCAGCAGGTTATGCAACAAGGCGTGAGGCACGGCATCCGGGCGCGCGGTCAGGAACACTGCCGTGCCTTGGACGCGATGAGGCGGCTGCACACGGATACTGCTGATAAAGATCGGCAGCGGCAGCCCACCTTCGTCCAGCCGGTCCACCAGCAGCTCCTTGCCGCGCTTCCAGGTGGTCATGAGGATAAACAACACAATCCCCGCCAATACCGGAAAGGCACCGCCCTGCACGATCTTGGGCACGTTGGCGGCGAAGAACAGCCCATCCACCAGCAGGAAACCGATCAACACGGGGATCGCCAGTACCGGCGGCCATTTCCACAGCAGCAGCATCACTGCCGATACCAGGATGCTGGTGATGAGCATGGTGCCCGTCACCGCCACACCGTAGGCCGAGGCCAGGGCGTTGGAAGATTCGAAGCCCAGCACCAGCAGGATCACACCCACCATCAGCGACCAGTTCACTGCGCCAATGTAGATCTGGCCTTGTTCGGCGCTGGAAGTGTGCTGGATATGCATGCGCGGGATGTAACCGAGCTGTATTGCCTGGCGGGTCAGGGAGAACGCCCCGGAGATCACCGCCTGGGAGGCGATCACGGTGGCCAACGTCGACAGCGCCACCAGCGGGATCAACGCCCAATCCGGTGCCAGCAGGTAGAACGGGTTACGGGCCGCCTCTGGATTTTCCAGCAGCAGCGCACCCTGGCCAAAGTAGTTGAGCACCAAAGCCGGCAGCACCAGGGCGAACCAGGCACGGGCAATCGGCTTGCGCCCGAAGTGGCCCATGTCGGCGTAGAGCGCTTCAGCACCGGTCAGTGCCAGCACCACCGCGCCGAGAATCGCCACGCCCATGCCAGGATGAGCGGTGAAGAAGCGCACGCCCCACACCGGATTCAGCGCATTGAGCACTTCAGGGTGCTGGCTGATGCCGTGCACACCCAAGCCGCCCAGCACCAGGAACCACACCACCATCACCGGCCCGAACAATTTGCCGATGCGGTCAGTGCCGTGTTTCTGGATCAGGAACAGCCCGACCAGCACCACCAGCGAAAGCGGCACGACCCAGCGCTCAAGGCCATCAAAGGCCAACTCCAGGCCTTCCACCGCCGACAATACCGAGATTGCCGGGGTGATCATGCTGTCGCCGTAAAACAGCGCCGCACCGATCAGGCCGAGAATCACCAGCACCGAACGCAACTTGGGATAAGGCGACGCCGCCCGCCGGGCCAGTGCCGTCAGGGCCATGATGCCACCCTCGCCCTGGTTGTCGGCGCGCAGGATAAACAGCACGTACTTGATCGAAACGACCCAGACCAACGACCAGAAAATCAGTGCCAGGATCCCGAAGACCCCATCATGATTGACCGGAACCCCATACCCACCGGTAAACACCTCTTTAAGGGTGTAGAGCGGGCTGGTGCCGATATCGCCGTAAACCACCCCCACTGCCGCCACCAGCATGCCGATCGGCTTTGCGTTGGAATGCTCGGCACCTGCTGCCTGACTACTTGCCTGACCCATCAACCACTCCTGCCCTTTGACCTGCGGTCTTTTATAAACAGCGCGCCTGCTGCGGGCGCCTATGCTGTCCACAGCATGCGCTGTTTTACTTCTCGTTACAGACGATTTATTGACCGAGGAAATTCACTCAGGTGCAACGGCGCGAAGCATAGCGCAGCACTCGTCGTATTTCCCTGCATAAAGCTGGTCAAGAGCGATTCCCGTCGCTAGAATTGCGCACTTTTTGATCAGAGGCGCACTAAGCGCCCATCCGCAGCCTTTCGTGCACGACGGGCGGCGTCATTCAATACCGAGGTTAGACATGTCCACCACCATCGCAAAAGCCAACCCCAAGGTCGGCTTTGTATCCCTGGGTTGCCCAAAGGCTCTGGTCGACTCCGAACGCATCCTTACGCAACTGCGCATGGAAGGCTATGACGTCGTGTCCACCTACCAGGACGCGGACGTGGTGGTGGTCAACACCTGCGGCTTCATCGACTCGGCCAAGGCAGAGTCCCTGGAAGTGATCGGCGAAGCCATCAAGGAAAACGGCAAGGTGATCGTCACCGGCTGCATGGGTGTGGAAGAAGGCGCCATCCGCAACGTGCACCCGAGCGTGCTGGCCGTGACCGGCCCGCAGCAGTACGAGCAAGTGGTCAACGCCGTGCACGACGTAGTGCCGCCGCGCCAGGACCACAACCCGTTGATCGACCTGGTGCCGCCGCAAGGCATCAAGCTGACGCCGCGCCATTACGCCTACCTGAAGATTTCCGAAGGCTGCAACCACAGCTGCAGCTTCTGCATCATCCCGTCGATGCGCGGCAAGCTGGTGAGCCGCCCGGTGGGCGACGTACTGGACGAGGCCCAGCGCCTGGTGAAATCCGGCGTGAAAGAGCTGCTGGTGATCTCCCAGGACACCAGCGCCTATGGCGTCGACGTCAAGTACCGCACCGGTTTCTGGAACGGCGCGCCGGTGAAAACCCGCATGACCGAACTCTGCGAAGCCCTGAGCAGCCTCGGCGTGTGGGTTCGCCTGCACTACGTTTATCCGTACCCGCACGTCGATGAGCTGATCCCGCTGATGGCCGCCGGCAAGATCCTGCCGTACCTGGACATCCCGTTCCAGCACGCCAGCCCGAAAATCCTCAAGGCCATGAAACGCCCGGCCTTCGAAGACAAGACCCTGGCGCGCATCAAGAACTGGCGCGAGATCTGCCCGGACCTGATCATCCGTTCCACCTTCATCGTCGGCTTCCCCGGCGAAACCGAAGAAGACTTCCAGTACCTGCTGGACTGGCTGACCGAGGCCCAGCTGGACCGCGTCGGCTGCTTCCAGTACTCGCCGGTGGAAGGTGCTCCGGCCAACCTGCTGGACGCTGCCATCGTTCCAGACGACGTCAAGCAGGACCGTTGGGAGCGCTTCATGGCGCACCAGCAGGCCATCAGCTCGGCACGCCTGCAACTGCGCATCGGCCGCGAGATCGAAGTCCTGATCGACGAAGTCGACGAACAAGGCGCGGTTGGCCGCTGCTTCTTCGATGCGCCGGAAATCGACGGCAACGTGTTCATCGACGACGCCAGCGGCCTGAAGCCCGGCGACAAGGTATGGTGCACCGTGACCGACGCCGACGAGTACGACCTGTGGGCTGAAAAGCGCGCATAAGGTGTAAAGAATTGAAAAAGCCCTGCTTCTGGACAAGATGCGGGGCTTTTTTAGGTCTATCGTTTTGCCCATCAGCGCCAAACATCAGCAAGGGGCAGCGGGCATGCGTCAGCATTCGGTTATCCATACACCCAGATCCAGCGACTATCAGGAACTGACCCGCATCTGGGAGGCTTCGGTGCGTGCCACCCATGACTTCCTGCCGGACAGTTACATCCAGTTGCTGAAAAACCTGGTGCTAACCCGCTACCTCGACGCCGTGATGCTGATCTGCACCAAGGACTCGCGCCAGCGCATCACCGGGTTTGCCGGAGTAGCAGCGGGCAAGGTCGAGATGCTGTTTATCGACCCCGAACACCGTGGCCAGGGCCTGGGCCGACAATTGCTGCGCTATGCCGTCGAGTCCATGAACGCCGACCAACTGGACGTCAACGAACAGAACCCGCAGGCACTGGGCTTTTACTTCAAGCAGGGCTTTGAGGTAATCGGACGCACGGACCACGACGGCATGGGCCAGCCTTATCCGTTGCTGCACATGCGTTTGCGCCAGGCCCAGCAACAGGCCCGCCGCGGCTAAATGAAATGGAGCCGGGATTAACCGGCGCCACACAGGTACAATAGCCGCCCCCTTTTGTTTCGGCCCTTGTCATGACTGAACCCCTACGCCTCTCCAAACGCCTCATCGAACTGGTCGGTTGCTCCCGTCGGGAGGCCGAGCTGTTCATCGAAGGCGGCTGGGTCACGGTGGACGGCGAAGTGATCGACGAGCCGCAGTTCAAGGTCACCACCCAGAAGGTCGAGCTTGACCCTGAGGCCAAGGCCACTGCGCCGGAGCCGGTGACCATCCTGTTCCACGCCCCCGCCGGTGTGGATGCCGAGACGGCCATGGCGTCGATCAACGCCGAGACCCTGTCGGAAGAACACCGCTTCAGCAAGCGCCCGCTCAAAGGCCACTTCCTGCGCCTGACCGCCAGCAGTGACCTGCAAGCCAAGGCCAGCGGCCTGCTGGTGTTCACCCAGGACTGGAAGATCCTGCGCAAGCTGACCGCTGACGCGAACAAGATCGAACAGGAATACGTGGTGGAAGTGTCCGGCGACATGGTCGCCCACGGCCTGAACCGCCTCAACCACGGCCTGACCTACAAAGGTAAGGAATTGCCAGCGGTGAAAGCCAGCTGGCAGAACGAGAACCGCCTGCGCTTTGCGTTGAAAAACCCGCAACCGGGTGTGATTGCCTTGTTCTGCGAAGCCGTTGGCCTGAAAGTCGTCGCCATTCGACGCATCCGCATTGGCGGAGTCTCCATCGGCAAAGTGCCGGTAGGCCAATGGCGCTATCTGTCCGGCAAAGAAAAGTTCTAAGACTTTTTTCGCCGCCGAATCTCTCGACACCGCCTGCCTGGGCGGTGTCCACAGTTGAATGACCAGGATTGCCCACCATGATTCACAATGACGTACTGCGCAGCGTGCGCTACATGCTCGACATCAGCGACAACAAGATGGTCGAGATCATCAAGCTCGGCGGCATGGAAGTCACCAAGGACGACCTGCTGACCTACCTCAAGAAAGACGAGGAAGAAGGCTTCGTGTTCTGCCCGGACGACGTCATGGCGCATTTCCTCGATGGCCTGGTGATCTTCAAGCGCGGCAAGGACGAAAGCCGTCCACCGCAGCCGATCGAACTGCCGGTGACCAACAACATCGTCCTGAAGAAACTGCGCGTGGCCTTCGAACTGAAAGAAGACGACATGCACGCGATCCTCAAGGCTTCCGAGTTCCCGGTGTCCAAGCCAGAGCTGAGCGCGCTGTTCCGCAAGTTCGGCCACACCAACTACCGCACCTGTGGTGACCAGCTGTTGCGCAACTTCCTCAAGGGCCTGACCCTGCGCGTTCGCGCCTAAGCCCGTGAGCTACAGCGTCTCGCCCATCGGCTTTGTCCGCTCCTGCTTCAAGGAGAAGTTCGCCATCCCGCGCCAGCCACAACTGGCGCCTGCCGCCCGGGGCGTGCTGGAACTGGTGGCGCCGTTCGACCAGGGTGAGGCGGTGCAGGGGCTGGAGCAGGTCAGCCATGTGTGGTTGCTGTTCCTGTTCCATCAGGCGCTGGAAGACAAACCCCGGCTGAAAGTGCGCCCGCCTCGCCTCGGTGGCAACACGTCCATGGGCGTGTTCGCCACCCGCGCGACCCACCGGCCGAATGGCATTGGCCAATCGGTGGTCAAGCTGGACAAGGTGGAAGACGGCCGCCTGTGGATATCCGGCATCGACCTGCTGGATGGCACGCCGATTCTCGACATCAAGCCGTACGTGCCGTACGCAGACATCGTTGACACCGCGACCAACAGCATCGCCAGCGCTGCGCCACAGCTGATTCCCGTGCAGTGGCTGAAGACTGCGCTGCAACAGGCAGAAGGCCACGCTCAGCGCCTTGACGAGCCGTTGGTGGCGTTGATCGAACAGTGCCTGGCGCAGGATCCACGGCCGGCGTACCAGACGCCGGGGCCGGAGCGAGAATACGGGGCGCAGTTCTGGGACGTGGACGTGCGGTGGCACTATCCCGAAGCCGGGATGATTTGTGTGCTGGAAGTGATTGCCGCCAAGTAAATCCCGGAAACGAAAAAGCCCGCGCTGCCTGTGAAGGCAACGCGGGCTTTTTAGTCGCACCAAATTCATGTGGTGAGGGAGCTTGCTCCCGTTGGGCTGCGCAGCGGCCCCAAAACCTGATACCCCATTTTATCTGGAACAACCAGGTGGCCTCGCCAGGACCGCTTCGCAGTCCAACGGGAGCAAGCTCCCTCGCCACAAAAGCAAATCGGTTCGCTTATTTCTCGACGAACGCACGCTCGATCAAGTAGTCACCCGGTTCACGCATACGCGGGGAAACCTTCAGACCGAAGCTGTTCAGCACTTCGCTGGTTTCATCCAGCATGCTCGGGCTGCCGCACAACATGGCGCGGTCGTCTTCAGGGTTGATCGGCGGCAGGCCGATGTCACTGAACAGCTTGCCGCTGCGCATCAGGTCGGTCAGGCGGCCTTCGTTTTCGAACGGCTCACGGGTCACGGTCGGGTAGTAGATCAACTTGTCACGCAGGGCCTCGCCGAAGAACTCGTTCTGCGGCAGGTGCTCGGTGATGAATTCGCGGTAGGCGACTTCGTTGACGTAACGCACGCCGTGGCACAGGATCACTTTTTCGAAACGCTCGTAGGTTTCCGGGTCCTGGATCACGCTCATGAACGGCGCCAAGCCAGTACCCGTGCTGAGCAGGTACAAGTGTTTGCCCGGCTTCAAATCGTCGAGCACCAAGGTGCCCGTCGGTTTTTTGCTGATGATGATCTCGTCGCCTTCCTTCAAGTGCTGCAATTGGGAAGTCAGCGGGCCATCAGGCACCTTGATGCTGAAGAACTCCAGATGCTCTTCCCAGTTCGGGCTGGCAATGGAGTAAGCGCGCATGAGCGGGCGGCCATTAGGCTGTTGCAGGCCGATCATCACGAACTGACCGTTCTCGAAGCGCAGGCCCGGATCGCGGGTGCACTTGAAGCTGAACAGAGTGTCGTTCCAGTGATGAACACTGAGGACACGCTCGTGGTTCATGTTGCTCATGTACGGGGGACTCCTGGAAATGGGTCTGCGCCAAATGATGGATGCGCAATTGCACAGCATTCTAATGGCGGCGACAATATCTGTTAACTGGATTATTAAGATAAGGGTTATCGGTTATATCGATATGCGATTTACTCTACGTCAACTGCAAGTCTTCGTCGCCGTCGCCCAGCAGGAAAGCGTCTCGCGCGCTGCTGGCCTTCTGGCCTTATCTCAATCCGCCGCGAGCACCTCGATTACCGAGCTGGAGCGCCAATCCAGCTGCCAATTATTCGACCGCGCGGGTAAACGCCTGAGCCTCAACGCCCTGGGCCACCAGCTATTGCCCCAGGCGGTGGCACTGCTGGACCAGGCCAAGGAGATCGAGGACCTGCTCAACGGCAAGTCGGGCTTCGGCTCCCTGGCCGTCGGCGCCACCCTGACCATTGGCAATTACTTGGCCACGTTGCTGATCGGCAGCTTCATGCAACAACATCCCGAGAGCCAGGTGAAGCTGCATGTGCAGAACACTGCGCATATCGTGCATCAGGTGGCGCACTACGAAATTGATCTGGGTCTAATCGAAGGCGACTGCAGCCACCCGGACATCGAGGTGCAAACCTGGGTAGAAGACGAACTGGTGGTGTTCTGTGCGCCCCAGCATCCCTTGGCCAAACGCGGCCAGGCCACCATGGAAGAGTTGACCCATGAGGCGTGGATCCTGCGGGAACAAGGCTCCGGCACCCGCCTGACCTTTGACCAGGCCATGCGGCATCACCGCAGCGCGCTGAATATCCGCCTGGAGCTGGAACACACCGAGGCGATCAAACGCGCGGTGGAATCAGGCTTGGGGATTGGCTGCATTTCCCGGCTGGCGCTGCGCGACGCCTTCCGGCGCGGCAGCCTGGTACCGGTGGAAACCCCGGACCTGGACCTGGCCCGGCAGTTCTACTTCATCTGGCACAAGCAAAAGTACCAGACCTCGGCCATGCGCGAATTCCTCGAGCTGTGCCGTTCCTTCACTGCCGGGGTGCAGCGCAGCGACGAGATTGTGCTGCCGACCATTGCCTAGATCAGGATCACGGCCCACACCAGGGTAATCATGGTCAGCGCGACAAACTGTGCGGCGCTGCCCATGTCCTTGGCGTTTTTCGACAAGGGGTGCAGGTCCAGGGAAATCCGGTCAATCGCCGCTTCGACAGCGGAGTTGAGCAACTCGACGATCAACGCCAGCAGGCACACGGCAATCAGCAGCGCCCGCTCTACCCGGCTGACGTTCAGGAAGAAACTCAGCGGGATCAGGATGACATTGAGCAACACCAACTGACGAAAAGCCGCCTCGCCGGTGAAAGCCGCACGCAGGCCATCCAGGGAATAGCCCCCCGCGTTGAAGATACGTTTGATACCGGTTTGACCTTTGAAAGGCGACATAGAGTAGGCAACTGAGCAAAAAGGTGTGGGGAAACTAGAGCAAGCAAAGTCAAAAAAACGTGAATGAACAGCATCTTAGTGCTGCGAAATTGACTCAAGTTGTTGCAGCAGCAATGCAGCCTGGGTTCGCGTACGCACACCCAGTTTGCGGAAAATCGCCGTGACATGGGCCTTGATGGTCGCTTCCGACACGCTCAACTCGTAGGCAATCTGCTTGTTCAACAGGCCTTCGCAGACCATGGTCAGCACGCGGAACTGCTGGGGCGTCAGGCTGGCCAGGCCATCACGGGCGGCCTTGGCTTCGTCGGAGACATTGATCTCTTCAAAGGCTTGGGGCGGCCAGGAGACATCGCCATCCAACACCGTGCGCACAGCTTTCTGGATATCTTCCATGGAGCTGGACTTGGGAATGAAACCACTGGCACCGAACTCCTTGGAGCGCACCACCACCGACGCCTCCTCCTGCGCCGAGACCATCACCACCGGAATTTGTGGGTATTGCCCGCGCAGCAGCACCAACCCGGAAAAGCCGTAGGCACCCGGCATGTTCAGGTCCAGCAGGACCAGGTCCCAGTCGGATTTTTCGGTGAGGCGGGTTTCCAGCTCGGCAATGCTGGCGACTTCGACGAGGCGTACATCTGGCCCCAGGCCCAGCGTGACCGCCTGGTGCAGCGCGCTGCGAAACAGCGGGTGGTCATCGGCAATCAGGATTTCGTATGTGGCCATTGATTAAATGATCCTGTTTTTTATGGGGGCACTGATGGGTTCAGTGCTCGCCAACACGCAAGGTGGCTGCCAGGCCAGCAGTCACCAAAGGGCGCGCTCAACGTCAAAAGACGACGTATCCAATCTGTGACAGCGCCCCAATCGGCGCCAAGCATGCCCAGCGCAGCCTGGGTGGTCAAGCGCTACGCCCGTGGCCATTCTAGCGGCCTGCGTGTTTGCGCGGCCATCATGCAAAGGTCGGCTGGCCATGACCCCTATAGATAAGGTGCCAGACGAGTATGGACGACATCGGCCGGGTCCAGCGCCAACTGAAACTTGGCGGCCAGGTAGTGGGTGCTGAACACGTCCAGATAGGCGTCGAGCACTTCGCTGGCCGCCTGATCTTCAGCGAGCTCCAGGCACAGGGCCGCCACTTCGGCGGTGCAGAAATGATCATCACGCTTGGAGCGGCGCAGTTTGTAGCGCGAGAGTTGCTCGGGAGCCAGGCTCAGCACCGGCAAGTGCTCCAGGTACGGGCTCTTGCGGAACATCTTGCGCGCCTCACTCCAGGTACCGTCCAGCAGAATGAACAGCGGGCGCTTGCCCTCTTCCAGGCTGACCTGGTTGACCACCCGCTCCGGCGTCACGAATTCGCCGGGAAAGACGATATAAGGCTGCCACTGCGGGTCGGCCAGCAAGGCGAGCAACTCAGGCTCGACTTCAGTCCGTGACCAGGGGAATGCGGTGGTGTCGTCGATCACATCGGCAATCAGCCAGCCGGTGTTGCTGGGCTTCATCGGCTCGACGTCATGCATCAGCAGGCACATGCCGGATTTGGCCTGGACCTTGGGCCGCCAGGCACACAGGCAATATTCGGGAATCACCCGGCAGTCGGGGCAGCGCTCGGCCCGGGAGCCCCGCGCAACAAACGGCTTGACGGCGCGGGCCAGGCGCTGGGTGCGCAGACGGGAAACGGCATGGCTCATCGGGTGCGCCGCCGGAAAGTGGAAATCGACACGGATAGAACTCGGGAAGGCAAAAGTTGCCGCAGTTTACCAGAGGCGCCCGCGCCCACCTGCACTTCCCGGTAATACGCTGGCCGTAGTGGCAAGCGGTCACCTATAATCCCGCGCCACTGAACGCACAGCGCAGTGGCTGGTCTATGCACCAGTAACCGAATCAGGAGAGTTTCATGCTGCGTCTTATGCCACGCCTTGTAGTTCCGTCCGTCGCCCTTGCGTTGGTGTTGCCTCTGGGTGCCCAAGCGGCCTCGTTGCTGGAGGCTCAACTGAACAGGAAGCTGCAAAGCGTCGCAGAGGAAAGCAACAAGAACTTGCCTCGGGAAATTGACGATAAAACCCTGGAAGTGGCCTACACCGTTGAAGGCCTGCAACTGATTGATCATCTCAGCGTACTGCCAGACCGTGCCGAGCAAATGCGCGCCAATCCCAAGGCCGTGTACTTCCAACTGGGTCAAAGCGTGTGCCTGAACACGGGTTATCGCGAGCTGATGGCCAAGGGCGCGATCATGCGCTATGACATCACCGAGAACAAAACCAACCGCCCGGTAGCGTCTGTGAAGTTCCAGGAAGCAGACTGCCCCGCACCGGCTGCTGCGAAGAAGAAAAAGTAAGCGATGCCTCCTGTCGCGCGCCGCTGATCAGCGGCGCGCAATATGCCCCACCGAACTATCCGCAAGTGCCCGCTCTCGGCAACGTCTAAACTCCCTCAGATGTGATCAATAAGCGGTTGCCAGCCAAGACTTTATAGGCTCATGATCAATTCATCCTGAAAGCCTGGAACATCGGGTTTTCACACCGTTCTGTAACATTTTCAGGGCAAAAGAGGGTTGCCCTCCTGTGCGTGCAATGCAAAGGTTTTTAAACATAAGGAACATACAGAACCGGTTTCGCCCACTTTGTTAATCAGAGGCAACGACACATGCAGTGTCGTGGTCCCGACGAATTTCTCGCCGGCACCCAGGGTTCTGTGAAGAAGGAGAAGTTGAATGCCTTACGAACCGAATGAACTCCTGATCCGTCAATTTCAAGAAAACGGCACTGACCTCACGCAGCAGGTCGACGCGCAACTCCACCTGATTGCGCCCAACAGCCCGAACATCCCCCTTTATCGCGACATGATCTTCACCGTGTTGCGCATGGCCCAGGACGACCGCAGCCGCTGGAACGCCAAGATCACCTTGCAGGCAATCCACGAACTGGACCACGCCTTCCGGGTGCTCGAACAGTTCAAGGGCCGACGCAAAGTTACGGTGTTCGGTTCGGCGCGCACGCCGGTGGAAAGCCCGCTGTATGCCTTGGCCCGGGAAGTGGGCGCGGTCCTGGCCCGCTCGGACCTGATGGTGATTACCGGCGGTGGCGGCGGCATCATGGCGGCGGCCCACGAAGGGGCTGGGTTGCAACACAGCCTGGGGTTCAACATCACCCTGCCGTTTGAACAGCACGCCAACCCGACCATCGATGGCACCGAGAACCTGCTGTCCTTCCACTTCTTCTTTACCCGCAAGCTGTTCTTCGTGAAGGAGGCCGACGCCTTGATCCTGTGCCCAGGCGGTTTCGGCACCCTGGATGAAGCGCTGGAAGTGCTGACCCTGATCCAGACCGGCAAAAGCCCGCTGGTCCCAGTGGTACTGCTGGATGCACCGGGCGGTAGCTTCTGGCAAGGCGCCTTGGATTTTATCCGCAGCCAGCTTGAAGCCAATCGCTACATCTTGCCCACTGACCTCAAGCTGGTGCGCCTGGTGTACAGCGCTGAGGAGGCGGTGGAAGAGATCAATCAGTTCTACGCCAACTTCCATTCCACCCGCTGGCTGAAGCGCCAATTTGTGATTCGCATGAATCATCCATTGAGTGACCGTGCACTGGCCCACCTGCAGGAGGCATTTGCCAGTCTTCGCCTCAGTGGCGACTTCCAACAAATTGCGTACACCGGCGAGGAGCATGACGAGCCAAGCTTCAGCCATCTGACACGCCTGGTATTCAACTTCAACGGGCGTGACCAGGGACGGTTGCGGGAGTTGGTGGACTACATCAACTTGCCGGAAAACTGGGCCCAGGCTCAGGGAAAAACGCAGCAGCGGGTGACGGAGACGGCGTGATTTGCCCTTGAAACGCAAAAAGGCCCGCTATTTTCATAGCGGGCCTTTTGGGTTGTGTCAGGTAGAACGATGCGCAGGTTGGGGCCGCTGCGCAGCCCAGCGGGAGCAAGCTCCCTCGCCACACCAAGGCCCGCTATTTTCATAGCGGGCCTTTTGGGTTGTGTCAGGTAGAACGATGCGCCGGTTGGGCCGCTGCGCAGTCCAGCGGGAGCAAGCTCCCTCGCCACACCAAGCCCCGCAATAATCAGAGCAACCATTTACAGGCGCAGCCTTCAGTCATCCATATCTCGACCGCTCAACAGGCGGCTGATCATCTCCATCGAAAACCCCCGATAACTCAGGAAGCGACCTTGCTTCGCTCGCTCCCGCGCATCAATAGGCAGATGCCCGGCAAACTTGCGACGCCAGGTATCTTCCAATTGCGCCTGCCAGTTGATACCGCACTCACGTAACGCGAGCTCGATATCAACACGCTGCAGGCCACGCTGACTTAGCTCTTCACGAATTCGCGCAGGGCCATAGCCGGATCGGGCTCGGTAAGACACAAAACTTTCGAGGTAACGGGATTCCGACAGCAGTCCTTCTTCCGTCAAGCGGTCCAGGGCTGCGTCGATCATCTCAGGATCTGCGCCGCGCTGACGCAGTTTACGCGTCAGCTCGACTCGACCGTGCTCGCGACGTGCGAGCAGGTCCATTGCAGTGCGCCTTACGGCGACGGGTGTATCCAGGACAACACTCATCGTTTGCTTCAGATGTCAGTGTCGACTTCTTCTACTTCTTCAACAGGTTCGCGGTTGGCGGCGGCCTTGACGTCAGGTGCCGGGGTCAACAGCTTGTCGCGGATCTGCTTCTCGAGCGTCGCGGCAACATCCGGGTTATCCGCAAGGAACTTGGCCGAGTTGGCCTTGCCCTGGCCGATCTTGCTGCCGTTGTAGGCATACCAGGCACCGGACTTCTCGACGAAGCCGTGCAGCACGCCCAGGTCGATCATCTCGCCGTTCAGGTAGATACCCTTGCCGTAGAGAATCTGGAACTCGGCCTGACGGAATGGCGGAGCTACCTTGTTCTTCACGACTTTAACGCGGGTTTCGCTACCGACAACCTCGTCACCTTCCTTCACCGCGCCAGTACGGCGGATGTCCAGACGGACCGAAGCATAGAACTTCAGCGCGTTACCACCGGTGGTGGTTTCCGGGCTGCCGAACATCACGCCGATCTTCATCCGGATCTGGTTGATGAAGATCACCAGGCAGTTGGCGTTCTTGATGTTACCGGTGATTTTACGTAGCGCCTGGGACATCAGGCGGGCTTGCAGGCCCACGTGCATGTCGCCCATTTCGCCTTCGATTTCAGCCTTCGGTACCAGGGCTGCCACGGAGTCGACCACGATCACGTCGATGGCGTTGGAGCGCACCAGCATGTCGGTGATTTCCAGCGCTTGCTCACCGGTGTCCGGTTGCGAAACCAGCAGGTCGTCAACGTTGACACCCAGCTTGCCGGCGTATTCAGGATCCAGGGCGTGCTCAGCATCGACGAACGCACAAGTGGCACCCATCTTTTGTGCCTGGGCAATCACCGACAGGGTCAGGGTGGTTTTACCGGAAGATTCAGGACCGTAGATTTCAACGATACGGCCTTTTGGCAGGCCGCCAATGCCGAGCGCGATGTCCAGACCCAGAGAGCCAGTAGAGATAGCCGGGATCGCCTGACGGTCGTGATCGCCCATACGCATTACGGCACCCTTGCCGAATTGACGTTCGATCTGACCCAGGGCCGCAGCCAAGGCTTTCTTCTTGTTGTCGTCCATTAAAGTCCTCACGTAATCAATAAGGCCTGGCGGCCAACACCTGTATAAGTAGACAGTATTGTTCCACAAAGATCCGTGATCGCCTACCCCTGATTTTCTATTTCTGCTGCAGCTCGTCGCAACAAGCCCTCTAGCGCGGCCTTTACCGTTTGTCGGCGGACCTCGTCACGGTTCCCAGGGAAGTGTTCAAGCTCGGCGGTAACCTCATCGCCCACGCCCCAGGCCAGCCATACGGTGCCCACCGGCTTGTCCGGCGAACCGCCATCCGGCCCCGCGACGCCGCTGACCGCTACGGCAAAACGCGCCAGGCTTTTCTCCTGGGCACCCCGCACCATCGCCTCTACAACTTCGCGACTGACGGCCCCGACCTTGGGGAACAGCGCTTCCGGCACATTCAGCTGCCGGGTCTTCTGGCGATTGGAATACGTGACATAGCCCGCCTCGAACCAGGCCGAACTCCCGGGAATCCGCGTGATGGCCTCGGCGATACCGCCGCCGGTGCACGACTCGGCCGTAGTGACGTGGGCATTGAGCACCTGCAAACGTCGACCAAGTTCAGCGGCGAGTTGAGTAATTTCCTTCACGGTCATCTCCTGGAGTGGACGGGCGTTTGCCTACCCTACAGGAGCCCATGGGCCATGCAAGTTACAAGAGACTAACGCGCGACGGCCCGGACATACGCCTGGCAGGCGCGCAAGGCGATCATGGCGTTATCACCGTCGTCGGTGATGCCGATAATTCGTTGAGCATGCGCCGGGTCAAGTCGGGCTCGCGGGGCTGCATGAACCACGCTGCCGGAGGGGGTGGGGGCTGGCATTGGGCAGCCGTTGGTTGGGTCGCTGGTGTCGAGAAGGACTGACAACCGCACATCAGCAGTGGCCAGGCGATCCCGCAGGTGAGCCTGATCGCGCTGTGCATCGGAAAGCTCCCGGGTGTGTTGTTGGTCGCTGGCGCTGAGTTGTTGCTCCAGTGCCAGCCGTTTGTCCTGTTCCACCTGTTGTTGACGCTGAGCCGACAGGCTTTGTTGGCTGAGCGCTTCGGCGTGCAGCGCCTCCAGGCGCTCAAGTTGGATGCCATACCGCCAAGCCTGTACCTGCCAGGCAATACCCGCCGAGACCACCACCAACAGGAAAAAGCCAAGCAGGCGATACGACGTCAGGAGGCCCATAACACCGCCTTCGCCCGGGCCCACAACTGCATGCGGTTCTCCAGACCGTTGAGGCCGCCATTGATGCGCCGAGTGATGGTGGTGAACTGGTCCTTGTCAGCCAGTTCGTTCAAGCCATTGCTCTGCCAGAACCACGCGGCGGATTCGCAGGCCCATTGCGGTTGCTCCAGCAACTCCGGTTGCTGCAACAGACGCTCATCGCCGAACAACGCCTGGCTGCACGCCAGGTAGTTGCGTCGGCCGGTGATCTGGATCAGGCCACGGCCACGGTATTTCTGGCCATCGCCATCGGCTTCGGGGGTGTTGCCCAGGCGGGCGGCCAGGGTGCCGGTGTCGTATTTGCTCAGGTATTGATCACTGCCCAGTTCACGTACGTAGCGCAGTTCGCCGGATTCGTGGCCGATTTGGGCGAGAAAGGCGGCGATGCGTTTGGGGGTGGTGATCTGGTAGTGGGCCATGGCACCGTTTAAAGCAGATATAAAAACGCCGGCTCTAAGGCCGGCGCCGGGCAAAATTGCCTGAAGCTGCGAAATTTGCATAAAAACTCCGTCAGGCATTACTCCACCTGCTGTGAAATCCAGCCTGGAGCCTTTGGACGCTTGTCCATTGCCGGAAACTCCACAGCCTGGGGCCAGTCTCGAAGTTGTTGCAAATAGGTAAGCAACTCAAAAAACTGCGCGCTACTCAGCGTCGTATTTGCTGCCATATCGGCTTCATCTCGATGGCGTTCGCGTAGCCATTTGATGCTCTCAATCTGAGAGTTCCGCCAATCGCGTTCCAGACTCTGCGTAACTGGCCCGTCTTGAGGTACGGGAATTCCGCCCTCCTCCAGCCACTGCTCATATTCGGCCCAGAAACGGTGAGAACGCGGAACCGTTGCTCTATCGACCAAGCGTAAAACGGTATCTGGATCATGTGTCAACTGATAGCTCATAAGCCCTCCTAAAGTTCGGCATCAGCCGCTGCGTGGATGTAATAGGACTGCGTGCCCAAACTGACATCCGAGTTGTCCACCCAGACGGACCGAGTGGATGCGGTATAGGTTCGCGCATTGCCGGATGAGACCAGGTCACTGCCAGATCGCCATTGGCCGGGGGCCCCAGTGCCAAGCGCACGGTAGAGCGTTGTGCTGGGGATAGCACGTTTCTCGACCTTGAAAGACCACTGAGTCGCCGGCTGCCCCGAAGAAGCCACCTGCCCTTGCATAACAATTGAAATCAGCGAACCCGCCGTAGATCCCGTCGAGTCACCAGGTGCAACATCTTGACTAAAGGTTTTCTCGTAGTAGCGCTGACAAAGGCTCAACTCCTCCCCGTTGGTTCTTCGCTCAAAGAGAGTGGCTACGGGCCCTTCCTCCAACTGCACCTGAGCCAAGTCGATCGTTTGCAGTGAGTTCAGCGCAAGATCAAACTCAATCCGCAGGCAATCGCTGTCTCCAGCGCCCAACGTCTTGCCAGCAATGGACGGAACCTGAAACGTCGCCTGACACCTCGTCCAGCCATTCGTCACCTGAAACGAGTTAACCAGCGTAGTGGCCGGGAGAGATCCACCATTGCCGAAGTACTGCGTAATCGAAAAAGTCACACGACGCGGCGCATCACCACGGACCCAAAACGAAACCGTCGCCACTTTTCCAGCCAGCGTTCTTACCGACTCAATTTTTTGCGAAATTTTATGAGTGGTTGCGCCCGAACCGGCCACCACCTGCTGCCAGCGCAAGAAAAACCGCGGTTCGTTGGGTACATCAGTCTGACCAGGTACAAAGCTCTGCCGAGAGAGGTTCACCCCGGCAGCACCGTCCCAATCACAGCGAAATCGGTCGGCGAGAAACCCGCCTACATTGGGCCCAGCATTGACTACACCTCTCTGCCAAATATCAAACCCGCCATTGATAACCAGATTCTTGCGATAAACCTGAACCGGAAAATTTTGCTGCGGGTCCAGCTTTGCCAACTCTTTAATCGCCAACGCCAGCTGATTGTTTTGGGACTCGTTCGGTACTAAACCGGCCGCAGTAATTGCGTTAACGATCTCCTGCGTAACCCCATTCCCCCAAGCCGCCGGAATCAAACTCCCCGGCGTCCCCGTAACCGGGTTCTCATCCACAAACTTGCCATTCACCAGCCCAACGCTGGGCACACTCTTTGGATAATCCACGCTTCTACCCTCTAGTCATAATTGATGTGCACCTGCGTATGAGCAGGTGCGCTGCGATGAATCAGGCACTCCAGGGCGTTCCCCGGATTGACGCCAAACCGCTCGCCCCAATAACTCGCCCCAAACCGCCGCCCCAGGTGCTGGCGCCCGCCGGTGTTGAGCGTCCACATGAAGTGCGCCTGCCAGGTGCCAAAATGCGCGGCGCCAAACCGTGAGCGGCCCATGCGCGGGGCGCGATGTTCAGTGACACTGGCGTCGGGATAACCCTGGCTGCGGGCGATTTCGATGTAGTAGGCGGCGCGCTGGCTGCCCACCGCCAACAGGCGTCGACGCACTGCCAGGCGACGGTCGTCGTACAGCGGGCTCAAGCCCAGGCAGGGATCGGGCAGTTGCATCACCCTTTCCCACTCCGGCACCAGTTCGCTGACGGTCGCCGGGTCCATTTCGTTTTGCAGGTCGCAGGCCCGGGCGTCGATGCGCGTGAGTTCTTCGGCGATGCCTTTGAGCACCGTCTCCAACTGCGGCACGGTCTCCAGATCCCAGGCCGGACCGCTGGGCAACAAGGCGATCAGTTGCTCTTGATACTGGCCGGCGGTTCTTACTCCAGCCATGTGATACCTCCGAACACCAGCAACTGATTCGTCGCCGCTGTAACGTCCGCCAACGGGTTTGTGAGGGTGTGATCGGTCTCGCCGGTCGCCGTGCTGATCGCTTCGGCGATATGGGTCAGCAACAAGGTGTCGCCCAAGCCGGCCTCGCGGTTGTGCAGGTCACGCAGTTGGGCCTCGACAGCCGCGCGCACGGCGCTGGTGTCGGGGGTCAGGCGCAGTTGGTAAGCCACCGGTTTCATCACGGGCGCCAACACATACACATCAGCGGTGACGGGCCGCAGCGGCTCGATATGGGCTTGAACCTGCGCCAGCTGCGCGGCATTGGGGATCGGCTGCGGGTCGTCGTCACGCATCACGAACACCCCCACCGTCCCCGGCCCCAGGTAATTGCCGCGACACCACGCGCGGGTAATGCCGGGCACTTCGAGGGACCAGGTCTCGTAATCCTGTGCTGAACCGCCCTGGGGGATAACGCGATAGGAACGAATCACCCGCGCCCGCAGCGATTCCAGGGTTTCTCGCTCCACACCGCCGGTCAGCCCCGGCGCCAGCACGGTAAACGTCGAACCAATACCTTGCAGCGGTTGCACCGCGATCAGGCTCAGCCCCGCGTCAGCGTTGCCCAGGGCGCCGGCATCTATCGCCTGCACCGTGGCGGTGTTGAGGCCGACATGGGTGGTGCCCGCAGCGGTGACTTTGAAGCTGCGACCATCGCTGGCTTGCAACACCGTATCCACATCCAGCACCGCGCCCGCCGCTGCGGTAAAACTCACGCTGCCACTGGCGGCCACCGCCGCCTTGCGAGCCTGGTTCAAACGCAGCGCGGCGATGCGCTCCAGGGTGGATTCATCCGCGGTATCCGGCAGGATCTGCTCAGCGATCCAATCGAGATAACCGTACAGGCCGAACGCCGCACCACTGAGTGTGCGCGCCAGGACCTGGGCATCGGACTGGCGCAGCGAATCGCTGGCCAGGTCGCTTTGGGTGCGCTTGATCAGCACCGGCAGCGAAGGGGTTTCAAACGGCATAGATCACCTGCCAGCTGTTATCAGGGTTGATGTCCAGGCGCTCGCCATCAGCCAGGGTCAGCTGCGTGCGCAAGTTGAGACGCTGGGCGTCGAGGCGTTCACTGAGGACTTCGATGGCGCTGCAATGCCCGTCGTCGATCAGCCATTGCAAGGCTTCGCGGGCATAGAATTCGGCGTCCAGTTGCGTCTGGCGGGTCAGCTTGACCCGGCGCAGCAACCACAGCCTTGAGCCGATACGGTCGTCGGCCACGCTGGGGAAACTGTCGCCCCACCAGCCAAAGCGCTCGTCATCGTCAACGGCGTCATCCGGCGCAGCACGGCGCCAGGTGAACAGGCTGATCAGCACCGAACGGGTCAGGGCCTTTTTCAGGTTGTCGGAAATAAACATCACTGGCCTCCCGTCGGCGCGCCGGTCTGGCCGCTGCCGGGCTGCACGCCCACATGCACGTGCCGGATCTGGCTGACGCCGCCGGCAATCTGGTCGCCCTGGGAGATGATCTTGCCGCTCTGGGTCAGGGTCGGCGTATCGATGTTCACAGCGTGGCTGGCGCGGATATTCAAGGTGCCGGTTTCAATGTCGATCACCCGCCCGCGCTTGAAGTGAACCTTGTCGCCTTCATCGGTGTAGATCGCCACTTCACCCGGCGCCAGGGACTGCAAGCGATAGCGACGGTCAGCCACCACCAGCACGATGGCGTGAGAGCGATCACCGCCCAGGAACGTGGCGATGCCTTCCGCCCCCGCCAGCGGGTTGCTGGTAAAACCGTAGGGTTCGAAGTGCTCCATGTCGTCGTTCACTTCGCCTGCGGTCAGGCGCATTTGCAGCGATTGCAGCTTGGTGGCCGAGTGGGCGAGCACGACAGTGCCGCGCGCCAGCAGGCGAGTCAGTAGGCTCATGGAAATTCCTTGATGGTTAAGCGGATGGCAACGGATTGGCATCAAAGGTGGACGGCGGCGCCACCTGCAGGGTGGTAATCGAACCTTGGTCGGAGAGCGACCAGGTGACCTTGGAGATCAGCATGTCCTGGTCAAATCCCAGCACCGGATCGATCACCCGCACCAACAGGTTGTGGCGCCACAAGTCGCCGTTGGACTGCCGCCAGCCTTGCACGGTGTAAGTAGTCGTCAGGGCTTTTCCGGTACGGGTAGCACGTTCCCAGTCGGCGCGTTGCTGGGCCAGCTCAGGGGTCAACTGCGTCGGTTCGCTGATCACCGTGACGCGTTTTCGCGCGGCTTTTTCATCCCGGGAAATCCCTGAAACCTCACTGACCGCCGCTGCACTTTTCTGATCATCGCCCTTGTGTTGGCCGATGACGCGGTACTCGGAAAACACCGAGCCAAAGTCCATCGGTGCATTGGCAGAAAGGATGTTCTTGCCCAGCTCCAGGCTGTCATTCGCACGCCCTGCACTACCGGGCAATGCCAGCACCAGGCGTCCGTCCGCATCGTCGGTGGAAAACACCCGATACAGCGTCAGCAAGCGGTCGATGGACTGGAATACCGTCTCCCCGGGCACGATGCTGTGGGTATGCAAACGTGTGGTCTCGGCAATCTCGCTGTGCACCTCGACGCCATAGGTGGCCGTCAGCGCACGGACGATGCTCAGCAAGTTTTGCCCGCGCCACTGGCCGGGCTGGTTGATCGCTGCGCAGTCCACCAGGTCTTGCGTCACTGAACCGCCTTGAATACTCAGGCTGATCTGCTGGCCGTCGTAAGTGATGGGCGCCTTGAACACAAAGCCGGTGAGCACCAGATCGCAACCGATGCGCACCTGGCAACGGGCGCCGGGCTTGATCGGCGCTGTCAGGGTTTGCCCGGGCCATTGCCAGGTGACGTTGAGGGTAAAGGTGCGAAATTGACGCTCCAGGTCGGCGCTGATTTCCACGCTTTTCCAGCCGCCATAATCCAGGCCATCCACGGTCAGGGTGACGGCATTGTCCAGCTCATTCATGGGTTACTCCCTGACCACTTGCAGGTCCGCCGGTGGCAGGAAGCCCGGATGGGCCACCCGATTGCGCTGCACCACCTCGCCCACTCGCGTCGCGTCACCGAAACGCTGATACGCCAACAGCAAGGCCGGCATGCTGCGCATTGGCGTCAGGTTGACCAGCCGTACACCGGACGATGCCACCGCCGTCAGATGCGTGAACATCTGTTGGCGCAGGTCGTTCAGCGCAACGTAGTGCCCGGCATCGGCCTTCAATGCGGCTTGCCACATGGCTTCGTTCAGAAGGTCACGCAGTACCAGCACATCGTCAGCCACCGGCACTTCGCGGCGCTGCACCGGCTGCGCCGCCTGTTGCGCCAGGGACGGCGTGGTGCTCAGGGTCACCGCCTTGGTCGCCACCGGTACGTCCGCCAGCCAATGGGCGATCTTTACCCACAACGCGTCCTGTACCAGGTTGGCAGTGGCCTGCACGGCGGCCACGCTGTCCTTGCCGGTGGTCAGCTTTGGCACGTCGATATTCCGAGCCGCTTCCACCTGCTGCGAGAGGTTGGCCAGCATGCCGCGATAGCCGCTGCGGGCAAATGCCTTCAACTCCTTCACATCACCGAGCAAGCCCTTGAACTCGGCGCTCAATTCCTTGGGCACTTCCTTGATGGCTTTGACCAAGGCATTCAGGTCGCCATACAACTGAATCAGTGGGGCAAACTGCTGCTCAATCACCTGGTAAACCTCTGCCAGGCCATTGCGCAACGCCTGGATACCCACCCGCGCCTGCTTCACCAGTGCGACGGCCTGCTCAAAACGCAGCACCGCCGACCCCAGCAAACTGTCGGCTGACACCAGCAACAGCTGGCGGGTATTGACCGCCGTAGTGGGAAACTTCAAGGGTTCGTCGGGATAGAACTTCAGGGCAAAGGTCACCAGCCCGCCGTCCTGGCGGGTTTGGGTCATCTCGCATTCGCCGACCTTGACCTGCAACCGGCCAAGCCACGGGTGCACCAGCTCGCCGGCGCCCTCCTCCAGGGCCTTGAGCAACTTGTCGCGTTGCTCAAGACAGTCCTCGCCCACTACAAATGCCGTCAGCTCATGCACTCTGGACTGTTGGCCCAGCCCTTCAAAAAACGGCAGGTCGCGCTGAGGGTATTCGTGCAACTGGCCCTTCTTGCCGACCGGGACTTTTGCCTGGTCGACCCAAAACCCGACGCCACGAAACGACGCCGGCAACAAACGATCACGCCAGCTCATTGGAGCCTCCAAGGGACAGGGAACGGTAGCCGACACGTGGGGTGACGCTCAGGCCGGGCTGGTTGGTTCGGGGCTGGTCGACCCGCAGGCCGGCCGGTGCGTTGTCGAAGCTCACCCGCAAGTCGCCGTTGAGCTGCGTGCGGTTGTTGGCAGCGGTTTGTTGCAGCAGCGAACTGGCGCTGGACGCCAGGGGTGATACCAAGCCAGGCCCCTTGCGGAACCAGGAGGGATTGCGCGCGCTTTCGGCATTGCGTTCCTGTTGCTCGGTGGTCAACTCCACCACACTGCCGGTCGCCTGGTTGATCACTTCACCCAGCCCACCGTTGAACAACTTGCGAATCGGCGCGGTGATCACCGCAAGCTTCTCCGACAGCGCCGTGAACCAACTCAGTACCGGGGCCCACATGGCTTCCAGTTGCTCCATCGGATGCCAGTCGTCGAACAGGCCACTCAACACCACAAAGGCGTCCTGGGCCTGCAACTTGAGATCGCTCCAGATCGAGGCAAATGCGCCGCTGACGCTACCCCAGACGGCAGAGATCTTGTCCAGGGGCGACCAATCGAAGTAACTGCTGACGATGGTAAAAGCCGCCAGCGCAGTGAGTTTGAAGTCAGTCCAGATCGCCGCAAACATCTCACTGATCACGCCCCAGTTGGCAATGATTTGCCCTTCGGGTGACCAACTGAACAGGCTTTTCATGAACTCGACCACCGGCACGCTCAGTGCTTTGAGCAAATCCCAGAGGGCCGCAAAAAAGCCGCTCAACGGCGTCCAGTTGTTGACGATCAACCCCATTGGCGACCAGGAAAACAGTGTGGTGAAAAAGCCGACCAGAGGCTGCGCCATCACCTTCAACGACGTCCACAACCCTGCAAAAAAACCAGTGATCGGCCCCCACAGGCGCATCACTTGCTCCAGCGGACGAAACGCAAAGACCGTCTGAAAAAACTCGCCCATCGTTCCAATCGCCGCCATCACCCGCGCGCCGAGCCCGACAAAAAACGCCGAAAGCGGCTTCCAGTTGGCAACGATCAATCCCGCCGCCACGGCAATGCCCACGGCCACCAACACTATCGGGTTGGCGCTGAGCGCCAGTTGCATCAGCCCCAGCGCCTGGGACACGCCGGTGACAGCCGCTTGAATGGCGGTAAACGCCACCGCACCCGCTGCGAGGCCCTGCACCAGTTGCGGATTCTCGGTAAGCACTTGGGCCACCGAGGTCAGCAACGGCTCCAGCCCGACCACCACCGCCGTGACGGCGGGTAACAGCGCGGTACCGAAAGCCACTGATACCTTGTCCAACGAGGCGTTGAAATCCTTCAGGCCCTGCGCCGCCGTTTCGGTAACGCCCTGCCCCACGGCGGCATTCACTTCGCCGACCTCAGCCTTGAACGCCAACGCCGATTTGATACCGCTGACAAACGGTGCCGCCAGCCCGCCGCCCTTCACCAAACCGGCGATATCCAGCTTGCCGAGGCCCGTCTGTTCCAGGTTCTGCCTGAAGCGCCCGACCGTGGCCTGAAGCGCAGCGAGCTTGGGCGACAGCTGGTCGATCCCGGTCAGGCGCACGGCGGTACTTTCTACTTTCTGAGCTTCTGCCATCACTGCACCTGCTGCATCGCATTGATCCGTTGCGCATGCTCCAGGGACTCCCGGAGCGTATCCAAAGGCCTGGCCAGCATCTGTTCGGGGTCAACCTTCCAGAACCAGGCCAGGTCATAGGCCACCGCAATCAGCTCGGCGACGGAGCCTGCGCCGCACTCATGAAAAAACCGGCGACGGCCCAGCTCAGCGCGTTGAAGTCCACCAGGTCGAGCTGGTTGACCGACGACGGCGGAATACCCGCGCACACCGCGATGTACTTGGCGGCGACGTCGAGGTCCAGACTCACGTCTTCGCCCTTGTCGATCTTGTACGGCAGCGCCTTGATCGCCCGTACCTCCTGCACCGTCGGGCGGCGCAGGGTGAGTTCGGTCAGTGGTTCGCCGTGGGCCTCGATGGCCACTTGCAGCTTCACCGTATCGGTCATTGCCAGGTCCCCTTGATGCCTTCGAATTTCAGCTCGATCACAGCGTCGTCGCCCTTGGCCACCGGCTCTTCCACCAGGTAGGCACCGGCCAGCACGTAGACCTTGCCGTTGTTGAATTCGCAGGTGACGGTCATGTCGGTGCCGGCGATCAGTTGCTTCAATGGAAAGTCCGGCGTGTGCAGCGCGGTGACTTTGAAGGACGGGGTGATGTCGGTTTCCTTGTAGAAACCCGGCACCACGGTTTCCCGCTTGACGGCCATCAATGGTGCTTCGCAGCCACCGTTGATGGTCAGTTGAGCGCCGTCCACTTTGACGTAGCAGGTGCCCGCAATCAGTTGACCCATGATGTTTCTCCCAAAAATAAGCCCGCACTCGGCGGGCTGGAATCAGTTGCGAAAAGCGCGGGGCTTATACCGCCGCGTCGTACTGCAAGCGGAACTGGTTGAGCAGCGCAAACACCCGCAGCCCGTTGACGTAATCCGGCGGGAACAGCACGTTGACCCGGCTCGGGTCCTGGCTGTCGCGCTCGACGATCAGGTGCTCGGCGAACAGCTCGGCGTTCTCCACATGGCCTTCCAGTTCCAGCTTGGCGTACTGGGCGATCAGCTCACCGCGGATAGTGCTCGGGGTGACGATCGGCTGGCCGGCACCAAAACGTGTGCCGTCAGCGGCGAGTTTGTGGCGCCCGTATTTGCTGGTGATCACGCTCTGCAGACGGCGCACGATAAAGGCCGACTGGTGCAGGGTTTCGCTGTCCAGGTAGGAGTTGTCCGCTTGGCCGAAAGCGTTCTTCTGGTAGGTGGTGATCGCCCGCTGGATGCGCACGTAACCGCCTTCGTAGTAAGCGGTGGCGATGCCGTAGTTGAGCAGCGATTGGCGCTCGGTCAGGGTGAAGCGCTCGCTGGCGTCGGCCGGGTCGAGGCCTGGCAGGCTGCCGCTCTGGGTCGGACGGCTGGCATCGGCGGAGATAAATACCGCCGTGCGTGCGGCCAAGGCTGCTGCCTGGACCCAGAACGGTTGCGGCACGCCCGGCTCCATGGCCTGGATGGTCACGTGCTGATCGTTACGCCCTTGCCCGGCAGCCACCAGGGTGCCAATGGTGCCGCGCTTGGCGGTGTAGACGTGGCCGAACAGTTGCTTGGCCCAGGACCAGCGGCCGCTGTTGTCATCCATCACCGCTTGCCAGGCGTTGAGGCTGGTGGTGTCGGCCCAGGGCATGCAGATGAATTCAAACGGCTCGTCACCCAGCGCAGCCAGCGCCGTGAGTTGGTCCGGTACACCGGCGCCCGCGGCCATTTTGCCGAGGACAGCGGTCAGGCCGTCAGGGAGTTGTTCACCGTTGCTCTGGCCCAGGCGGTTGAGTTGCAGGCTGATGTCGTTGCCACTGTCACCGGTCCATTTGGCGGTCAAGGTGACAGTGCCATCGGCGGCTACCGCACTGACCGGCAGGTCGGCACTGGCGTTGATTTTCAGTGCCAGGGCGGTGGCGGCAACGGCAGCGGTCGCGCCATTGATCACGGTGGCTTGAACACGGGTGCCACCGACGTACAGGTTGAGAATGCCACCTTGGGTGGCGGTGCCGGTCAGCTTGAGCTCGGCCTTGGCCGCGCTGCCTTCGGTGCTGTGCAGCGGCAGGCACCAGATCTCGCCCACCGGGTCACTCTTGCGGAACGTCTCGTACATCGACGCCAGCATCGAACCCTGGCCACCGATACGCTTGGCCATGGCCGCGCTCGACACCAGCACCAGGCTGCCGATTTCCGGGCTGGTGACGTTGTCGTTGACCTGGGCCACGATCAACCGACGCAAGGCCGACGACGCACTATTGGCTGCCGAATTGTCCATCTCGGCGTAGAACAGCGGCACACGAATGTCCGCCGGAATATGACTGAATCCAATCGCCATTATTTGGCTCCCTGTGGTTTTGCCGCCTTGACGGCTTTGGTTGTGATGTCGCCATCGGCCAGACGTCGACGCCACCAGGCGTTGTCCGGGACTTCGCGACCTTCGGCCGGCAACAGATCGCCCGCCTCCGGGTCAGGTACGGCACGGCCGGCAACCGGCAGTACGGTGATGCGTTTGCTCATGGTTTTACCTCGGCAGAAAACGTCATTTCCAGGCGCCCGTCGGGGCCTGGGCGTTGCAGATTGGGGTCGGCCGGGTCGATGGCATCGACCCGCACCGTCACCCCGTTGAAGGACGGCAGAGCGTCCAGCTCAAGCTCGAGCCAGGTTTCCGCTGGCTGTGTGCTGAGGTTGCGTCCCAGTTGGAACTCGGCGAAAAAGCGCAGCCGGTAGAGCCCCCTTGTCTTCGTCAGCAGCAGCCAGTCGCCGCCTTCGTATTGGATGGGCTCGTAGAAGCGCTCGGGCTTGAATCCCACCAGGGCGCGCCAGACTTCGGCGCGCAGGGCGTGGAGTTGGTCCATGGCCAGGGCTTGTTGGCCGTCCACCAGGTCGAGTACCAGCACCACGCCAAAATGCTCGCGGATAGTTTGCCGGGTGGTGTTTTGCGAACTGTTCGCGGTGGCTGCGTCAGTGATCGGCGTAACGACCGCAGCGGGTGCACCGGGCAGGGTTTGCAGGGCATCGAGATCGAGGCCCGCGTGCACCTGTTGGTTGAAACCGGGGCAGTGATCACGCAGGTGAGTCAGTAACGGGGTGATCTTCATGGGGGTCACCGGGCAATAAAAAACCCGCTCGGGAGCGGGCTTGGTTAAAGGGGGCGCGGCTAGACCGTCAAACCACTGGCGACAATCGAACTGCGATAGCCCGTCTTCGGCACCCCGCTATGCGTCACCGTTTTGATCGACCATCGACCTTGCATGTACGTCGGCCAAGTCTCGTCCAGCAGCAAAAGACCTTCGGCCGCCAGCAATGGGTTACCTGGGCAATCAATGGTCAGCGTTCGTCCTTTAAGGCTGGCCCGGCCCAACTCGCGCTCCGCCACCACCCGGGCTTCATTTTCGCTCTGATAGCGCTGGCGCAGGACGGTGAACGGGGCAACCCCGACCTGGACTACCCGCAGCTTGCCGGCCGCCGCATCCCACCAACTGGTTTGGCAGCCTGCGTATTTAGCGCGGGCTTTCTCCTCAAACTTGGCGCTGATAAATGCCTGGTCGCCGGGGCGGTTGTTCTGGGTCACAGAGAGTTTTACCTCCGGCAGCATCTGGCCAGAAAGCGTTTTGACCTGCCCCCTGTCAGCCAATACATACAGCTCGTTGAAGGGCTTGCTGACCCCACCGTACTTCCCGGCAAGCCGGGTGATAAAGGCCATGT
The DNA here is from genome assembly GCF_020515595.1 of Pseudomonas sp. MWU16-30323. Taxonomy (NCBI): domain Bacteria; kingdom Pseudomonadati; phylum Pseudomonadota; class Gammaproteobacteria; order Pseudomonadales; family Pseudomonadaceae; genus Pseudomonas; species Pseudomonas sp. MWU16-30323. The sequence goes on from NZ_JAIWYM010000003.1 coordinate 183,929, forward strand.
CGCTTTCATTGGACTGATCGATATGGGGAATGAAAATACCTTCCAGGCTCGGCGCAACACGGGGTGAAAAGCCGTGGCGGGTCACCAGTTGGCGGAACAGCGCCCCCAGGGTCGTCGGCCCGTAACTGGCGGACCGGCGCTGCCGATAGCCGGTTTGATCCTGCACACTGAACGGAGCTGCGGTGGCTCCCACCACCAGGCGCATGGGAAACAGGAACGGCGTTAGATGGGTAACCACAAACTCGCCCTTTTCCACCAGCCCCGTCTCCAGGTAGCCCGCCCGAAAACCGATCTTCCCGCTCAGGCTCGGCAAGCCTTCCAGGCCTTCGATGTTGAGGGTGAGTTCCAACTGGTCAGATTCAATACCGGTGGTATCCGTATGGCTCCATTGCATGATTCGCTCGTTGAGCAGGGCCGCGTTGGCGCCGTAGAACTCGACGATCGGGGTAAATCCCATTGCCATGAAACCTCCTTAATCCCAGGCCGACACCGGGCGCACCGCAGCCGGTCGCGACTCCACTTCGGGCACGATTACCCAAACACCCGCCGGCAAAACCGGGCCCTGCTCGGCAAGGTCGGGATTCAAGCGCCAGAGGTTTTCTTCAGCCATGTCATCGCAGCGGCCAAGCTCGCGGTAGAGCAGCAGGTTGACCGAGTCACCGGCAATACTTCGCACTCTACGCATTGACGAACTCCTCCAGCACCAGTGTCCAGCCGATCACCAGAGCTGTGCCGTCATCGATCACACAGGACTGATCTTCCGTGACCGAGGTGATGCGCCACAGTCCCCAGTTACGACCGATACCGTCCACCAATGGCAGCGGCGCCCGACCGTTCTGCAGGGCGCGCAGCTCGTCCAGTCGTTGCATGCCCACGGCGTACGCGGCTTTGCCTGTGAACGTGAGCTTTTCCAGGTTTTGCCCTTTCTGCCGCGACTGCGGCTTGCTGGCAATAATCTCCAGATTCGCCCAGCCACCGTCCGTGAGGCGGTTGAGACCGGAATAGGCAAACCCGCGCGACAACCCGAAAATAAAATCCCCCAGTACCATTTGCTGTCGCATCAGGCATATCCCCTTAAATCAGTCAGCGATGCGTTACGCCGCACGCTCAAGGCGTCGGTCAGTATCGGTAAGGTTTGGTATTGCAGCGCCTGAATCACGCCATCGATGATGGGTTGGGCATCGGCAAGACTTACACCGCTGATCTGAATGCTTGGCGCGATGGTGATCTGCAGGTTGTCGGTGCTGGCGCTACTGAGTTCCTTGCTTACCGTGTTGGGTGATGGCAGACGATCACTTGGGCCGAACAACTTGTCACCGAGCCAGGTTCCCGCCTCGCTGCCCAGCAAACCACCGATGGCGCCGCCGACAGCAGTGCCGACACCGGGAAAAATCAGGGTGCCGATAGCGGCGCCGGCGGAGGCTCCCGCCCAGGCGCCGCCGACAGTGCTGAGGCCGGAGGCGACCGCTTTTGCGTCGCCATTGCGCACGCCCTGCACCACATCCATGGCGGTGTCGACGTACTTCAACGGGCCAAGGCGGCGGGTGCCTACCGATTCCAGTTTGGCAAACGCTCCCGATAAACTCGCGGCCAGGCCTTTGCCTGCACCGCGCGCCACACGGCGGTTTGCCGACGGCGCTGCGTAGGAGGCAAACGAATTACCAGGGAGGTTGGTCGACGCCTGGGCGGCCTGTTTGGCAGAGAGCGGAACAGGCGGCTGGCCCATCGCATTGAGCTGGGGTGTGGCCTTTGCCGAGGCGGGAAGACGAAGAGGTTTGAGATCTGCGGCTTTGCCATCGACGGCTGCCTTCGGTTCACGCGGAACCGTTTGGCCGGGTGTGGGAAGCTTGACGCGCTGCTTCTTCCTATTCCCGGGGGTACGAGCTTTGCCTTTCTTGCGGACCGTCTCTCCAACGCTTTCGGGTAGCTGTGCGGCCGCCGTTTCAAGTGGGCCGGCGGTGCCAGGGCAACATTGCTTGTCGCCGCCCTTGTCCTTGTCTTTATCAAGCCCCCCGTCCTTGAACAGTTTCCCTACTCCGGGGATCTTGCCGAACGTCACATCGACCAGATTGCCAATCACTCGGGTCTTGATCGTATCCAACAGGCTCGAAGCCAAATCCTTGCCGATATCGGCCCCGGCCTTGAGGCCCTTGTCCACCCAGGAATCGGAGGCCGTTGCTGGGTCCTTTTGCTCGCCCTTCGGTGCGCCAGCGGCGACATCGACCGTCTTGGTCTCCAGCGAGTGGCCGTTAATGAACAACGTGCTGTTGAGCGTTTCGAGGGTCTCGCGCAGCCGCACCTGCTCCAGGGTCAGGCCATTGATTTCGAGGCTGGCACTGGCCAGCGCCAGGCTAAGATCCGTCAGTGCGGCAGGCACCGCATCCAGGGAGGAAGGCCCGGTCAAATCCTCGGCCGCCGGTGACAAGTCCCCCGAAAGCCCTCGGTCGTACGTTTGCCCGGCAAATGCCAGCGCATAGTTAATCTGCATCCCGCTCTACTCCTGTTTGACGCCAAGGCGAGTGATCGCGATGTCGTAGCGGCGCAATGCTTTTCCGACTTCCCAGTCCAGGATTTCCGCTTCGTTCACCGAGTAAACCAGCGGCACGACGTCGAGGATTACTTCGATGTCGCGCTCCGAAAGAAGGCCGCCGGTTGATTTAAAAAATCGTCGATGCGCTCCTGCAGTTCGGTCCAGTCGGGCACGGTCAGGTCCGCCAGGTCGGGGATCATCAGGCCGGAACAATGGGCAGTGATGAATTCGGCGCGCTCCTTGGCCGTGGTGAGTTTTTTCATCACTTTGGTGGCGCGCAGGGCAGGCATTTCCAGGGTCACGTCGGTCAGGGTCCGGCCCGCTGCGTTCAGCGGCAGCAGCAGCTTCACCTGTTCGGTGATGCTGGAGTCGCCAGGCTCGCGGGACTCGTCCATGAAGAACGAGGCCGGGCGGGTCGACATGTCATGCACGTATTGCGCGATGGTCACGTAGTCCGGACGCTTGAGTTGGTCGAGTTCTTTTTCCGACAGGCCGGTGGCGAGTTTTGCCAGTTCGAAAAACTGGTCGTCCTCGTCATCACCGGCCCGGGCCAGCGCGTCTTTTTGCGCGGCGTAGAACAACGGCTTGAGTTGAATTTGCTCGATCGTCGCGCCAGTGTCGGCGGTGATCGGCGACAGCAGGAGGTGCAGCGGAGGCATCCAGGCCATGAGTCAATTCCTTGGTGAAGTATGGGAGCGGGCAAACCCGCTCCCGGGGGCTTACGGCATCAGTACCGCGCGGCGGGCATCGCCGAGAATGTCGACGCCGTTGAGCACGAACTTCTGGGTACGCACGTCGATGTCGATTACCGGGATGCCGTTTTCCAGGCGGTTGTAGGTGCGGCAGGACAGCTCCAGGGTGGTGGTCGCCTTCTCACCCATCTTCAGCTTCGCTTCCTCCAGGGATTTGAGCTTGCCGCCGACGGTGTGATAGGTGAAATAGGTGCGGCCATCCTGGTCCTGGCCGGCTTCACGCACGTTCAGCAGAATGTCGTCACCCAGGCGCACGCCCAAGGCCAGCATGATTTCCGGGCCGGCGCCTTGCAGGATCAGCTTGGCATTCAGCACCTTGGCGCTCTTGGCCATTTCCTCGGCGATAAAGCGTCCGCCGGCCATGGCTTCCATCTCGAACTCAATCTTCGGCGGAGTGAATTCTTCCACGGTTGCGGACAACGGCAGGCCTTGAAGGGTGGCCGCAATGGCCTGTCTTACACGGTTGGTAAACATTAGAGAACGTCCTCCAGGAACTGCTCGATGATTTCATCGCGGGCGTTGAGTTGATAAATCATGTGTTCGTTCGGCGCGTAGCGGCCGTAGTCGATGACGATGAACCAGGTGCCGTTCTTGTACTTCTCGACACTGTTCAATTCCGGGTGCAGGTACACGCTGCCGCCAGGAATGGTTTCGTCGGCCACCAGGGTTTGCAGCCAGTCGTTGATGCGCTTGACCTCCTGGTCCATGAACGACTTGGTGAGGTTCTTGGCCATGGCTTTCTGGCCGGCCTTGACCAGCTTGCGGCTGATCGCATCTTCCAGGCCCACGTAGCTGATGAACTTGCCGGTAATGGAGCGGTTACCCAGCAGCGAGAAACCGCCGAGGATGGTGCGGGCGTAGTAGCTCACGCCGTAGCGGTTAAGAAGGTCGCCTTCGGTGGAGGTGTCCAGGATGTTGTACTCAACCACGCGGGAAACGTCTTCGGCGAAGGTCACCTGATTGCCCGGGCTTTCCCACTGCTTGACCTTGGCCAGTGCAGCGATGGCCAGGGACGACGGGGCCAGGAACACATTTTTCTTCGCGGCCTTGGAGTACACCGACGGCATGTTGTGCACCAGCAGGCAACGGTCGAAACCGAGGTCGGCACCGCCCAGTTCGCCGCTGTAGGTCACCTGGTCGGCGACGGTTGCGTCCTTGCCATCCAGCACCACACGGGCCTTGATACGTTTGCCGAAGGAGGCGAATTCGCCGGCCACGGCTTTGGTGCCGGTGAATCCCGGGGCGCCGATGATGGTCAGGTCTTCGGGGACGCTGGCCAGGGCGGCGAGGCCCAGTTTGCGGCCGGTGACCGGCTCTTCACCGCCGATTACGTTATTGAGGGTGTCGGCCGGGGTGGTGCCCTCGTCGACGATCACCACGTAGACCGGCACCTTGACCACTTTGAGGATCTGGTACACGGCGTGGAACAGCGTGCCGGTTTCAGCGCCGGTAGGGTCCAGCAGCGCCTGGGTGGTGAAGCTGTTGATGCGGAACGGGGCGTTTTTAGGGATCGACGCGTGGGCGTTGGGGGCAGTGCCCACCAGGCCGATGACGTTATCGCCCAGGCCACCCATAGCCTCGGGGGATTCGGTGGCATTCACGGTGATGCCGTTGTGCTCGAAGTTCAAAACCTCAGCCATGATCAGTCAGCCTTCTTCGGGGTGGAGTTGAGGACGCTGGTGAGTTCCAGGCGGCCAGCGGTGCGCAGGGCGGATGCTTCGACGTCCAGCAGTTCCAGTTCCTCGCCGGCGGTAGACCAGTGGCCGTTGCCGGTGGGGAATGGAATGAGGACGGTGTAGGTTTGGCGGTTAAACATGAGTGGAATTCTCCGGGTGAAAAACGCCAAAGCCCCTGCGAGAGGGGCTTTGTGCGGGCGAAAAAAAACCGCTTTCGCGGTGGGTTACTTCAGAAACTCAGGTTTAGGGGGCCATACGACGGCATCAGGATCGCTCCCTTGATCAGGAATATCTCGCAGCCCCTGGCGGTAGGCCACGAATGTCGCTTTATTTTTATCCAACATTGGATAGTCGGGCATAGCCGCATAATCACTTGCGGATAGATCCTGATCACGAGCGCTACGAATTACTTGCCACTTAATAAGAGGATGAAGTTCAGCAGGCACAAAAATTGGTTTCATAATTTCTCCTTAGCTCAAAGCCAACATAGTTCCCCAGTCGCCGGGACTGGTAACCACACCGGTGCACGCACCTGCCAACATCACTTCGACAATACCGGAAGCGGAAGTGCGCATTGGATGAAGGTGATAATAGGCGCCAAACAGTTCAGTGGGGGCGACAACCGTCGAACACCAGCGCCACTTACCCTTTTCTGCCCCTACACTCCATGCACCGGAAATTGACCCCTCCAAGACACGGACAAAAGCGCCCAATGTGATATAGGAATTTAGTGGCACCGCGCCTGTGCCATTAGCAAGCGCCGTGTCAACCGTATAAGGAAAAGCGAGCCAGGGACTGACGTCTGCGGTTGCCCATTTCAACTGCCAAACGTTTACAATAGTTCGCCAATATTCACTGGCCCTGATATCAAAACCCGGAAACTGCTCACGCACGTCTGCTTGAACTTGAAGCATGAAATCCACATCAGCCTGCGGACGGCCAGTGGCTTGAGAGACGGTGGTGATTGAACGAAGCTTATTGCACGTAACCTCCCCATGAATCCCCCAATTATCGATCAACTTTCCGTCAGCACTGGGATACAAATTGAAATTTTTAGTCACCGCAAGCCTTGGCAAGCGGCTTTTAAGATCCAGCAATTGTGCATCATAGGCGCGCCGAGCTTCTGCAATCGCTTTATCAATTTCCCCGACCTTGCCAGTAACTACGTTGGTAAGACTATTCGCTGCGTTGACGACTGCAGCAAGTTGCTGTTCTGTACTCAAAATACGATCTCCTTATCTTCTTTGATCACTTAGTAAAACCTCACTGGTCAAAACCAAATAAACCTTACATCTAAAAAGCGCTATCTTTACTCTCAAGTTGCATCACACGAAGCAAGAGCCCGACCCCCCTGGCCATATTATCGACACTGGCAGCGGCCAATGTCGCCAGCTCATCGACCAACAACACATTCAGATTTTCACTCCCCACCACAATCGTCACGCTGTCCGCCGGCAACGGCGAAATATCCAACGTGAACTTCTGCAGCACCCGAGCCGCCGCCGCTTTATACGTCAGCAACTTCCCTGCCACGGAATACACCGCCAACAAGGTTCCACTGGCGAGGTAAAAACCGAACTCGCCTATCTCATACTCAGCCTCGCCATCAAACAGCGCCGCCATCCTGAGTTGTCGGTCGCCCAAGTCCTCGTAGTCCACAATGGCGACCCGTTGGCGCTCGTCACGCAGGGCCACTTCGGTGCCGTCGGGGTTGTAGCGGCCAGTACCGGCGCCAATGTGGGTGATTTCGCCTTTCAAGCCCTGGTTCTTTGCCTGCAGCACTTCATCCAATCCCTTGGAGGTGAAGCGCACCAGGCGTGTAATTTCATCTGTCATGGCTGCGCCCTGAGGTCGTAGTCGTTAATGGTGTAGTGCCGGGCTACCCCGGCACTGTTAAGCCGGGCCGCCAGCCCGAATTCAGGCAGTACGCCGCACAGCTGCAACTCGCCATCGCTGAGTGGTGTGTGCGCCACGCTGCTGCAAGCAAGTACCCCGTGCAGCTTCACCTCGGGTAATGCCCCGGGCTGGCTCTCATCGCCGATGCTCAACCCTGGATCAGCGGCTGCGGCAACACGTAAGCCCTGGGAGGTCTCGTGCACGATGGTGATGGTGGCCAGGTCCCGCTCGCTCTTGGCCGCGTTGATGCGGCGGATCAAACGGTTGTGATCGCCACTGGACCAACTGCGACCGATGATTGCCTGCACATCAAAGGTGTAAGGCAGACCAGTTGGCCGCTGTTGATACCAGGCGCTGATATTGGGGGTGAACCCCAGCGATTCGACCGCATAGCTCAGCGCCTTGGGCGTACCGGCCTGACGTTGGATCTGCCAGGACAAGGCCACAGTGAGGCGCTTCTCCGACTCGCTGGCAGCGGCGTCCCATTCACTGACGCCGCGATCAGCGGCCAGGTAGGGAAGGAACTCAACCGGCGTTTGCAGCGGGTTCATCAAGGCGGGAAAGGGTGGTGTGACTCGGTCGAGTAACTGTCCAAAACCCAAGTCCAGTGCCTTCTCCAACGGCGAACTGTTGGCGGGCAGCAAGCTGCCTTTTGGCTCGTTCATAGCGTGCGCACCTCCACCTCGACACCCATGCAATACGGGGCCTGGAATGCCGTGGTGACGATCGGCTCCAGCGGCTCAAGAATGTGCAGTTGCGCAGCGCCCGCCGAGTGGATGGCGTAGTCGATCCAGCTCGGGTCCACCCGCCCTTCTAGGCGATGACAAGATTCTGCATAGTCTTGCAGCAGTTTCTGGGCGGCGACTTGAGTGAGCCCGGAATCCGGGCCAGCGTTGATCTTCGCCACCACGCGGATTTTGTAACGCAGGATCTGAGCCGCCTGCACCGTGACGAGATCCGTTTCCGGTCGCACATCAGGCCGGGCGAAATGCCGGCGTATACCGTCGAGTAGATCCGCAGAGGGTGTGCCATCCCCGTCTCGGGACAGGACCGTGACCATCACTTCGCCAGGTGCGGTGCGACGGCCGTTGCCATCCTTGACCCGCGCCGCGTAGCCGTCCGGGTCGAAGGTATAAGTGACCGTCACCACACCCGGCGTAGCACTTTGCACTTTCACTGATGGACGTTCACCGAGGGTGAAAACCTCCCGCCGATACTGCATCCGCGAACCCGCCGCCGGAGCGTGAGGCGCGAGGTAATAACGCAACCGGGCATCGTCGTCGCTCTCCAACGTCGGCGGCACGGGCGGGAAAGCCGCCGGGTCACCAGGGTCGAGCACCTGACGCTCCAGGCCCATGTCGGCAAGGCGTGCGTCGAGGTTGCTGCCGGTGGCCCACCACGCCAGCATCTGCTTGATGCGGGCGTTGTATTTACGCTCGTGGGTTTGCAGGCGAACGCAGAAAGCTTCCAATGCCAGCGTCAGCAGTTCGCTTTCGTTCTCCAGGCTGACCTTCAGTTTCGCGGCATTTTCCGGCGCACGAGTGGCGACGTAATCAACGACAAACGCCTTGAACTCCGCCAACAGTGGCTCGAACTCATCGACGGCAATGATCGCTGGCTCAGCCAACTGGTTCTGGCCGGGTATCAGCATGCTCATGTCACCACCTCGAAGGTTTGTTTGCGGTTTTTCCAGGTGCCGGCGAAGCGCAGCAACAGGCCGGCGCCCTGGCGGTTGGCGACGATGACTTGCGGTTCGAAGTCGGCGATGCCGTTCTGCGGGTTGTAGAACGCCTGGGCGGCATGGCTCTGGGCGAGAATCAGCAGGTCATCGCCGAGGTTTTGCCCGAGCAGCTGCGGGATCATCGAGCCGTACAGCGGACGCTTCTGGCGAGTGCCCAAGGGCGTCGTCAGCGCTCGGGTGGCGCGCTGGACGAATTGCAGCCAGTCATCGACCGCCGCCCCGGTGTTTCTATCGATTCCGATCATGGGATGTCCTTATCAGGGGCTGATGAGTCGACCTTGGTGATCCACCACCGGGCCGCTGAAGTGCGCACCGCCGGCGTCCAGCAACAGGCTTGTACCGCCAACTTGCAGCGTGATGCCCTCGGCGCTCATCGTCAGGCTGGCGGCGCCGACCTTGACGTCGACCTGTTCGCGGGAACCGATGAACGTCGTCGGGCCGTTGACCCAGTTGAAAGTGTGGCTGGCGTCGTCGTAGTCACTTTGTGTGCCGTCTTGATGGCGGCGCCGGGTCAGTGTCGGAACACTGGAGACCGGCGGAAAACGGTCGCTGTTCAAGCCGAACAAGGCCACCGATTGTGCCCCGCCCTCCCCGCCGCCGTAGTTGAGCAGCAAGCATTGTTCGCCCACTGACGGGATGCGGGTTTCCGTCTGCGCACCGGCGCTGGGGTTGAAAAAGCGGATCGCCGGCGTGAGCAGTTCACCGTGGCTGACCTTGCAGGTATTGCTGGCCGCGTCGACCTCCTGGCACACGCCGATGCGGCAAAAACTTTCGGCGCGTCGATACAGGTCTTCGAGCTGGCTTTCCATTTCCGCCAGTCGCTCGACAATCGGTCCCAGTTGCATGCGTAACATCGCGTCGAACATGGGCTACTCCGCCAGCGGCTTGTATTGGTCGGGGTCGTCGATGTTCGAGACTTCCCAGGTGCAGGCGAACAGCGGTTGGCCTGTGGGATCATTGAGCAGCGGCGGTCCGATATAGAGGGTTTGGGTGAAGCTGACGGTCCAGGTGTCGTAGTCCGTTTCTGCGGTGGTGCCTATTGAGGGTGCAGCGACGATATGGGTCGGCAGGTCGCACTGCTCCTGCGGCAGGTTCCAGCGGTTATCCAGCACCAGGTCCATCAGTTGGCTGGCCAGGTCGCAGGCATCAAAGGGCAAGGCACCCGGAGCAACCATGGCCTTGAGTGAAATCCCCAGGGCGTGGGCCTTGCGCCCTTCGCGGGAGCGAATGCCCGGGCCATTGCCTTCGACCGTGATCAACACACCGGTGTTATCCGCAGTGCCCTGGAAGTCCTGATGATTGCCGACCTTCAGATTCGGAAAGGCAACGCGCAACGCCTCGTTGATGGCCTGGGGCAGTTGGGAAGGTTTTTCGATGAGTGTCATTTAAGTAGCGTCCTTGCAACGGTTACTGCGGGTCCCGGCCGGTGCCTTCGTTGACGCCGATGCGCTTGGCCGCCCAGCGTTCATAAAGGCCGATGGCCACGTCGGCACCGGCCATGGCGGTCAGGCAGCCAATGGCGCCGGCCGTCCAGATCGACATGCCGGCGGCGTAGCACAGCATCAGGGCGGATACCCCGCACACCATGCAGGCCCCGGAACGCAGGGCCAGGCGCCGCACCAGCGACCAACCGCGGGCGCCCTCCTTGTCGGCGCGCCACATTTCTCCGGATACACCGCCGATCAGGGCCAGTGCGATCACCAACCAGATAGGCATTTCCGCTAACGCTTGCTGCTCGTTTGTCATGTCACGCCTCCTGGCTGAGCATTACCGGCGCAGTGCCGGGTTTTGGGTAATTCCATTTATAGGTAGGCATTCCAAAAAGCCCGGTTGCCCGGGCTTTTCAGTAATGATTTCCTCGAACTTTCGGCGCTACTGGCGCGGTACGGTTCTTTCCTCAATGTTTTTCCGACCACGATCCCTGTCTGCCGGATAACTGCTTCTGGTGCTTTACGCTGCACACCCGGGCCAGTTGCCAACCCTCTGAACCGTTAAGGCCGGTTCATCGCTGCCTGTTCTTGAAGCGGTTTGAAACTAAAGAGCGTCGGCATCCTTGCCGGTGTTGCCTGGCATCCGTGCCATCGCTTCGATGGCGTCCTTGCCGGTGTTGCGTAACGTCCTTGTCTTCCTTGGCAGCATCCTTGCCGCCTCCACCAGGCCTTCTTGGCTGGCTTGAGACGAAGAATATGCATGTATGCATATACAGTCAATGCACAAATGCATTTATTTTTGCGGCGCATATGCACGGATGCATTTGCAGCCTTATGGGCAAAGGGTTTGGTGGTTTTGCACGGACGAAAAAAAGCCCGCTCATTGGCGGGCTTTGTCTTACGAAGAAAGGTTAGCGGGCGTACATGCCCCACCAGAAGACGTGACCGAGGATGCTGATCTGCTCATCCTGGATGTCCTGGAAGCTGTAGTCCTCATCCGGGTGTTCATCGCGGTTGAAGCTGCGCAGGCGAATCCCCGACGGCAGGCGGTAGAGCTGTTTCACCCGCAGTTGGCCATTGTGATTGATGGCATACAGGTCGCCGTCGACGATGTCACCAATCCCGCACTTGCCGGCGTTGACGCCGACGGTCGCGCCGTCACGCAGCACCGGCAACATACTGTTGCCACGCACCGTGACGCACTTGGCCTGGTCGAACTGCACCCCGTTATGCCGCAGGCTGCGCTTGCCGAATCGCAGGCTGGCCTTCTCGCTTTCCTCGATGACGAATCTTCCTGATCCAGCAGCCAATTCAACCTCGCGCAGAAAGGGGATCGACACCTCGTCATCATTAACGGGCGTGTCGTCGTCCCACAGGCTTATGTCCTTGAGTTCCGAATGCATCGGGTCACGCTCGTCCGCCCGCGCCGGCACCAGCCCTGCGCGCCCGCGCAGTTGATCGGTGCTGACCTGAAAGTAATCGGCGATGCGTGAGATGTGCTTGTCCGACGGATCAACGATCTTGCCGCTGAGGATCCGGGACAATGTGGATTGAGGCACGCCGGTACGCCGGTGAAGCTCCGTGGGGGAGATCCGGTCGCGGTCCAGCAGCTCTCTTAAGACGATAGAAACGTTGCGTTTTTGCATAACGCGGATAGTGCAGGCAGTTTTGATGCTTGGCAAATGCTAATTTGCATATTTAATGCATTGATTCCAAGATTTACCTGACCGTTTGTGAACTGCGAAGCCCCGACCTCGCGTGTTAACCTTGCGCCCATTGCAAAAAATGCTGGGCCAAGCGCCCCCTTTGCCCCATCACTTTCAACGAATTTGCTAACTATCCAATGAGTAAAAACACTTCCGATCTGTCCTCCCACACCCCGATGATGCAGCAGTACTGGCGCCTGAAAAACCAGCACCCTGATCAGTTGATGTTCTACCGCATGGGCGACTTCTACGAGATCTTCTATGAAGACGCAAAGAAGGCCGCCAAGTTGCTGGACATCACCCTGACCGCGCGCGGACAGTCGGCCGGGCAGGCGATTCCGATGTGCGGGATTCCTTATCATTCGTTGGAAGGTTACCTGGTCAAGCTGGTGAAGCTGGGCGAGTCGGTGGTGATCTGTGAGCAGATCGGCGACCCGGCCACCAGCAAGGGCCCGGTTGAACGTCAAGTAGTGCGCATTATCACGCCGGGTACGGTAAGTGATGAGGCGCTGCTGGATGAGCGTCGCGACAACCTGATCGCGGCGGTGCTGGGGGATGAGCGGCTGTTCGGCCTGGCGGTGCTGGACATCACCAGTGGCAATTTCACGGTATTGGAAATCAAAGGCTGGGAAAACCTGCTGGCGGAACTGGAGCGCGTCAACCCGGTGGAGCTGATGATTCCAGATGACTGGCCAAAGGATCTGCCGGCGGAACGTCGCCGTGGGACCAAGCGTCGCGCGCCGTGGGATTTCGAGCGGGATTCGGCACTGAAAAGCCTGTGCCAGCAATTCTCCGTGCAAGACCTCAAGGGCTTCGGTTGCGAGTCCCTGACCCTGGCCATCGGCGCCGCCGGTTGCCTGCTCAGCTACGCCAAGGAAACCCAGCGCACCGCCCTGCCCCACTTGCGCAGCCTGCGTCATGAACGCCTGGACGACACCGTGGTGCTCGATGGCGCCAGCCGCCGCAACCTGGAACTGGACACCAACCTGGCGGGCGGTCGCGACAACACCCTGCAATCGGTGGTCGACCGTTGCCAGACCGCCATGGGCAGCCGCTTGCTGACCCGCTGGTTGAACCGTCCGCTGCGGGATTTGACCGTGCTGCAAGCCCGTCAAACTTCTATTACGTGCCTGCTGGATCAATACCGTTTTGAAAAGCTGCAGCCGCAGCTCAAGGAAATCGGGGATATCGAGCGGATCCTGGCGCGGATCGGCCTGCGCAACGCGCGGCCCCGCGACCTGGCACGCCTGCGGGATGCCCTCGGCGCCCTGCCGCAACTGCAAGCAGCGATGACTGAACTGGAAGCGCCGCACCTGCAGCAGCTTGCCGTCACCACCAGCACCTACCCGGACCTGGCGGCGCTGCTGGAAAAAGCCATCATCGACAACCCGCCCGCGATCATCCGTGACGGTGGCGTGTTGAAGACCGGATACGACACCGAGCTGGACGAACTGCAATCCCTGAGCGAGAACGCCGGGCAGTTCCTGATCGATCTGGAAGCCCGCGAAAAAGCCCGCACCGGCCTGGCCAACCTGAAAGTCGGCTACAACCGCGTGCACGGCTACTTTATCGAGTTGCCGAGCAAGCAGGCCGAGCAGGCGCCGATCGATTACCAGCGGCGCCAGACCCTCAAGGGTGCCGAGCGCTTTATTACCCCGGAACTTAAAGCGTTCGAAGACAAGGCACTGTCGGCCAAAAGCCGCGCCCTGGCTCGAGAGAAGATGCTCTACGAGGCCTTGCTCGAAGACTTGATCGGCAAGCTGGCACCGCTCCAGGACACCGCCGCCGCCCTGGCCGAGCTGGACGTGCTGAGCAACCTGGCCGAGCGCGCCCTGAACCTTGACCTGAACTGCCCCCGCTTTGTCAGCGAGCCGTGCATGCGCATCGAGCAAGGTCGCCACCCGGTGGTGGAGCAGGTTCTGACCACGCCGTTCGTCGCCAACGATCTGTCGCTGGACGACGATACTCGCATGCTGGTGATCACTGGTCCGAACATGGGCGGTAAATCCACCTACATGCGTCAGACCGCATTGATCGTACTGCTGGCGCATATCGGCAGCTTCGTGCCGGCGGCCAGTTGCGAACTGTCCCTGGTGGACCGCATCTTTACCCGGATCGGCTCCAGCGATGACCTGGCCGGTGGCCGTTCGACCTTTATGGTGGAAATGAGCGAAACCGCCAACATCCTGCACAACGCCACCGAACGCAGCCTGGTGCTGATGGACGAAGTGGGCCGCGGTACCAGCACCTTCGACGGGTTGTCCCTGGCGTGGGCGGCGGCTGAGCGATTGGCACACCTGCGGGCGTATACGCTGTTCGCGACGCACTACTTCGAGCTGACCGTGCTGCCAGAAAACGAGCCGCTGGTGGCCAACGTGCACCTCAATGCCACCGAGCACAACGAGCGCATCGTGTTCCTGCACCATGTGTTGCCCGGGCCGGCGAGCCAGAGTTACGGCCTGGCCGTGGCGCAGTTGGCGGGCGTACCAAGTGAGGTGATCACTCGCGCCCGCGAACACCTCAGCCGCCTGGAAGAAACCGCCCTGCCCCACGAGATTCCCGTGGCCAGCCCGGCCAAAGCCAGCAGCAAACCCAGCGCGCCACACCAGAGCGACATGTTCGCCAGCCTGCCTCATCCGGTGCTGGATGAATTGGCTAAGCTTGACGTGGACGACTTGACCCCGCGAAAAGCGCTCGAAATGTTATATGCACTGAAGACTCGGATATAACGCAGACGCGTGCAAGCTGGTAGACTCTCGCGCGGTTTGGGATGCTGCGGGCTTTTAGCCTGGCCTGCAGACTATCGCTCCCGAACCTCGCGAGCCCTGCCACAAAGGGTTTCGCTGCCGCCGCCTGAGGAGAAAATTAGAAATGACCTTCGTCGTCACCGACAACTGCATCAAGTGCAAGTACACCGACTGCGTAGAAGTGTGTCCGGTGGACTGCTTTTACGAAGGCCCGAACTTTCTGGTCATCCACCCGGACGAGTGCATTGACTGCGCCCTGTGTGAACCAGAATGCCCGGCCGTCGCGATTTTCTCCGAGGACGAAGTCCCGACAGAGATGCAGGAATTTATTCAGTTGAACGTTGAGCTGGCGGAAATCTGGCCGAATATCACTGAGCGCAAAGACCCGATGCCGGATGCGGCGGAGTGGGATGGCAAGAAAGGCAAGATTGAACACCTCGAGCGCTGATAGCGTCGATGCCCTCTTAAAGGCCCCTTGCGGGCCTTTTTGCATTTCTGCGGGACGGGGTTCACTTTTCTACGGGCAAAAAAAAGGGGCGGTATGACCCGCCCACATTTTTTCCCTAGTCCCTGTGTTCCTTTTCATCATCCTGATGAATCGCATCCTGCGAGGTTCCCTGAGTCATCGTTCCGTGATGACTGTGTCAATCCGTGGACACAGGGCTGATCTTAGAGAGTTCCCGGCGAAGTTCAACGGGATCCAAATCGCGAAACCATAGGATTGCACGCTCGTTCAATAAAAAATAATTGTTATATTTCAAACAGATAGAAATATAGGCAATCAATTCAAGACGTCCGTACCGGCGAAAAAACCCAAACGCTTACGACAAAGTAAGCGAATGCTTACACCAGCAATTACGTAAAAGGGTAACAAGAGAACCCTGAGTGTTCGCCAGGCAAGAAAAAGCCCCGACACAGTCGAGGCTTCTTTCCCGTCAGGTGGATCAGTCGTCGCTGACAGTGATGGTCGGCATCGCCTGAGCCTCAGCTTCCTGGAGTACGATCCGCGCCCCTACGTGACGGGCCAGCTCCTGGTAGACCATGGCAATCTGGCCATCGGGCTCGGCAACCACGGTCGGCTTGCCACCGTCAGCCTGCTCTCGAATCCCCATGGACAGCGGCAACGACGCCAGCAGTTCAACCCCGTACTGGGTCGCCAGCTTCTCGCCGCCGCCTTCACCGAACAGATGCTCGGCGTGACCGCAGTTAGAGCAGATGTGCACCGCCATGTTCTCCACGACGCCCAGCACCGGGATATTGACCTTGCGGAACATCTCCACGCCTTTGCGAGCATCCAGCAGCGCCAGGTCCTGCGGCGTAGTGACGATCACCGCGCCGGCCACCGGCACTTTCTGCGCCAGGGTCAGCTGGATATCACCGGTGCCTGGTGGCATATCGATCACCAGGTAGTCCAGGTTGCCCCAGTCGGTCTGGGTGACCAGTTGCAGCAATGCACCGGAAACCATCGGGCCGCGCCAGACCATCGGCGTGTTGTCGTCGGTCAGGAAGGCCATGGACATCACTTCCACGCCATGGGACTCAATCGGCACGAACCATTTCTGATCCTTGATCTTCGGCCGGGTGCCTTCAGCGATACCGAACATCACACCCTGGCTCGGGCCATAGATGTCGGCGTCGAGAATCCCGACGCGCGCGCCTTCGCCGGCCAGGGCCAGGGCCAGGTTGGCGGCGGTGGTGGATTTGCCCACGCCGCCCTTGCCGGAGGCCACGGCCACCACGTTCTTGACGTTGGCCAGGCCCGGGATCTGCGCCTGGGCCTTGTGCGCGGCGATCACGCACTGGATGTCGACTTTGGCCGAGCTGACGCCGTCCAGGCCTTCGATGGCCATTTGCAGCATCTGCGCCCAGCCGCTCTTGAACAGCCCGGCGGCATAGCCCAGCTCAAGCTGGACCGAAACCTTGTCACCCTGCACGTCGATGGCGCGTACGCACCCGGCGCTGACCGGGTCCTGGTTCAGGTAGGGGTCGGTGTATTGGCGAAGAACGGCTTCCACCGCTGCGCGATTGACGGCGCTCATGGGCTACTCCCGAAAAAAAGACTGACTAAAACAGGCGGCTATCCTAACCGTTCCAGCGCCTTAGCGGCACGCTTTCGGCCGTCGGGAAACTCCTGAAACAGCTGCACGGGGTGAAATAAATTTCCCGGCGCTTTATAGTGGCCGACCTCCGTTTCATCAAGTAGCCGAGCCCCATGTCCGAGCCACGCAAGATCCTCGTCACCAGCGCCCTGCCCTATGCCAATGGTTCTATCCACCTTGGCCATATGCTTGAGTACATCCAGACCGATATGTGGGTGCGCTTCCAGAAGCATCGCGGCAATCAATGCATTTATGTCTGCGCGGACGACGCCCACGGTTCGGCCATCATGTTGCGCGCCGAGAAGGAAGGGATCACCCCGGAACAACTGATCGCCAATGTCCAGGCTGAACACAGCGCCGACTTTGCCGAGTTCCTGGTGGACTTCGATAACTTCCACTCGACCCACTCCGAAGAAAACCGCGAGCTGTCGAGCCAGATCTACCTGCGCCTCAAGGACGCCGGGCACATTGCCACGCGTTCGATCACCCAGTATTTCGACCCCGAAAAGAAAATGTTCCTGGCCGACCGCTTCATCAAGGGCACTTGCCCGAAATGCGGCACTGAGGACCAGTACGGCGACAACTGCGAAAAGTGCGGCGCCACTTACGCGCCTACCGACCTGAAGGATCCCAAGTCGGCGATCTCTGGCGCCACCCCGGTGCTCAAGGATTCCCAGCACTTCTTCTTCAAGCTCCCGGATTTCCAGCAAATGCTGCAAACCTGGACCCGCAGCGGCACCCTGCAGGACGCCGTGGCGAACAAGATCGCCGAATGGCTGGACGCCGGCCTGCAGCAGTGGGACATCTCCCGCGATGCGCCGTACTTCGGTTTTGAAATCCCGGGCGAGCCAGGCAAGTACTTCTATGTGTGGCTGGACGCGCCGATTGGCTACATGGCCAGCTTCAAGAACCTGTGCGACCGTACGCCGGAGCTGGACTTCGACGCGTTCTGGGCCAAGGACTCCACCGCCGAGCTGTATCACTTCATCGGCAAGGATATCGTCAACTTCCACGCGCTGTTCTGGCCGGCGATGCTCGAAGGTTCGGGCTACCGCAAGCCGACCGGCATCGCGGTTCACGGCTACCTGACGGTCAATGGCCAGAAGATGTCCAAGTCCCGTGGCACCTTTATCAAGGCGCGCACCTACCTGGACCACCTGTCGCCGGAATACCTGCGCTACTACTACGCGTCCAAACTGGGCCGTGGCGTCGACGACCTGGACCTGAACCTGGAAGACTTCGTACAGAAGGTCAACTCGGACCTGGTGGGCAAAGTCGTCAACATCGCCAGCCGATGCGCCGGGTTTATCCACAAGGGCAACGCCGGTGTGCTGGTGGCGGAAAACGCCGCGCCGGAGCTGACCGACGCGTTCCTGGCCGCTGCCCCGAGCATCGCCGACGCCTATGAAGCCCGCGACTTTGCCCGCGCCATGCGCGAGATCATGGGCCTGGCCGACCGTGCCAACGCGTGGATCGCCGACAAGGCGCCGTGGTCGCTGAACAAACAGGAAGGCAAGCAAGCTGAAGTCCAGGCCATCTGCGCCACGGGCGTCAACCTGTTCCGCCAGTTGGTGATCTTCCTCAAGCCGGTACTGCCACTGCTGGCGGCCGACGCCGAGGCGTTCCTCAACGTGCCGCCGCTGACCTGGAACGATCATGCAACCTTGCTCAGCAACCATCAGTTGAATGAGTTCAAGCCGCTGATGACCCGTATCGATCCGGTAAAAGTCCAGGCCATGACCGATGCTTCGAAAGAAGACCTCGAGGTCAGCAAGACTGACACCGGCGATGCAGCACCTGCGGGCAATGGCGAGCTGGCGAAAGATCCACTGTCGCCAGAAATCGACTTCGACGCCTTCGCTGCGGTGGACCTGCGGGTGGCCCTGATCATCAAGGCCGAAGCCGTGGAAGGCGCCGACAAGCTGCTGCGCCTGACGCTGGACATCGGTGACGAGCAACGCAACGTGTTCTCCGGGATCAAGAGTGCCTATCCGGATCCGTCCAAGCTCGATGGTCGCCTGACCATGATGATCGCCAACCTCAAGCCACGGAAAATGAAGTTCGGTATCTCCGAAGGCATGGTGATGGCGGCCGGCCCTGGCGGTGAAGAGATCTACCTGTTGAGCCCCGACAGCGGCGCCAAGCCGGGTCAGCGCATCAAGTAACAACGGCTGACTGCCTCATGGTCTCGGCCATGGGGCGGTTTCAGCTAGTCCCCCCTCCTCGCTTGCCGGATAATCGGACTCTGTTTGCTGTCGGCCCGTTGCCGGCCGTGGCTTTTCCGGGTTCCAACGCAATGATCAAACCATGAGCCTGATTCAACGTATCGACGCCCTGCTGCCGCAAACCCAATGTGGCAAATGTGGGCATCCTGGCTGCAAGCCCTACGCAGAAGGCATTGCCCAAGGCGAGGCGATCAACAAGTGCCCTCCGGGCGGCCAGGAAACCATCGCAGGCCTGGCGCAACTGTTGAAGCTTCCGGCGCTGGAACTGGACACGTCCCGAGGCGAGGCGCCCGCGCAGATCGCGTTTATCCGTGAAGCGGAGTGCATCGGCTGTACCAAATGCATCCAGGCCTGCCCGGTGGACGCTATCGTCGGTGCTGCCAAATTGATGCACACGGTGATTATCGACGAGTGCACAGGCTGCGACCTGTGTGTGGCACCTTGCCCGGTTGATTGCATCGAAATGCGTCCGTTGACCACGGTGGTGCCGATTGTCGGCGGGCTGGCCTCCAGCGATCACGAGCGCCAGGCACGCAGCCTCAAGCGCGATCGGGCCAGGCGGCGGTTTGAACAACGCAACGCGCGGCTGCAACGCGAAGAGGAACAGAAACTCGCCGAACGCCTGGCACGCACCCAGCGCGCCGCCCCGGTGATTGCAGCCTCGGAGAACCCGGTCCAGGCCGCCATTGAGCGGGTTCGTGCACAAAAAGCCGCCGCGATGGACGCTGCCTTGAAGAAGGCCAAGATCAATCTGGCCATGAGCCGTGCCCAATTGCACAAATCCCTGAAAGCTTTCGGCCACCCGCCGACCTTTGAACAGCAGTCGCAGTTGATCGTCCTGCAACAGCATTTCGAAACAGCCGAGCAGGCGCTTGCGGCGCTGGCGGCGTCCGATGCCCGCACTTGAACACCTTGAGCACCGGCCGCACGTGATGAAGCGTGTACTGCTGGTGCCCGCCGCGTTTATCCTGCTCGGGTTATTGGGCCCGTTTTTCGTAACCACACTGACTGTCTGCAAGGAACCGCTCGCCCCATGAACGCCGCAAAACGCCTGGAAATTTTCCGCCGGCTTCACGAAGACAACCCGGAACCGAAAACCGAACTGGCCTATTCCTCGCCGTTCGAGCTGCTGATCGCCGTGATTCTTTCGGCCCAGTCCACAGACGTCGGCGTCAACAAGGCCACTGCCAAGTTGTATCCCGTAGCCAATACTCCGGAGGCGATCTACGCGCTTGGGGTTGAAGGGTTGTCCGAGTACATCAAGACCATCGGCCTGTATAACAGCAAGGCGAAGAATGTCATCGAGACCTGTCGGCTGCTGGTGGAGTTGCACGGCAGCGAAGTGCCGCAGACTCGGGAGGCCCTTGAAGCGCTTCCAGGCGTAGGTCGCAAAACCGCCAACGTAGTGCTCAACACGGCATTTCGCCAATTGACCATGGCCGTGGACACACACATCTTTCGGGTCAGCAACCGCACCGGGATTGCCCGCGGAAAGAACGTGGTGGAGGTGGAAAAACAATTGATGAAGTTTGTGCCCAAGCCCTATCTGCTGGATTCACATCACTGGCTGATCCTTCACGGACGCTATGTCTGCCAGGCTCGCAAGCCGCGCTGTGGCAGTTGCCGCATCGAAGACCTGTGTGAATACAAGGAAAAGACTTCCGACGATTGAGCCATCATTGCTTTTATTGATGAGTCGATTGAAAAAATCTTTTTTACCAGGCTCTGGATTATCGTTATAAGGAGCGCCAACGGCAGTCTTAGCCTGGAGTTAACCTTATGAGCACTGGCAAAGAACAACTGGATGTAGAAGACGACGTTGTTGGCGCTGAATCCGACGATGACGCAGCAGAAACACCGGTAGAGGTGGCCAAGACCAATTTGAGCAAACGCCGCACCATCGACAACCTTCTGGAAGAGCGGCGCCTGCAAAAACAGTTGGCCGATTACGACTTCGATCTCTAATCGACCCAACGAAAAACAGAAGCCTCCCTTACGGAGGCTTTTTTCTGACTGCATGTAAGTGTGCGGCCGGTCTACACCAACCCGTTGCGCTGGGCCAGCTCGATCAAGTCCACCAGGGAGCGTGCGTTGAGCTTGAGCAGCAAGCGCGTCTTGTAGGTGCTCACGGTTTTGTTGCTCAGGAACATGCCATCGGCGATCTCCTTGTTGGTTTTACCGCGGGCCAGTTGCTGCAGCACCATCATCTCCCGGCCGGACAAGCGCTCGACCATGTCCGCTTCGCTGGCGTTCCCCATTGTGGAGCGCACCGAGTTCAGCGCCTGATTGGGGAAGTAGCTGTACCCACACAGCACCGCCTTGACCGCGCTCAATAGCTCGGTGAGGTCCTGCTGTTTGCACACGTAGCCAGCGGCGCCCGCCTGCATGCACCGCATGGAGAAATGCCCGGGCGCCTGGGACGTCAGCACCAGCACTTTGAAGGGATGGGCCTGTTTGGTCGACGACAGCCGGCATATAACTTCCAGGCCATCGAGTTTGGGAATTCCAATATCCAGTATGACTATGTCCGGCATATGCTCCCGTGCAAGTTGCAAGGCATCGACACCGTTATCGGTCTCGGCAACGACCTCATAACTATGACGTTCCATTAGCATACGCACAGCAAGACGAATGACGGGATGATCATCCACGATCAGCACTTTATTCATGGGCAAGTCCAATTTCGCTGTTCGAATTATTAAGAGCAAGCACAATAGCCTAGTCGTTTCCCGCTTGGCATAGCGCTCCCCCCCAAGCAACAGCAAGCAGAGACCCAACCCACAAAGACATAGGATTTAACCTACAAAAAAACGCCAGTGTGGAGGTGTGCAGTTTTGTTGAGGCTTTCAGAACTTTCCGAGTACAAACATATTTTGAGTGAAAATTCCCAGGATTACGGGGGGCGGGGTAAACGTGCCGCACAACAGTTTCAGGAAATGCCCCTTGTGCCTTATGAGAAGACCTGTGAACGCGGGCTGAAAAGCACCTTCTAAAAGTTCCATTCGACATAATTAATTACGCTCCATAAATCCTACAGGCATGTCAGCATCTGACATATTCTCGGTACATTTCTGAGTGAAATTTCTGTAGTACATAGTTCCTGCATACAAGAAAAAAACCCACTTTCAACAATGCACCACTTATCGAGCGAAATTAATAAACATTGCCCCTGCAAAAGCATAAACACTCCACACCTCCGCCTTAGGCACATGGCTTTTTTTGAACTGAACAATAAACACTGCATCGCCCCCAAGGATTCCAGGTGTATTTCCAGCCAAAAAAAATGGCCCCTAACGGGGCCATTTTTTATTGCAACTTAAAACACTCAGAACAACTTGCGACCTTTGTTGGCCGCAATGCGCATGCGCAATGCGTTCAGCTTGATGAAGCCTGCCGCGTCTGCCTGGTTGTAGGCGCCGCCATCTTCTTCGAAGGTGGCGATATTGGCATCGAACAGCGACTCGTCGGACTTGCGACCGGTCACGATCACGTTGCCCTTGTACAGTTTCAGGCGCACAACGCCGTTCACGTGGACCTGGGAAGCGTCGATCATCTGTTGCAGCATCAGACGCTCCGGGCTCCACCAGTAGCCGGTGTAGATCAAGCTGGCGTACTTGGGCATCAGCTCGTCTTTGAGGTGAGCCACTTCACGGTCCAGGGTGATGGACTCGATGGCGCGGTGAGCGCGCAGCATGATGGTGCCGCCCGGGGTTTCGTAGCAGCCACGGGACTTCATGCCCACGTAACGGTTCTCGACGATGTCGAGGCGGCCGATACCGTGTTCGCCACCGATGCGGTTCAGGGTCGCCAGGACGGTGGCCGGCGTCATTTCGACGCCGTCCAGCGCGACGATGTCGCCGTTGCGGTAGGTCAGTTCCAGGTACTGGGCCTTGTCAGGAGCGTTCTCCGGGGAGACGGTCCATTTCCACATGTCTTCTTCGTGCTCGGTCCACGTATCTTCCAGCACGCCGCCTTCATAGGAGATGTGCAGCAAGTTGGCGTCCATGGAGTACGGGGACTTCTTCTTGCCGTGACGCTCGATCGGGATGGCGTGCTTTTCAGCGTAGTCCATCAGCTTTTCACGGGACAGCAGGTCCCATTCACGCCACGGAGCAATCACTTTTACGCCTGGCTTCAAGGCATAGGCGCCCAGCTCGAAACGCACTTGGTCGTTGCCCTTGCCGGTGGCGCCATGGGAAATGGCGTCAGCGCCGGTTTCGTTGGCGATTTCGATCAAGCGCTTGGCGATCAGCGGACGTGCGATGGAAGTACCCAGCAGGTACTCGCCTTCGTAGACAGTATTGGCGCGAAACATCGGGAAAACGAAATCGCGGACGAACTCTTCGCGCAGGTCGTCAATGTAGATCTCTTTCACGCCCATGGCTTGCGCCTTGGCACGTGCAGGTTCGACCTCTTCGCCCTGACCCAGGTCAGCGGTGAAGGTCACCACTTCACAGTTATAAGTATCCTGCAGCCACTTGAGGATCACCGAAGTGTCCAGGCCGCCGGAATACGCGAGAACGACCTTGTTTACGTCGGCCATGCCATCACTCCACGGGGTTGTACGGAAAGGCGTCGATTCTACCGACCAAAACCGTGAAATTACAGAGGCGCGACAGCAAATGAAGATAAAGCGACAGATTATGTCGAGCGAGCGACGAAACGCCGCCTCTTATGAGGTCGCGGCGGCGCTACCTGGCGCTTTGGCTTGGGGCGCCGGTTTCTCGGGGGCTGCCACCCGTTCAAGTTGAATATTCACCCGACGGTTTTTCGCCCGGTTGGCCGGGCTGGTGTTCGGCGCCAACGGGTAGCTTTCACCATGAAAACGCAGGGTGATCTGCGATTCATCGATGCCATTGGCCTTGAAGTAGTCCATCACCGCCAAGGCGCGGCGCCGGGAGACATCACGATTGGTCAGGCGATTGCCACTGTTGTCGGAGTGGCCGTTCAACTCGATGTGGTTAACCGTCGGATCGGCTTTCATGAACTCGAGAATCACCGACAGCTTTTTCTTCGCCGCCGCGTCCAGTTCGATTCCGCCCCCCGGGAAGCCCACCTCGGTCTGTTTGACCTGCTCGAAATTCATCGGCAGCAATTTGGCGGTGCACAGCTGATAGTCGTTGTAGGCCTTGTTGAACTTCACCGGCAACAGGCGAATCTCGGAGTATCCACCTTCGCGCCCATAGTGCCGCACCGTCGGGCTACGACCTTCGAGCAAGCCGGTGAACAAGCGCCCGGCCTGGGCCTGGGAGCTGTTAAACAGCACATCACCATTGCCGACGCGCACCGCGCCGAGGTTGATATCACCACGTCCCGGCTGCCACGGCGCAGCGGCCGCCAGCAGCGTTGCGGAACCGGCACCCAACGAACCATTAAAGGCTTTCAGACGAAACGTCGCCTGCTCGCCGGCCCGGCGCACGAACTCGCCCGAGCCGAAATCAGTGATCGGCTGGCTCAAGCGGCACTCGAATTTATCGCCCTCCACTTTCCACTCAATATTCTCCAGACGTGTCTGGAACGTGAGGGCCATCGCGGGCAGGCTGGCGAACACACTGAGCAGGGCTAGATAATGCTGGCGCACGGGAGGCTCCACTGGTTTCTACAACACATCAAGGCGTCATACATCGTTAAGGCATACCCAGGGATATCGGTCGTATCCTGCAAAACTTGATAGCGAGTGCCTGCAAGAGTCTTTTCCGGTAGCATTCCCACCAGATTGACCCGCCTGGAATCCCCAATGTCCGACCGCCTGACCCTGCTGCGTCCCGACGACTGGCATATTCATCTTCGCGATGGTGCTGCGTTGCCCCAAACCGTGGCTGATGTAGCGCGCACGTTTGGCCGCGCCATCATCATGCCTAACCTGGTACCTCCGGTGCGTAACGCCGCGGAAGCCGATGCCTATCGCCAGCGCATCCTCGCTGCACGACCGGCCGGCAGCCGCTTCGAACCGTTGATGGTGCTGTACCTGACCGACCGCACCCAGCCCGAAGAAATTCGCCAGGCTAAAGCCAGTGGTTTCGTGTACGCCGCCAAGCTGTACCCGGCCGGCGCGACCACCAACTCCGATTCCGGCGTCACCAGTATCGACAAGATCCTGCCGGCCATCGAAGCCATGGCGGAAGTGGGCATGCCGTTGCTGATCCACGGTGAAGTCACCCGTGGCGATGTCGATGTATTCGACCGTGAAAAGATCTTCATCGACGAGCACATGCGTCGTGTGGTCGAGTTGTTCCCGGCCCTGAAGGTCGTGTTCGAACACATCACCACCGCCGACGCCGTGCAGTTCGTCACCGAGGCTTCGGCCAACGTCGGCGCGACCATCACCGCGCATCACCTGCTGTACAACCGCAACCACATGCTGGTGGGCGGGATTCGGCCGCACTTCTATTGCCTGCCGATTCTCAAGCGCAACACGCACCAGGTGGCGCTGCTCGATGCCGCCACCAGTGGCAACGAGAAGTTTTTCCTCGGTACCGACTCCGCGCCTCACGCTCAACACGCCAAGGAAGCCGCGTGTGGTTGTGCCGGTTGCTACACCGCGTATGCGGCGATCGAGTTGTATGCCGAAGCGTTCGAACAACGTAACGCCCTGGACAAGCTTGAAGGATTCGCCAGCCTCAACGGCCCGCGTTTCTACGGCCTGCCGGCGAATACCGACCGCATTACCCTGGTCCGTGAAGACTGGACCGCCCCCACCAGCCTGCCGTTTGGCGAGCTGACCGTTATCCCGCTGCGCGCCGGTGAAACACTGCGCTGGCGCCTGCTGGAGGAACACCCGTGAGTGAAGACCATTACGACGACGACCAAGAACACGGCGGCGGTGGTG
The DNA here is from genome assembly GCF_020515595.1 of Pseudomonas sp. MWU16-30323. Taxonomy (NCBI): domain Bacteria; kingdom Pseudomonadati; phylum Pseudomonadota; class Gammaproteobacteria; order Pseudomonadales; family Pseudomonadaceae; genus Pseudomonas; species Pseudomonas sp. MWU16-30323. Next base: position 209,560 of record NZ_JAIWYM010000003.1, read on the forward strand.
GCGGTTCCCGTCACCCGATGGCCGAGCGTTTCCGTGGCTACCTGCCGGTTGTCATCGACGTAGAAACCGGCGGTTTCAATTGCGCCACTGACGCATTGCTGGAAATCGCCGCTACGACTATCGGCATGGACGAACAGGGTTTTGTGTTCCCGGAACACACCCACTTCTTCCGCGTCGAGCCGTTCGAAGGCGCCAACATCGAAGCGGCCGCCCTGGAGTTCACCGGGATCAAGCTCGATCACCCGTTGCGCATGGCGGTCAGTGAAGAAGCAGCGTTGACCGACATCTTCCGTGGTGTGCGCAAGGCCTTGAAGGCCAATGGCTGCAAACGCGCGATCCTGGTGGGTCACAACAGCAGCTTCGACCTGGGCTTCCTTAACGCCGCCGTGGCGCGCCTGGACATGAAGCGCAACCCGTTTCACCCGTTCTCCAGTTTCGACACTGCGACCCTTGCTGGCTTGGCCTATGGACAGACTGTGCTGGCAAAAGCCTGCCAGGCGGCCGGTATCGACTTCGACGGTCGTGAGGCCCACTCGGCCCGCTATGACACCGAGAAGACCGCCGAGCTGTTCTGCGGCATCGTCAACCGCTGGAAACAGATGGGCGGCTGGGAAGATTTCGGCGACTGAAGCCGAATCCCGCGCATAAAAAACCGGCCTTCTCAGGCCGGTTTTTTTGTGCCGCGAATCTGGCTTACAGCTTGCCAGCGTTCTCGGTCAGGTAAGCCGCAACGCCTTCTGGCGAAGCGTTCATGCCTTTGTCGCCTTTTTTCCAGTTAGCAGGGCACACTTCGCCGTGCTCTTCGTGGAATTGCAGAGCGTCGACCAGACGGATCAGCTCTTCCATGTTACGGCCCAGCGGCAGGTCGTTGATGATCTGCGAGCGCACAACGCCCTTGTCGTCGATCAGGAACGCGCCACGGAACGCCACGCCGCCTTCGGACTCAACGTCGTAGGCCTTGGCGATGTCGTGCTTCATGTCGGCAGCCATGGTGTATTTGACTTTGCCGATGCCGCCATCATTGATGGCGGTGTTGCGCCAGGCGTTGTGGGTGAAATGGGAGTCGATGGAAACGGCTACCACTTCAACGTTACGGGCCTTGAAATCGTCCATGCGGTGATCCAGGGCGATCAGCTCCGAAGGGCAGACGAAGGTGAAGTCCAGCGGGTAGAAGAACACCAGGCCGTATTTGCCTTTGATGGCTTCAGACAGTTTGAAGCTGTCTACGATTTCGCCATTGCCGAGGACGGCTGGTACGTCGAAATCCGGGGCTTGTTTGCCGACGAGTACGCTCATAGGGTATCTCCTGATGGTGGTGACTTGAAGTAAAAGGATCCCTTCCAGTGTGCCGTGGGTAAACGACAGCCCTGTGACGGGATCACGCTTCGTGAAGACCGGCCATCATACACGGCTCAGGAAAAAACCGTTCGTCAGTGGGTGATCAATCTGTTTCAAACAAGCAAGAAACTACTTTGACAATCATTCTCGTTAACATTAAGATCCGTCGCACTTAAGCCTTAAACCGCGATGGTTCTCCCTTATGTATGTCTGCCTCTGCACTGGCGTCACCGACGGACAAATCCGCGAAGCAATCTATGAAGGTTGCTGCAGCTACAAGGAAGTACGTGAAACCACCGGCGTCGCCAGCCAATGCGGCAAATGCGCCTGCCTCGCCAAGCAAGTGGTACGGGAAACCCTGACGCAGCTGCAAACTGCCCAGGCGGCGATCCCCTACTCAGCAGAATTTACACACGCCTGAAGGGTGTGTTTTAAAGAACCGGACTTAGTGTCCGGTTTTTTTATGCCCGGAATTCAAACAGTTAGCGCCAAGACGCGGAACACAAACATTCTTATTCCGATTAATTTTCATTTATTATTCAATAACTTAGGTTTGACAGTAGTAAATGCGCAGCTCAAACTCCGCCTTATATACAGCTAATACAGGGCAGGACCCCAATCATGAAAGGCGACATTACAGTCATCCAGCAACTCAACAAAATCCTTGCCAATGAACTGGTCGCGATCAATCAGTACTTCCTGCATGCACGCATGTATGACGATTGGGGCCTGGAAAAGCTGGGCAAGCGTGAATACAAAGAATCCATCAAGGCCATGAAGGACGCCGATGCGCTGATCAAGCGCATCCTGTTCCTGGAAGGCCTGCCGAACGTGCAGGACCTGGGCAAGCTGAACATCGGCGAGCACACCCAGGAAATGATCAACTGTGACCTGAACTTCGAACGCAAGAGCCACACCGACCTCAAGGCCGCCATTGCTCATTGCGAAATCAAGAGTGATTTCGGCAGCCGCGAGTTGCTGGAAGATATCCTTGAAGACCAGGAAGAACACATCGACTGGCTGGAAACCCAGATCGGCCTGATCGACAAAGTGACTATCGAGAATTACCTGCAATCGCAGATGGGTGAATAACCCTTAATTCCCGGCCACTAAAAAGCCCCGCTCTCTTTCGAGAAGCGGGGCTTTTTATTGCCGCAGCCTGGAAAAAGTCAGGCTTCGGTTTTCGCCGCAGCTTTGGCCGCTGCGTCTTTGATCAGTGCCTGCAACGAACCATCAGCCGCCATTTCGGTAATGATGTCGCTACCGCCGACCAGCTCACCGGCAACCCACAGCTGTGGGAAAGTTGGCCAGTTGGCATACTTCGGCAGGTTGGCGCGGATTTCCGGGTTCTGCAGGATATCCACGTAGGCGAACTTCTCGCCACATTGCATGATTGCCTGGGAAGCCTTTGCGGAGAAGCCACACTGAGGCGCGTTAGGTGCGCCCTTCATGTAAAGCAGAATAGTGTTGTTGGCAATCTGCTCTTTGATCGTTTCGATGATATCCATGGAACACCTCGGCTGGAACTTTCCGACTCATGGGTCGGCACGGTGGCGCATTGTAACGCAAAGCCTAGCGTGACGCTCGGACTCCCCGACAGACAATCCTTACGCCGCCTCGACCTGCACCGGCACGCCGTTCAACGCCGCATTGCCCGACAGCTCATCCAATTGCCGCTCATCCGTCAGGTCATTCGCACTCGCTCCCGGCTGCCCGCTGGCGATGGTCATCTGTACGCCCGGGCGACCGTGCCCCCAGCCGTGGGGCAGGCTGACCACGCCGGGCATCATGTCGAGACTGGCCAAGACCTCGACTTCGATCATGCCGATCCGAGAACTGACCCGCACCCGTTGCCCGTCACTCAACTTGCGATGGGCCAGGTCATCGGGATGCATCAGCAACTGATGACGGGGCTTGCCCTTCACCAACCGATGGTAGTTATGCATCCACGAGTTGTTGCTGCGCACATGGCGACGCCCGATCAGCAACAACTCATTCAGCCCAGGCACTGGTTGCGCGGCAAAGCGCGCCAAGTCTGCGAGGATCACCGGCGGCGCAGCCTGCAAATGGCCGTTGGCGGTTTTCATGCGGCCCGCCAGGTTGGGCTTCAGCGGCCCAAGGTCTAGACCGTGGGGATAATCAGCCAGCGCGGCAATGGACAAGGTATCGCCATAAGGTCCGGCGCGCAGCCCGAAATCGATCATCTGCGCCGGCGGCATGGTCGGTTTGAGTGCATTACCCGTCTTCGCGGCAAACGCCTGGGCCAGGCCGACGAAGATTTCCCAGTCATGCAACGCGCCGTCAGGCTTTGGCAGGATGGCGCGATTGAAGCGGGTGACGTTGCGCACCGCGAACATATTGAAGGTGGTGTCGTAGTGATCGTTTTCCAGTGCCGAGGTAGACGGCAGGATCAGATCGGCATAGCGCGTGGTTTCGTTGATATACAGGTCGATGCTGACCATGAACTCCAGGCCATCCAGCGCCTGTTCCAACTGCCGGCCGTTAGGCGTGGAGAGCACCGGATTCCCTGCCACCGTCACCAGCGCACGGATTTGTCCTTCGCCCTCGGTGAGCATTTCTTCGGCCAGTGCCGACACCGGCAGCTCGCCACCGTACTCCGGTCGCCCGGAAACCCGGCTCTGCCAGCGATTGAAGTGCCCGCCGGAGGTGGAAGCCACCAGGTCGACTGCCGGCGTGGTGCACAAGGCACCGCCCTTCCGATCCAGATTGCCCGTCACCAGGTTGATCAACTGCACCAGCCAATGGCACAGCGTGCCAAACGCCTGGGTCGACACGCCCATGCGGCCATAACATACCGCTGTGTCGGCCGCCGCGAAGTCCCGCGCCAACTGGCGGATCTGCTCGGCGGGCACCGCGCATTGACGACTCATCGCTTCGGCGGTGAACCCCGCCACGGCCTGGCGCACTTCATCCAGGCCATCGACCGGCAGATGACTGTCACGGGTCAGGTTCTCGGCAAACAGCGTATTAAGCAAACCGAACAACAACGCCGCATCGCCGCCCGGGCGCACAAACAGATGTTGGTCGGCAATCGCCGCCGTCTCGCTGCGCCGCGGATCCACCACCACGACTTTGCCACCGCGCGCCTGGATAGCCTTCAGGCGCTTTTCCACATCCGGCACGGTCATGATGCTGCCGTTGGACGCCAGCGGGTTGCCGCCGAGGATCAGCATGAAGTCGGTATGGTCGATGTCCGGGATCGGCAGCAACAGGCCGTGCCCATACATCAGGTGACTGGTCAGGTGGTGGGGCAACTGATCCACCGACGTGGCGGAAAAGCGGTTGCGGGTCTTGAGCTGGCCCAGGAAGTAATTGCTGTGGGTCATCAGGCCATAGTTGTGCACGCTCGGATTGCCCTGGTACACCGCCACCGCATTCTGCCCGTGGCGTGCCTGGATGCCCGCCAGGCGCTCGCCTACAAGCGTAAAGGCGTCTTCCCACGGGATTGGCTGCCATTCACTGCCCACCCGCAACATGGGCTGGTGCAGGCGGTCCGGGTCGTTCTGGATGTCCTGCAGGGCCACGGCCTTGGGGCAGATATGGCCACGGCTGAACGTGTCCAGCGGGTCGCCCTTGATCGAGGTGATCGCCAGGCTCCCGTCTTCACCCTGGGTGGTTTCCAGTGTCAGGCCGCAGATGGCTTCGCACAGATGGCAGGCACGGTGGTGGAGAGTCTTGGTCATGGCCAGTCTCTTTATTGTGGGCTGAGCGCTTCGGACGAAAACTATGGCCCGCCGCCGGCAGCAGCGCCAGCAACGTTCGTCGTGTGAATCCAACGGCATCAGGCCGGGTCATGAGGAAACATCATGAAATGTTTCAGCGCCCTCCGGCAGCCCTCTGAAACCGACGCGCCCCGGCCTGCGCCCGCCTTCTCGCATTGCAATGTGGCGCAGCGCCAGTGTACAAATGACCCGCTGCTGTCAGGAAACAGGCTTCAAAAGCGCCCTCCCCGCGTCCTTGAACTCCCCTAAAAACTGTAGCCCTATTGGTAAGACGCGACATTTAATTATAAGATCGCGCCTTCCCCTATTTCGTCGCCCCGTGCGGCTTTCGCCGCAGGTCTCGCCCGTTTTCAAAATAAACAAGGCTTTGAGTATCTGCGGTCTGTTGCAAAAAGGTAGTTAATGATGAGCGCAAGGCACTTTCTCTCCCTGATGGATTGCACGCCCGAAGAGCTGGTCAGCGTGCTCCGTCGAGGCATTGAGCTTAAAGACCTGCGTAACCGCGGCGTACTGTTCGAGCCTTTGAAAAACCGCGTGCTCGGGATGATTTTCGAGAAGTCGTCCACCCGCACCCGTGTGTCTTTCGAGGCCGGCATGATTCAGCTCGGCGGCCAGGCTATCTTCCTGTCACCTCGCGATACTCAACTGGGCCGTGGCGAGCCGATCAGCGACTGCGCGATCGTGATGTCGAGCATGCTGGATGCGGTGATGATCCGTACCTTCGCCCACAGCACCCTGACCGAATTTGCCGCCAACTCCCGAGTGCCCGTGATCAACGGCCTGTCCGATGACCTGCACCCGTGCCAGTTGCTGGCCGACATGCAAACCTTCCTCGAACAGCGCGGCTCGATCCAGGGCAAGACCGTGGCCTGGATCGGTGATGGCAACAACATGTGCAACAGCTATATAGAGGCGGCGATCCAGTTCGACTTCCAATTGCGCGTTGCCTGCCCCGAAGGCTATGAGCCGGACGCAAAATTCCTGGCCCAGGCCGGCGACCGCGTGACCATCGTCCGCGACCCGCGTGAGGCCGTCATCGGCGCGCACCTGGTGAGCACCGACGTCTGGACCTCCATGGGCCAGGAAGAAGAAACCGCCAAGCGCCTCAAGCTGTTCGCACCGTTCCAGGTCAACCGCGCACTGCTCGACCTGGCCGCGCCGGACGTGCTGTTCATGCACTGCCTACCAGCCCACCGTGGCGAAGAAATCAGCCTCGACCTGCTGGACGACCCACGTTCGGTGGCCTGGGCCCAGGCAGAAAACCGCCTGCACGCGCAAAAAGCCCTGCTGGAGTTTTTAGTTGCGCCGGCGTACCGCCCTGCATGAGCCAGCCTTTACTGCTGAACCTACGCAATCTGGCATGCGGTTATCAGGACCAACGGGTGGTGCAGAACCTTAACCTGCACCTCAACGCCGGTGACATCGGTTGCTTGCTGGGCTCCTCGGGCTGCGGCAAGACCACCACCCTGCGAGCGATTGCCGGCTTTGAGCCGGTGCACGAAGGCGAGATCAGCCTGGCGGGCGAAGTCATCTCCAGCGCTGGTTTCACACTGGCCCCGGAGAAACGTCGGATCGGCATGGTGTTCCAGGACTACGCGCTGTTTCCACACCTCAGCGTGGCCGACAACATCGCCTTCGGTATTCGCAAGCACCCGCAAAAAGAGCGGGTGGTCGCCGAATTGCTGGAGCTGGTGAACCTGAAGAACCTGGGCAAGCGCTTCCCCCATGAGCTTTCCGGCGGCCAGCAACAGCGCGTCGCCCTGGCCCGCGCCTTGGCGCCGGAACCACAACTGTTGCTGCTGGACGAACCCTTCTCCAACCTCGACGGCGAACTGCGGCGCAAGCTCAGCCATGAAGTGCGCGACATCCTCAAGGCCCGGGGCACCAGTGTAATTCTGGTGACCCATGACCAGGAAGAAGCCTTCGCGGTGAGTGACCATGTCGGCGTGTTCAAGGAGGGTCGCCTGGAGCAGTGGGATACGCCCTACAACCTGTACCACGAGCCACTGACCCCCTTTGTCGCCAGCTTTATTGGCCAGGGTTACTTCATTCGCGGGCAGTTGAACACGCCGGAATCGGTCACCACCGAACTGGGCGAGTTGCGCGGCAATCGTGCCTACAGCTGGCCCACCGGCGGCGCGGTGGATGTGTTGTTGCGCCCGGACGACATCGTTTATGCGCCGGACAGCGCCTTGAAAGCGCGGATTGTCGGCAAGACGTTCCTCGGGGCATCGACCCTGTATCGCTTGCAACTGCCTACAGGTGCGCAGCTGGAATCGATCTTCCCCAGCCACGCCGATCACTTGGTCGGTGCCGATGTGGGCATTCGCGTGGCAGCCGAACACCTGGTGTTGTTCCAGGCCTCGGGCAGCACAGCGGCGCACATTCCCCACGTCGAATCAGGCGTTCGCCGCTACAGCACCGCCACCTGACCTCAGCACATCACACCCGGCCAATTTCCGCGAACTTGGCCTGGGTGTGCTCGGCCAGCACCGCTGCTGCCAACTCCACCTCAAGCCCCCTTCTTCCCGCACTGATAAAAATTGTCGGAAACGACTGCGCCGTCACATCGACAAAGGTGCGCAGGCGTTTCTTCTGCCCCAGCGGGCTGATGCCGCCCAGCAAGTAACCGGTGGCCCGCTGCGCCGCAGCCGGGTCCGCCATCTCGACCTTTTTCACCCCCGCCGCGTGTGCCAACGCCTTTAAATCCAAACTTCCGACGACCGGCACAACGGCCACCAGCAGTTCAGCTTTTTCACTGCTGGCCAGCAAGGTCTTGAACACCTGCGCGGGATCAAGCCCCAACTTTTCCGCGGCCTCCAGACCATAAGAGGCTGCCTTGGGGTCATGTTCGTAACTGTGGATTCGATGTTCGGCACGAACTTTTTTCAACAGGTCCAATGCGGGCGTCATGAGGGCTCCAGGCTTGGCAAAACGGTGAAAAAACAGACGGCCAATTCTAGGCCAACAGAAGGTAAAAGGCTCTAGTCCGAAGCCCTTTGCCACGAGCCCGCGCGCTCCTTTCCTGCAACTCCTCGCGCCCACGGCGCGATCATTCACCACACCAATAATTACAAAATGACCGATCGTTCACTTTCGACCTTTGACAGCCGTCATTCTTGTCTATATTTTTTCGTTTACGAATACTGTAGGAATAGCGCTACGGATTCGCAGCAGTAAGCCGCGAAGAGGATGGGGATCCTCGCCACGGTGAAAATCGCAGCTTGCCGTTGCGGCAAAACGCCAGACAACAACAAAAACAGAGGTTTTCCATGACAACTGCTCTTCAACAGCCTTCACTCTCAAGTCAATGCATGGCCGAATTCCTGGGCACTGCGTTGTTGATCTTCTTCGGTACCGGATGTGTTGCTGCCCTCAAGGTCGCGGGCGCCAGCTTTGGCTTGTGGGAAATCAGTATCATCTGGGGGATCGGCGTCAGCATGGCGATCTACCTGAGCGCCGGTATTTCCGGAGCGCACCTCAATCCAGCCGTCAGTATCGCCCTGTGCATTTTTGCCGATTTCGAAAAGCGCAAACTCCCGTTCTACATCATCGCCCAGGTCGCCGGCGCCTTCTGCTCGGCAGCGTTGGTTTACACGCTCTACAGCAACCTGTTTTTCGATTACGAACAAACCCACCACATGATTCGTGGCACCCAGGCCAGCCTGGAATTGGCGTCAGTGTTCTCCACCTACCCACATCCGCTGCTGGGCACAGCCCAGGCGTTCCTGGTGGAAGTGGTCATCACCGCGATCCTGATGGGCGTGATCATGGCACTGACCGATGACAACAACGGCCTGCCCCGTGGCCCATTGGCGCCGCTGCTGATTGGTTTGCTGATCGCCGTGATCGGCAGCGCCATGGGCCCGCTGACCGGCTTTGCGATGAACCCGGCCCGTGACTTCGGTCCCAAGCTGATGACCTTTTTCGCCGGTTGGGGTGAAATGGCCTTCACCGGCGGGCGCGACATTCCTTACTTCCTGATTCCGATTTTTGCACCGATTGTCGGTGCCTGCCTCGGTGCTGCCGCGTATCGCGGGCTGATTGCCCGTCATCTGCCCACCGCAGCACCTGCTACAACTGATGCAACCGAAGCGGCCGCCAGCGGCAAAACCCGTACTTCCTGATGCGATAGCCTGGGCCGCACTGCCCTTTTGCGGTCCAGGCTGTTTACTTGACTCCCCTATTCTCCGTCCAAGGCAATCGACATGACCGACATTCAGAATAAGAACTACATCATTGCCCTCGATCAGGGCACCACCAGTTCCCGGGCGATCATCTTTGATCGTGACGCCAACGTGGTCTGCACCGCCCAGCGTGAATTCACCCAGCATTACCCGCAAGCCGGTTGGGTTGAGCATGACCCGATGGAGATTTTCGCCACCCAGAGCGCGGTGATGGTCGAGGCCCTGGCACAAGCCGGCCTGCACCATGACCAGGTCGCGGCCATCGGTATCACCAACCAGCGTGAAACCACTGTGGTCTGGGACAAAGTCACCGGCCGCCCGATCTACAACGCGATCGTCTGGCAATGCCGCCGCAGCACCGAGATCTGCCAGCAGCTCAAGCGCGACGGCCACGAGCAATACATCAATGACACCACTGGCCTGGTCACCGACCCGTACTTCTCCGGCACCAAGCTCAAGTGGATCCTCGACAACGTCGAAGGCAGCCGCGAACGTGCGCGTAACGGCGAACTGCTGTTCGGCACCATCGACAGCTGGCTGATCTGGAAATTTACCGGCGGCAAAACCCACGTCACCGACTACACCAACGCCTCGCGCACCATGCTCTTCAACATCCACACCCTCGAGTGGGATTCGAAGATGCTGGAGATTCTCGACGTGCCGCGGGAAATGCTGCCGGAAGTGAAGTCGTCCTCGGAAATCTACGGTCGCACCAAAAGCGGTATCGCCATCGGCGGTATTGCCGGTGACCAGCAGGCGGCGCTGTTCGGCCAAATGTGCGTAGAACCGGGCCAGGCGAAAAACACCTACGGCACCGGCTGCTTCCTGCTGATGAACACCGGCGACAAGGCCGTGAAGTCCAAGCACGGCATGCTCACCACCATCGCTTGCGGCCCCCGTGGCGAAGTGGCCTACGCCCTGGAAGGTGCCGTATTCAACGGTGGGTCCACCGTGCAGTGGCTGCGTGACGAGCTGAAGATCATCGCCGACGCTACCGATACCGAATACTTCGCCGGCAAGGTCAAGGACAGCAACGGCGTGTACCTGGTACCAGCCTTCACCGGCCTGGGTGCGCCCTACTGGGACCCGTATGCCCGTGGCGCGCTGTTCGGCCTGACCCGTGGCGTACATGTGGATCACATCATCCGTGCCGCCCTGGAGTCGATTGCCTACCAGACCCGCGACGTACTCGACGCAATGCAGCAGGATTCCGGCGAACGCCTCAAATCCCTGCGGGTAGACGGTGGCGCAGTCGCCAACAACTTCCTGATGCAGTTCCAGGCCGACATCCTCGGCACCCAGGTTGAGCGCCCGCAAATGCGCGAAACCACCGCATTGGGCGCCGCCTACCTGGCTGGCCTGGCGTGCGGCTTCTGGGGCAGCCTGGACGAATTGCGTGGCAAGGCCGTGATCGAGCGCCAATTCGAACCGCAACTGGAAGAAGCGACGAAGGAAAAACTCTACGCTGGCTGGCAGAAAGCGGTCAGCCGCACCCGCGACTGGGAACCCCACGAAGGCGCTGAATAAGCCAAGCGCTGGACCCACATAGGGTTGTAACTGGCAGGGAGCAGATTCCTGCGTCATCATGGGCCACTTTTTACGGCAGCCCAAAGGACGCACCATGAATCTGCCTCCCCGCCAGCAACAAATCCTCGAACTGGTTCGCGAACGCGGCTATGTGAGTATCGAGGAAATGGCGCAGCTCTTTGTTGTCACCCCGCAAACCATCCGCCGCGATATCAATCAACTGGCGGAAGCCAATCTGTTGCGCCGCTATCACGGCGGCGCAGCCTATGATTCCAGCGTTGAAAACACCGCGTACGCCATGCGTGCCGACCAGATGCGCGACGAGAAACAGCGCATCGGCGAAGCCATCGCCGCGCAAATCCCCGATCATGCCTCGCTGTTTATCAACATCGGTACCACCACCGAATCCATTGCCCGGGCGCTGCTTAACCACAGCCACCTGAAAATCATCACCAATAACCTCAACGTCGCCATGATGCTGAGTGCCAAAGACGACTTCGACGTACTCCTGACCGGCGGCAACGTGCGCCGTGACGGCGGCGTGGTAGGCCAGGCCAGCGTCGACTTTATCAACCAGTTCAAGGTCGATTTTGCCTTGGTGGGCATCAGCGGTATCGATGAAGACGGCAGCCTGCTGGACTTCGATTATCAGGAAGTACGGGTTTCCCAGGCGATTATTGCCAATGCGCGCAAGGTGATTCTGGCGGCGGACTCCAGCAAATTCGGGCGCAACGCCATGATTCGCCTGGGACCGATCAGCTTGATTGATTGTTTAGTCACCGATCAGCAGCCAGTCCCGGCACTGGTGCAGTTGCTGAATCAGCACAAGATTCGGCTGGAAGTGGTGTAAGCCTATACAGGGGGAGTCCTGCCCCCTGATGTTCACAAATTTTCCTTTCTTCGCCCTTCGATCAGTATTTTCAATCGAAGCGGGGTGGCTGTGCCTGCGTTTATGCGCTACCATTTTCGCAAATGAACATTTATGTTCGAATTCCAATACGAAAAAGATTGCGAGGCCAGCCGATGAACCCTTCTACCTTGCCTGCCCCACCGCTTGCCGAAGTCTATGACGTCGCCGTTATCGGTGGCGGAATCAATGGCGTCGGCATTGCAGCAGACGCAGCCGGGCGCGGTTTGTCGGTATTCCTTTGCGAAAAGGACGACTTGGCCAGCCACACCTCCTCCGCCAGCAGCAAGCTGATCCACGGCGGCCTGCGTTACCTCGAACATTACGAATTCCGCCTGGTGCGCGAAGCCCTGGCTGAACGTGAGGTGCTGTTGGCCAAGGCCCCGCACATCGTCAAGCAGATGCGCTTTGTATTGCCACACCGCCCGCACCTGCGTCCGGCGTGGATGATTCGTGCCGGCCTGTTCCTGTATGACCACCTGGGCAAGCGGGAAAAACTCGAAGGCTCCAAGAGCCTCAAGTTCGGTCCCGACAGCCCGCTGAAAAGCGAAATCACCAAGGGCTTCGAATACTCCGATTGCTGGGTCGACGACGCCCGCCTCGTAGTACTCAACGCCATGGCCGCGCGGGAAAAGGGTGCACATATCCACACTCAGACCCGTTGCGTCAGCGCGCAACGCAGCAAAGGCCTGTGGGAAATGAACATGGAACGCGCCGACGGCAGCCTGTTCTCGATCCGCGCCCGAGCACTGGTGAACGCAGCCGGCCCGTGGGTCGCCAAGTTCATCAAGGATGACTTGAAGCTGGATTCGCCTTACGGCATCCGCCTGATCCAGGGCAGCCACCTGATCGTGCCGAAGCTGTATGAAGGCGCCCACGCGCACATCCTGCAGAACGAAGACCAGCGCATTGTCTTCACCATTCCGTACCTGAATCACCTGACCATCATCGGCACCACCGACCGCGAATACACCGGCGACCCGGCGAAAGTGGCGATTACCGAAGGTGAAACCGACTACATGCTCAACGTGGTCAACGCGCACTTCAAGAAGCAACTGAGCCGCGATGACATCGTGCACACCTATTCCGGCGTGCGCCCGCTGTGCAACGATGAATCCGACAACCCGTCGGCCGTGACCCGCGACTACACCCTGGCGCTGTCCGGCACCTCGGGTGAGGCGCCGTTGCTCTCGGTGTTCGGCGGCAAGCTGACCACCTACCGCAAACTGGCTGAATCGGCCATGGCGCAATTGGCACCGTACTTCACGCAGATGCGTCCAAGCTGGACAGCCACGGCCACCCTGCCCGGCGGCGAAAACATGAGCACGCCAGAAGCCCTGGCCGATGCGATTCGCAGCAAGTACGACTGGGTGCCAAGCGAGATTGCCCGCCGTTGGTCCACCACGTACGGCAGCCGCACCTGGCGTCTGCTGGAAGGCGTGCAATCGCTGGCAGACATGGGCGACCACCTCGGTGGCGGCCTGTACACCCGCGAAGTCGACTACCTGTGCGCTGAAGAATGGGCCACGCAGCCCCAGGACATCCTGTGGCGCCGCAGCAAGCTGGGCCTGTTCACTACGCCGGAAGAACAGGAAAACGTACAACGCTACCTGTCCAAGGTTGAGCACAATCGCGGCAAAATCGAAGCCGCTTGATCGCCCCGCTGTAAAAAAGCCCCTGCACCGAAAGGTCCAGGGGCTTTTTCATGCCTGGAGATGGCGCTGATACCGCAGGCCCATTTCACGAATACCGGAGAAGACAGAGCTCACCAGCACCGGATAGGCCGCCTGCAGAAAACCCGGGGTAGCCGTCGCGAGTGCCCGCTCCAGCCATAGGCAGGCCTGCTCCTCTTCGCCGTCTTCCGCCAGCTCCGCGGCGTGGTTGTATTGCCCACGGAAATCCCCGGCCTCGGCGGAACGCTGATACCACTGCCGGGCCAGTTGAATATCCTTGGGCACCACGACGCCTTCATGGTGGAACCGCCCCAGCAAGTTCATCGACTTGGCGTGCCCCTTTGCCGCTGCCAGGCAGAACAACTCATACGCCGCGACAAGGTCCTGCCCTACACCCCGACCGCGGGTCAGCAACTGGCCATAGTTATACAAGCCCCAATCCAGCCCCAGATCGGCCGCCTTGCGGTAATGCTGCGCGGCGTCGACCACGTCAATTTCGCAGCCCCAGCCATTCTCCAGGCAGCGCCCGATCATGTTGATCGCCATGGGGTGGCGCTGCCGTGCGGCAATGCGAAACCAGCTCAGCGCCAGCGCCTCATCCTTCTGCACGCCACGACCGTCAAGCAGCAACTGGGCCAGGGTCGCCTGTGCATCGGCATCACCCAGTTGCGCGGCATGCATCACCCACCGCACATAGGCGCGCGGATTTTCACCGAGGTCGGACGGCTCGCTGCCTGGCTGTGCAATCTGCATTACTGCCCCGAGTAGCGATCAACGACCGCAAAAAGTTTCATGATTTATTTGGTTACAAAGTATTACATTTGAGATCTCTTATCAATTACGATCGCATCTCACTAACACCCACAAGAGATTACTCAATGGCTACCGGGATCAGTTCTGCCCCCCTTTCATCGCGGCATTGGCTCGCGTCGGCAGTGGGTTTGGCAGTGGCTGCGCAAGGAGGATTCAGTTATGCGGCGGAGACCGCACCAGATGACAACACAGGTGTCATTCAGCTCGGCGCGACCAGCATCGAAGGTCAGGCCCCGAGCCAGAGCGTCTACAACCCTGTGGCTCCTTCATCCCCCAAGTACACCGAGGCCCTGCGCGACACGCCGCAGACCATCACGGTGGTGCCCAAGGAAGTCATTCATGACCAGAACCTGCTGACCCTGCGCGACGTGCTCAGCACCGTGCCAGGCATCACGTTCGGCGCCGGTGAAGGCGGCAGCGGGTATGGCGACAGCATCAACCTGCGCGGCTTCTCCGCCAGCGGCGACATCTACGTGGACGGCGTGCGTGACAGCGCGCAATACAGCCGCACCGACCCGTTCAACCTGGAACAGGTCGAAGTCGTCAGCGGGGCGAGCTCGGTGTACTCCGGTTCCGGTGCGGTCGGTGGCACCATCAACCTGGTGAGCAAGCAGCCGGAATTGCGCGACAAGACCACCATCAGCGCAGGCATCGGCACCGATCACTACAAACGCACCACCCTGGACACCAACCAGACGCTCAACGACACCACGGCGTTCCGCCTGAACCTGATGGCCCACGGCAACGATGTCCCGGGGCGCGACTATGAAGATTACGAACGCTGGGGCATCGCGCCGTCTATCGCCTTTGGCATGGGCACGCCAACTCGCGTCACCGTCAGTTTCGAGCACCAGAAAGACAACAACACACCGCAATACGGCATCCCCATCTACAACGGCAAGCCCATGCCGGGGGTGGGCTGGAGCGACTACTACGGCTACCACAACATCAATGACCAACAAATCACCTCGGACTCGTTCAGCCTGAAGCTCGAACACGACTTCAACGATGCCGTGTCCGTGCGCAACTTCACCCGCGTCGAGCGGGTTCGCCAGGACCTGCGTGCCTCGGGCCCCGAGGGTGCACTGACCGGCTGCCTCGCCAGCGGCACCCAGATCACAGGCGCCCCTTGCACCGCGGGCCTGCAACCGGGCTACTTCCAGCCAAGCGGTGGCTCATTGGGCAACGAGCGCAACACCCAGAACAAAATGTTCACCAACCAGACCGACGTCACCAGCCACTTCAGCACCGGATTTATCGACCACACGCTGGTGACCGGTATCGCTATCAGCCGCGAAGAATACGAGGCGGATACCGGGAAATGGTTGACCAACAGCAACGGCAGCACGATCGTCCCGCCACCGGTCAGCTACAGCGATCCGAACTCCGAATGGACCGGCCCGGTCAACTTCACCCGGGCCGCCCACATTGACGGCGCGCTGAACAACCGCGCCGCCTATGCCTTCGACACGCTCAAGCTCAACCCGCAGTGGGAAATCAACGGCGGCCTGCGTTACGAGCACAACGCCGGCAGCTCGGTGACCAACGCCTACTCCAGCACCGGCGTGGAAACGCCCGGCACTCGCTACGGCCAGGCCGATGACCTGACGTCCTACCGCCTGGCGCTGGTCTACAAACCAGTGGAAAACGGCAGCTTCTATATTGCCTACGGCAACAGCAAGACCCCGTCCCAAGCCAGCGTCAACGGGGGTTGCTACACCCCGGCCAAAAGCTCAAGCATCGCCACCAACAACTGCGACGTCGACCCGGAAACCGCCGTCAGCTATGAGATCGGCACCAAATGGGACCTGCTCGACAATGCCCTGTCGCTGACGGGCGCGATCTTCCGCAATGACCGTACAAACTACAAAGTCGCCGACAACGACCCGAGCAACCTCAGTGGCACGCAAACCCTCGACGGCAAGGCACGTGCCGATGGTGTGGCCCTGGGCCTGAGCGGCCAGCTGACTGACCGCTGGAAGGTCTTCGCCAACTACACCTACCTGAACACCCGTGTGCTGCGCAGCGCCAGCGATTACACCCTGGCGACCACCGGCCTCGACGTGCAGAAAGGTGAGCCGCTGACCTTCACCCCCAAACATGCGGCCAGCCTCTGGACAGTGTACGACCTGCCTTACGACTTCCAGGTGGGCTACGGCATCACGGCGCAAACCAAGCAGTACCTGGTCAGCGCCGCCGGGGCACCGACTTCGCCCGGCTATGCGGTGCAACGTGCGATGCTCGGCTACAAGGTCAACAAACAGCTGAACCTTCAGTTGAACATCAACAACCTGTTCGACAAGGAGTACCTGACCCGCATCCGTAACAACGGTTGGGCGGTGCCCGGCGATGGCCGCGCAGCGGTTGTCTCGGCGGACTATACGTTCTGACCGAGCCACACCAAAAAGCCCCGGGAGCCACGCGCCCGGGGCTTTTTCATGGGCGATACAGGCTCAACCTGCCATTCGGTTTTCCGAACACCGTACCCCGACCGATTCGGTTTGCCGGACCAGAGCAGCGCAAAAACCTCGTCACAAAAAGTTAATCTCGATATAAATCATATAGTTAACCTTTTATTACTGGTCTGGCACGACTCATGCTCTACACTCGTAGGCGATTGCCTGAGGCGCCTCAGGAGCCGTCATGGGCATTCGCAGCACTGTTTATATAAAAACGTGGCCGTACCAACCGGTCTCATAAAAAAAACAAATGTCGAGGAAGTATTGATGCGCATCGTTCCCCATATCTTGGGCGCAGCTATCGCTGCTGCTCTGATCAGCACTCCAGTTTTCGCCGCCGAACTCACCGGCACACTGAAGAAAATCAACGACTCCGGCACGATCACTCTCGCTCACCGCGACAGCTCCATTCCGTTTTCCTATATCGCGGATGGTTCGGGCAAACCCGTGGGCTACTCCCACGACATTCAGCTGGCTATCGTTGAAGCCCTGAAAAAAGACCTGAACAAACCCGACCTGAAGACCAAGTACAACCTGGTCACCTCGCAAACCCGTATCCCGCTGATCCAGAACGGCACCGCGGATATCGAGTGCGGCTCCACCACCAACAACGCCGAACGCGCCCAGCAGGTCGACTTCACCGTCAATATCTTCGAAATCGGTACCCGTCTGCTGGTCAAGAAAGACAAGGATGGCAAGCCGTCCTACAGCGATTTCGCTGACCTGAAAGGCAAGAACGTCGTGACCACCGCCGGCACCACGTCCGAGCGCATCATCAAGGCGATGAACGCCGACAAGCAGATGGGCATGAACGTCATCTCCGCCAAGGACCACGGTGAATCCTTCCAGATGCTGGAAAGCGGCCGCGCCGTCGCCTTCATGATGGATGACGCCCTGCTGGCCGGTGAAGAAGCCAAGGCCAAGAAGCCGGACGACTGGGTCATCACCGGTACTCCACAGTCCTTCGAAGCCTACGCGTGCATGGTTCGCAAAGACGACCCAGCCTTCAAGAAGGCCGTGGATGACGCCATCGTCGGCCTGTACAAATCCGGCGAGATCAACAAGATCTACAGCAAGTGGTTCGAGAGCCCGATTCCACCAAAAGGCCTGAACCTCAACTTCCCGATGAGCGACAAGGTGAAGGATCTGATCGCCAACCCAAGCGACAAGCCAGCGCCTGACGTAAAAATCTGATACCTGACTAAGCTTATGTCCTGAGGGGGCCAAACCTCCCTCAGGCGTCTGTTACTACCTGCTGGCTTTAATTTTGGAACACTCGACCTGGCGGTTTTCGAGCCGATCGCGTGTGCCTGGCGTTCACCGTCGGGCGGGAAAGGATCTTCCCCAAGCGGGTGCTTGTACATCGATCGATCTCGAGGGGAGACCCTAATGAATTACAACTGGGACTGGGGCGTATTCTTCAAGTCCACCGGCGTTGGCAGCGAGACTTATCTCGACTGGTACATCTCCGGATTGGGCTGGACCATCGCCATCGCCGTCGTGGCATGGATTATCGCCTTGCTGCTGGGCTCCGTACTCGGCGTCATGCGCACCGTGCCAAACCGCATCGTATCGGGCATCGCGACCTGCTACGTGGAACTGTTTCGTAACGTGCCGCTGCTGGTTCAGCTGTTCATCTGGTATTTCCTGATACCCGACATGCTGCCGCAGAACCTGCAAGACTGGTACAAACAAGACCTCAACCCGACCACCTCGGCCTACCTGAGCGTTGTCGTGTGCCTGGGCCTGTTCACCGCCGCCCGTGTATGCGAGCAAGTGCGCACCGGCATCCAGGCGTTGCCACGGGGCCAGGAATCCGCCGCGCGCGCCATGGGCTTCAAGCTGCCGCAGATCTACTGGAACGTGCTGCTGCCCCAGGCCTACCGGATCATCATTCCGCCGCTTACCTCGGAATTCCTCAACGTCTTCAAGAACTCCTCCGTGGCGTCCTTGATCGGCCTGATGGAGTTGCTGGCGCAAACCAAACAGACCGCCGAGTTCTCGGCCAACCTGTTTGAGGCCTTCACCCTGGCCACGCTGATCTACTTCACCCTGAACATGAGCCTGATGCTGCTGATGCGCGTGGTCGAGAAGAAAGTCGCCGTGCCCGGCCTGATCTCCGTGGGGGGTAAATAATGGACTTCGATTTCAGTGGCATCATCCCCGCCATCCCGGGCCTGTGGAACGGTATGGTCATGACCTTGCAGTTGATGGTCATGGGCGTGGTCGGCGGCATCATCATCGGCACCATCCTCGCGCTGATGCGCTTGTCTTCCAACAAGCTGCTGTCGCGCCTGGCCGGCGCCTATGTGAACTACTTCCGCTCGATCCCGCTGCTGTTGGTGATCACCTGGTTCTACCTGGCGGTACCGTTCGTGCTGCGCTGGATCACCGGCGAAGACACGCCGATCGGTGCGTTCACCTCCTGCGTCGTGGCCTTCATGATGTTCGAGGCGGCGTACTTCTGCGAAATCGTGCGGGCCGGCGTGCAGTCGATCCCCAAGGGCCAGATGGCCGCCGCGCAGGCCATGGGCATGACCTACGGCCAGACCATGCGCCTGATCATCCTGCCCCAGGCGTTCCGCAAGATGACCCCGTTGCTGCTGCAACAGTCGATCATCCTGTTCCAGGACACCTCGCTGGTCTACACCGTGGGCCTGGTGGATTTCCTCAACTCCGCCCGCTCCAACGGCGACATCATCGGCCGCTCCAATGAGTTCCTGATCTTCGCCGGTGTCGTCTACTTCATCATCAGCTTTTCCGCCTCGCTGCTGGTCAAGCGTCTGCAAAAAAGGTTTGCCGTATGATCTCTATCAAGAATATCAACAAGTGGTATGGCGACTTCCAGGTGCTGACCGATTGCAGCACCGAGGTTAAAAAAGGCGAAGTGATCGTGGTGTGCGGGCCGTCCGGCTCGGGCAAATCCACCCTGATCAAGTGCGTCAACGCCCTGGAGCCGTTCCAGAAAGGCGACGTGGTCGTCGACGGCACCTCCATCGCCGACCCGAAGACCAACCTGCCGAAACTGCGCTCGCGCGTCGGCATGGTGTTCCAGCACTTCGAGCTGTTTCCGCACCTGACCATCACCGAAAACCTGACCATCGCGCAGATCAAGGTGCTGGGCCGCAGCAAGGAAGAAGCCACCCAGAAGGGCCTGCAACTGCTGGAGCGCGTCGGCCTGTCGGCTCACGCCCACAAGCACCCGGGCCAGCTTTCCGGCGGCCAGCAGCAGCGTGTGGCGATTGCCCGTGCGCTGGCGATGGACCCGATCGTCATGCTGTTCGACGAACCCACCTCGGCCCTCGACCCGGAAATGGTCAACGAAGTACTCGACGTGATGGTGCAGTTGGCCCAGGAAGGCATGACCATGATGTGCGTGACCCACGAAATGGGTTTCGCCCGCAAGGTAGCCGACCGGGTGATCTTCATGGACGCCGGCAAGATCATCGAAGACTGCCCGAAAGAGGAATTCTTCGGCGACATCAGCGCCCGCTCCGAGCGTGCGCAGCACTTCCTTGAGAAAATCCTGCAGCACTAAAAGCACCACTGCTCCCCAGTGAAAACCGGGTTTATGTGGGAGCAGGCTTGTGTGGGAGCTGGCTTGCCTGCGATTGCATCACCTCGGTGTGACTGACACATCGAGGCGCCTGCATCGCGGACAAGCCCGGCTCCCACACAAGCCTGCTCCCACACGGGACCGCGCAAGCTGGCAGCTCTGGTTGACCCAAGGCATCTGTGATGAAATGCGACCCCAACCTCTTTCGCGCCGCGCCGCCATCACTTGCCGTGAAGCCTCGTCTGATTCGCCAGTTGTTCCTGCCGCCGCTGATCATCGCCCTGATGATCGGACTGGGTTACATCGGCTTCTGGATCAGTGAGTTCTATGGGATCCGCACCCTCAGCGATACCGGCGAACGCCAGCTGGAATTGCACGCTCGCACCGTCGAGAGCGAGCTCAGCAAATACACCTACCTGCCCAGTCTCCTGGAGCTGGAATCCAGCGTCTCCAAGCTGTTGGCCGACCCGAATCAAGAAACCCGCAAAACCGTCAACGACTACCTCGAAGGCCTGAACCGGCGCAGTCGCAGCCGGGCGATTTACGTGATGGACACCACCGGCCGCGTGCTGGCGACCAGTAACTGGCGCGACGCCGACAGTTACCAGGGTGAAGACCTGTCATTCCGTGCCTATTTCCAGAATGCCGTGCGCGGCCAGCCCGGCCGGTTCTACGGCATCGGCAGCACCAACGGCGAACCCGGCTATTACCTGGCCCATGGCCTGGAAGAGCACGGCAAGATCATCGGCGTTGCCGTGGTCAAGGTCCGCCTGGAAGCGCTGGAAGAGCGCTGGCAGCGGGCGCGCCTGGAGGCCTTCGTCAGTGACGAGAACGGCATCATCATTCTCTCCAGCGACCCGGCCCGTCGCCTCAAGTCCGTGCGACCACTGAGCGATGACACCAAGGACCGCCTCGCCCACAGCCTGCAATATTACTGGGCGACGCTCAACGAGCTGGAACCACTGGCCCGCGAGCGTCTCAATGAAGGCACCGAGAAATTAACCTTCCCGGCCAACAGCGAAGTGGTGGCAGACGAGCATGAGGTCAGCTACCTGGCACAGACCCGTCCACTGAACGACACCCCCTGGAATTTCACCCTGCTCACCCCGCTGAACGATCTGCGCCGGGCCGCCATCAACCAGGGAATCCTGGTGGCAGTGGCCTTTGCACTGGTGGCATTTCTGCTGATTGCCTGGAACGAGCGGCGCAAGGTGATTGCCACCCGCCTCGCCGCCCGGGAAGCCCTGCAGGAAGCCAATAACCAGCTGGAACGACGGATTGCCGAACGCACCACCGACCTGCGGGCCAGCAACGAGCGGCTCAAGAGCCAGATTCGCGAGCGGCGCCAGGCCGAGGAAACCCTGCGCCGGGCCCAGGACGAACTGGTGCAGGCCGGCAAACTCGCGGCCATCGGCCAGATGTCCACCAGCATCGCCCACGAATTGAACCAGCCACTGGCCGCCTTGCGCACCCTGTCGGGCAACACCGTGCGTTTCCTTGAGCGTGGGGCGCTGGACACCGCCAGTGCCAACCTCAAGACCATCAACGAACTGATCGACCGCATGGGCCGCATCACCGCCAGCCTGCGCTCCTTTGCCCGGCGCGGTGATGATCAGGGCGAAGCCAACCTGGGCAAGGCGGTGGACGCTACGTTCCAGATCCTCGGCAGTCGCCTGGAAACCTTGCCACTGACGGTGCACCGCCACTTCACCAGCGCGCAATTGCAGATCGACCAGACGCGCCTGGAGCAGATCCTGGTCAACCTGATCGGCAACGCCCTGGACGCCATGCAGGCGCAACCGGCCCCCGAGCTGTGGCTGGAAGGCGACATCGTCGACGGCAAATACCGCCTGCAGGTGCGCGATAACGGCCACGGTATTGATCCCGAAGCCCGCAAGCATTTGTTCGAACCGTTCTTTACCACCAAACCCGGCGAACAAGGCCTGGGCCTGGGCCTGACGCTGTCGGCCAGCCTCGCGGCCGCCACCGGCGGCAACCTTGCCGTCGAGCACCCGGCCAGCGGTGGTACTGCCTTTGTCCTGAGTTTGCCGCTGGCGAGCCCTCAACAAGTCGAGTCGAAATGAACGCAGAAAAAAACACCGACCTGACCGTCCTGATCGTCGAAGACGACCCCCATGTACTGCTCGGCTGCCAGCAAGCCCTGGCCCTGGAAGACATTCCCAGCGTGGGCGTGGCCAGTGCCGAAGAAGCCCTGACCCGTGTCGGCGAAAACTTCGCCGGCATCGTCATCAGCGATATTCGCCTGCCGGGCATTGACGGCCTGGAGCTGCTGACTCGCCTCAAAGCCTTGGATAAAAGCCTGCCGGTGGTGCTGATCACCGGCCATGGCGATATTTCCATGGCCGTGGGCGCGATGCGCAACGGCGCCTATGACTTCATGGAAAAACCCTTCTCGCCCGAGCGTCTGGTGGACGTTGCCCGTCGCGCCCTGGAGCAACGCGGGCTGGCCCGGGAAGTCTGGTCGCTGCGTCGGCAACTGGCCGAGCGCGACTCCCTCGAAGGCCGAATCATCGGCCGCTCCCCGGCCATGCAAAACCTGCGGGAGTTGATCGCCAACGTCGCCGACACTTCGGCCAACGTGCTGATCGAAGGCGAGACCGGCACCGGCAAGGAACTGGTCGCCCGTTGCCTGCATGATTTCAGCCGACGTCATTCCCACCAGTTCGTTGCCTTGAACTGCGGTGGCCTGCCGGAGAACCTGTTCGAAAGCGAAATCTTCGGCCACGAAGCCAACGCGTTTACCGGCGCGGGCAAGCGCCGCATCGGCAAGATCGAACACGCCCACGAGGGCACGCTGTTCCTCGACGAAGTGGAAAGCATGCCGATGAACCTGCAGATCAAACTGCTGCGGGTATTGCAGGAACGCACCCTGGAACGCCTGGGCTCGAACCAGAGCGTGGCCGTGGATTGCCGGGTGATCGCCGCCACCAAGTCCGACCTCGACGACCTGAGCCGCGCCAACCAATTCCGCAGCGACCTGTACTACCGCCTCAACGTGGTAACCCTGGAACTGCCGCCCTTGCGGGAACGCCGGGAAGACATCCTGCAATTGTTCGAACACTTCCTGCAGCAGTCGTCGTTGCGTTTCGACCGCACCGCGCCGGACCTCGACAACCAGACCCTGTCCAGCCTGATGAGCCATGACTGGCCGGGCAACGTGCGTGAACTGCGCAACGTCGCCGAGCGGTTTGCCCTGGGTTTGCCGGCCTTTAAAAAGAGCGGCGCCAGCAGCGGCAACCACGGTCTGGCCTTCACCGAGGCAGTGGAAGCCTTCGAGCGCAACCTGCTCAATGACGCGTTGCAGCGCAGCGGTGGCAATCTGACCCAGGCCAGCCAGGAACTGGGGATGGCCAAGACCACGCTGTTCGACAAGGTCAAGAAATACGGGCTGAGCCACTAGGAGCGCATTGTGGATTTATTGCTGAAGGCGGCATTGGGCGCAGGGGTAGTGCTGATTCTGGCGGCGCTGGCCAAGACCAAAAATTATTACATTGCAGGGTTGGTGCCGCTGTTTCCCACGTTCGCGTTGATTGCGCATTACATCGTCGGCAAGGGCCGCTCGGTGGAGGATCTGAAGACCACCATCGTGTTCGGGATGTGGTCGATCATTCCGTACTTTGTGTACCTGGCGACGTTGTATGTGATGGTCGACCGGATGCGCCTGGAAGCTTCGCTGGCGGTGGCGGCGGTGGCGTGGCTGATGGCGGCTACGGTGTTAGTGAGTGTGTGGGTCAGAATTCACGCCTGACACACCTCAGTCGAAAATGTGGGAGCGGGCTTGCTCGCGAAGACGGCGTGCCAGTCAATATATGTGCTGACTGAACCACCGCTTTCGCGAGCAAGCCCGCTCCCACATTTGATCGGTGTTGCCTTGAAGATTGTGTCACCACTCTCAGCGAACAATCTTGTCCACCTGAATCCCCAGCTTCTTCAACCGATACCAAAAACTGCGCTCGGAAATCCCGATCTTCTGCGCCGCCGCAGCCTGCACCCCGTTGCTCTCCTGCAACGCCGCCATGATGTAAGCCTTCTCCACCTCCGCCAGCGCCGCATCCAGGTCGTGCGGCACACCCGACCCGTTGCTGAGGATCGCACCCACCCCGTCTTCAGCTGGCATCGAAGCAAACAGATACGCCGGCAAATCAATGTCCTCGATCACCGGCGTCGCCGCAACGATGGTTGCCCGCTCCACGCAGTTCTGCAGCTCTCGAATATTGCCCGGCCAGGAATACGCCGCCATGGCCTGCAATGCCTCAGGGCTGAAACCGGTGATGCGTTTACCCGCCGTAGCACTCAAGGTCTGGGCAAAGTGCCGAGCCAGCGGCGCGATGTCTTCCACTCGCTCACGCAGGGCCGGCAGCGGAATCGGGAACACATTGAGGCGGTAGTAAAGGTCTTCACGAAACTCTTTGTTCGCCACCGCATCCAGCAAATTCTTGTTGGTGGCGGCGATCACCCGCACGTCCACCTTGCGCTCCCGCGGGTCGCCCACCGGCTCGATCACCCGCTCCTGTAAGGCCCGCAGGATTTTCGCCTGCAACGCCAACGGCATGTCACCCACTTCATCCAGAAACAGTGTGCCCTTGTCCGCCTGCTGGAAGCGCCCGACCCGGTCCGCCACGGCGCCGGTGAAAGCGCCCTTGCGGTGGCCGAACATCTCGCTTTCCAGCAAGCCTTCGGGAATCGCCGCGCAATTGACCGCCACAAACGGCTTGTCGGCACGATTGCCGTGTTTGTGGATGGCACGGGCGACCATCTCTTTGCCGGTGCCGCTTTCGCCGGTCAGCAGCACCGTAGCGTTGCTGTCGCGCACCGAGTCCACGGCGTGCAGCACGCGGCGAAACGCCGGGCTATCGCCCACCAGGCTGTCGAACTGCGCCTGCTCATCCAGCTCGGCACGCATGCGTGCGTTGTCGCGCATGATGTCGCGAAACTGCAGGGCCTTGGCCACGGTGATGTCCAGCTCGTCGATGTCGAACGGCTTGGCGATGTAGTCGTAGGCGCCGTTGCGCATCGACTGCACCGCGTTTTTCACGGTGCTGTAGGCGGTCATCACGATCACCGGCAGGTGGGGGTAACGCACCTTGATTTCCGCCAGCAGCGCCGGCCCGTCCATGCCGGGCATGCGCCAGTCGCTGATCACCAGGTCGATGTCTTCCTGCTCCAGCACCTTGAGCGCGTGCAGGCCGTTACCGGCGGTAAACACCTGGATCCCGCTCTGGCTCAAGGCCGACGACAGCAAGTCACAGAGCTTGGGTTCGTCATCGACTACCAATACGTTATGCGTCATCACCATCCTCATCATCGCCGTCGTCTGCACCCTGAGCCGGAATGTACAGGCTGAAGGTGGCGCCGGCATCTTTCTCGCTGACACATTCGATGCTGCCGTCATGACTTTCCATGATCGAGAAGACTTTGGCCAGACCCAAGCCGGTACCCGAGGCCTTGGTGGTGACGAATGGCGTGAAGATCCGCTCGATCATGTCCGACGGAATGCCCTCGCCGGTATCGGCGATGCTGATCACCGTGTTGCCACTCACACTGCGGATGCCCAGGGTCAGGCGGCCGCCTTCGGGCATGGCATCGATGGCGTTGAGAATCAGGTTGAGGCACGCCTGCTTGAGTTGCTTGGCATCGGCGTAGATCGTCGCGCCGGGGGCCTGGTCTTCGATATGGGCGTCGATGTTATGGGTCGACAACTCTGGCCCGCAGAAGCCCAGGATGTCCTCCACCACCGGCCGTGCCGCTTGCACCGTGCGCAACGGCGCACTGGGTTTGGCGAAGTCGAGGAATTCGGTGATCAGGTCGTTGATCCGGCTGACCTCACTGATCACGTATTCGAGGTGGCGCTTGTCGGTTTCCGGCAAATCGGCGCGGCGGTGCAGCAACTGGGTGGCGGTCTTGATAATGCCCAGCGGGTTGCGAATTTCGTGGGCCAGGCCCATGGCCACTTCCCCCAGGGCGTGCAAACGGTCACGGCGGCGCAGCTGCGCTTCCAGGTGATGCAACTCACCGAGGCGCTCGGTCATGTGGTTGAAGGTGCTGCTCAGTTGCGCCAGTTCGTCGCCGCCGCTGACTGCCACACGGTGCTGATAGTTGCCCGAGATCACCGCACTGACGCCTTCGGACAGTTCCCGCAACGGCCGGGTCAGGCGCTGGGACACCAACATGCCGGCACCGAGGGACAACGCCGAGCTGAGCAGGAAGATCAACACGAACAGATTGCTCTGGTTCACCAGGCCCACCAGGCTGGTGTGCCGCAGCAAGCCACTGAAGATCACCCCTTGCAGCTCGCCGGCATCATTGAAGATCGGCCAGTACAAACCGCTGTAGTTACTGGTGAACTGTTCGCTGGGCTGCTTGGTACTGCGCAGCGCGGCTTCGATACTCGAAGGAATCCGGCTGGGGTGATCAACGAAGCGCTGGGTGGCGAAAATCTCCGAGAAGCCGTTGGGATTGGCCAGGTACAGGCGCAGGTCGAGGGAATGCACATCGGCCACGCTGGTCAGGAAACTGCTGTCCAGGTACGTGGCCACCAGCAGCTGATAGTCGACACCGTCCTCGCTGGTCTCAAAGGTGGACACCACCACGCCGGTGGTCACACCCGCCACCTGGACTGTCTGCAACACCGCATTACTCGCCAGGTTGATTTGCTTGACGATGTCGTCGGCGGCGGTGGTGAACACGATCTTGTGGTCACTGCTGCGGATCAACGCGACCACGTCGATGTCGGTGGCGGCGGCAATGTCAGCGGTCAGCTTGTCGTGCTTGGCGGCCTGGCGCGACGACGGCGGCTTGGTGTAGCGCAGGAACAGCTGGGCGACCCGGGCGTTGTCGTGGAGGATGTCGCCGATCTCGTCCTTGACGATCTTGGTCGACTCCTGCAGCCAGATACGCACGTTGCTGTCGAAGATCTGCGACAACGTCGTCGCGGCAAGCTCCGCCGCGATCATCGTCGGAATCACGGTGACCAGCCAGAACGCCAACACCAGCTTGCGCTGGACGCTCCAACGCGAAATGGCAAAGGGGCGGGCTTTTGGGCGGGTCTTGTTGATCATCAGGTTTCGCTTATCGCAGCAGCCATGGCAGGGTCGGATCGATCCGGTCGGAGAAACACTTTCGCTACAAACAGCGCACGGTTGACCAGCCAGTTACGGTGGCGGAAAAACATGCTGTTGCCCTGGAACTCGCAGCCCAGCAGCAGCTTGCTGGCATAGCCGGCCTGACCGCATTCATATAACGCAATATTGTTGCGAATGCAGTACTCGACATTGGTTAGCCAACTGCGCACAGCCAGGTTGTATTCGCGGCTGTAATCACTGTCTTCGCCGAAAAACTTGTCAATCAGGCGATCCTGGTTGAGCAGGATAAGGTTGAACGCTACCAGTTGCTCGTCCACCCAATAAAGCACACAGACCGCACGTTCTTGCAGCTGTTCAAGGATACCGGTGAAATAGCCTGCCGGCAGTCGCTCGAACTGCAGGTCGGAGCGTTCCAGGGTGGCCTCATACAACGCCATGATACGCGGCAGTACGTCGTCGATATTACGTCGCCACTCAACACGAGGGCTTGGCGCACGCAGTTTGCGGCGCAAGTCCTTGCGGGTGGCTTTGTCCAGGGAACCCAGGTAGGCGTCCACTGAACCAAAAGGGATCGGCAATAAAGCCGTTGGCAGGCTGGGCATGCTCTGGAAGCCCGCGCCAAGGCAGCTGTTTGACCAGGCTTCATCCTTGGTCGGTGCGTCCTTGACCGCCACCAGCCCAACACCCAATGCATCGGCATCCTGGCGCGCGGCAGCGAGCAATTGCGCAAGCAACGCCTCGCGCCCTGATTCGGGAACGTGGCTGGCGATACCCGCATTGCACTGTTCTGCCACCGGCGAACCGATGGCATACAGGCCCAACTTCAAAACACCCGGCCACAGTCGCTCCAGGCGCTCGGTAAAGCGCTTACCTACGCCCGACACTGTCGTGTCGAGGCGATAACGCGTGATGAACGCCGGCGCGACCGCTACCAACGTTGCATCGTCAAACACCGCAAGATAGCGCCACTGAAAATCATCGATAGCGGCATTTTCCACGACCACGTAATAGTCCCAATCCTCCAGGGCATCGGGAAAACAGTCGTTCCAGGCACTGCGTTCGATGGCCCGAATGGTCGAAAAGGCTTGGGCGGTAATCACGTCTGATCCTTAGGGTTCAAGCCAACTGTCGATAATCTTCAGGTGCCTCAATGGCATGTGCGTGTTGCCCGATAAACTCGGCACTCAACTCAATCACCCGGCGGTATTGCAGGTCGACGGTGATCATGTGGTAGCAGTTGTCCAGCAGGATCTTGGTCACGGGGCCGCCGAGGTGGCGTTCCACGTAATCGGCGTTCCAGCGGCTGGTGATGTCATCCTCGATGGAATGCAGGACCAACGCCGGGGTCTTGATCGACGGCATGAGCTTCTTCACCACGGCATTCATCCGGTGCAACTCGCGCACGGTGATGCCTTCCATGGTCAAGAGACCCGCCTGGCTGCTCTCCCCTTCCTTCATCTGCCGCTCAACGATAGCCCGCAGGCGCTCGTTCTTGATGCCGTAGGGAGGTTTTTCCTCAAAGCTGCAAATGTGTACGCCAAACGGAATCTTCATCAGCAACGGCGTCAGGAACGCCAGTTTGTTGATGCTCCAGCCGTCGTACTTCAAGGTGGTGGAGTACATCAGCAAGCCGTCGACCTGGCCCGGGAACTGCGACGCCACGTACATCGACATCACCGCGCCCATCGACAGACCGCCGACAAACACCTGCTCGTGGCGCTGTTTCACGCCGACGAACGTCTTGCGCACGCCTTCGTACCAGTCCTGCCAGCCGGTGGCTTGCAGGTCGCTGTTGTCCCCGCAGTGCCCGGCCAGGGTCGGCACGTACACCGTGTAGTTCCCGGCCTTGGCCAAACCCTGGGCCACCCGACGGAGTTCCGTCGGGGTGCCCGTCAGGCCGTGGATCAACAGGATCCCGACCGGACCGCTACCGAGAACGAAGCCGGCATCACCTTCACCGAGGTCGATCTCGTGGCTAATCACCGTTTGGTCGCTCGCACAAGCAGTTGCTCGAGCAGCTTCAGGCCCAGGTCGATTTCCGGGTAGCTGATTTCCAGCGATGGAGCCAGGGTGATCACGTTTTTGTAGTAGCCGCCCACGTCGAGGATCAGGCCGAGTTTCTGACCGTCAACCACCATGTCGCCCTTCATGCCTTCCTCGACCATGTAGTCCAGGGTCGCCTTGTCCGGAGTGAAGCCGTCCGGGCCGCAGATTTCGCAGCGCAGGGCCAGGCCCAGGCCATCGACGTCGCCGATGATCGGGAAGCGCTTCTGCAGCTCTTGCAGACCGGCCAGGAAGTATTTGCCCTTGGCCATGACCATCGCGCCGTAGTCGACTTCGCTGGTCATCTTGAACATTTCCAGGCCTACCGCGGTGCCCAACGGGTTGGACGCGAAGGTGGAGTGGGTGGAGCCTGGCGGGAAGATCTTAGGGTTGATCAACTCTTCCTTGGCCCAGATGCCACCCAGCGGGTTCAGGCCGTTGGTCAGTGCCTTGCCGAAGACGATCACGTCCGGCTTGACGTCGAAGTGTTCGATCGACCACAGCTTGCCGGTACGCCAGAAGCCCATCTGGATTTCGTCGACGACCATCAGGATGCCGTGCTGGTCGAGGACCTGCTTGAGCTCGCTGTAGAAGTTCATCGGCGGGATCACGTAGCCGCCGGTGCCCTGGATCGGCTCGACGTAGAAGGCCGCGTATTCGCTCTGGCCGACTTTCGGGTCCCACACGCCGTTGTATTCAGTTTCGAACAGACGGGCGAACTGCTGCACGCAGTGGCTGCCGTATTCTTCCTTGGTCATGCCTTTCGGGCCACGGAAGTGGTACGGGAACGGGATGAAGTTGGCGCGCTCGCCGAAGTGGCCGTAGCGACGACGGTAGCGGTAGCTCGAGGTGATCGACGAAGCGCCGAGGGTACGGCCGTGGTAGCCGCCTTCGAAGGCGAACATCAGGCTCTTGCCGTTGGTGGCGTTACGCACAACCTTCAGGGAGTCTTCGATGGACTGCGAACCGCCCACGTTGAAGTGCACGCGACCGTCGAGGCCGAATTTCTTCTTGGCGTCGACTGCGATCATTTCCGACAGCTCGATCTTGCCTTTGTGCAGGTACTGGCTGGCGATTTGCGGCAGGGTGTCGATCTGCTGTTTCAGCGCGTTGTTCAGGCGCGGGTTGGCGTAACCGAAGTTAACGGCCGAGTACCACATTTGCAGGTCGAGGTAAGCCTGGTCTTCGGTGTCCCACACGTAGGAGCCTTCGCAACGGCTGAAAATACGTGGCGGGTCGATGTAGTGAACGGTATCGCCGTAGGAGCAGTACTTGGCTTCTTTATCCAGAAGAACCTGGTCTTCTGCGGTAGCGATGCGGATATCAGACATGGTGGAAGAGTTCCTGATTGTCGGAAGAGGTGCTGAAAGCATTGGCGTTGGCGGCGATGCCCTGAGGCAGCTTGGCCAGCAATGCCGGCAGTTCGGCGAAGGTGTCGAACCGCGCGTAAGGGATGTTGTTGGTTTCGCAGTAGTCGGCCAGGCTGGCTTTGGCGAAGACGAAGTCAGCGGTGGAGGCCACGCACATGTCGGACTTGCCGTCGCCGATCACCAGCACGCGCTTGTTGCGCGGCGTGGACTTGCACTTGCAGTTGCCGGAAGCGGCGCGGCAGGCGTCGCTGGAATACGGGAAGTCGATGCGCCAGCTGTTCTGGTCGACCTGGCGCAGGCGGTTGGCGAGGATCGGCAACAAGGTCACGTAGTTGCGCGACAGAATCCGCGCGATGCCTTGCTCAATGCCATCACTGACCACTTCAATGGAGGCGCCCAGGCCCATGACGTGGTCGACGAAATCCGGGAAGTCCGGGTCGATCTCGACACTGTCGAAATACGCCAGCAACTCGGCCGGGGTCGCCTTGATCAGCGCCAATTGACGGCTCAGGCATTCGCGCGAACCGATGTGCCCATCCAGCCATTCCTGCTCGATGGTTTCCCACTCTGGGCCGGCGAAGCGTTGGAGGACGTTGTCGATGACGTCGGTGGGAGTGATGGTCCCGTCGAAGTCACACACGATATGCCATTGGATCATCTGCATTTACCTATTAAGTAGGAACGCGCTGTTGCGCTTGCAGGGGATAGAGCATGGAGTGTGCCAAGTGCCACCATCCCCCGTTTTCAAAGGGTTTGGCGGGTATCGACGTGTCGTTGTGTCGAAACCGGCTACAATTTTTGTAGCTTGCTACAACCTAGATGAGTGCTTGCCTAAGGCAGGGCGTTTGCGCGTTCATGCGCGCATGTTCACAAAAGGATAGGGCTTCATGTTCAGGGTTACTTTTGCTGTATTTGCCGGTTTATTTGGACTGTGGGGTGTTTCGAGCACCGCGCTGGCGGACGGGATTACCGGTGAAGCGGGCGTGGGCGTCAGCTATCAACCCCATGATCCAACGGGCAGCCGCTACGAAACGCAGCCGATTCCTTATTTCGACCTGGATTGGGGAAGTGTCAGCCTGGGTAGCGACGATGGGTTGACCTGGAGCGCCCTCAATACCCAGGGCTTTACTGCCGGGCCTTATATCAACTACTTGCCGGGGCGGACGGCGAACGGTTCGTTGCGGGGTTTGCGGGACGTTCCGGATATGGCGGAGGTCGGGGGCTTCATTCAGTACGCTCCGGCCGAGTTCTGGCGGGTGTATGCACAGGTGGGTCAGGCCGTGGGCGGTGGGCATGATCAAAGTGGCGTGGTGGGTAAGCTCGGCGGCGAGTTGGGGTATCCGTTGGGTGGCGGGATTATTGGCAGCACGGGCTTGATGGCGCATTTCGCCGATGCTCGGCAGGCACAGACGTTTTTTGGGGTGGATGCCAATGAGGCGGCGGCTTCGGGGTTTCGGCCGTATAACGCCAGTGCCGGGTTTCAGAACCTGACGTTGACCCAGAGTTTTGAGTTTCCCCTGGATGCGAAGTGGTCGCTGTTGACCAGTGCCAGCTGGATTCACTTGGTGGGGTCGGCGGCCAATAGCAGTATCGTCAAGGAGACCGGGGATGTGAATCAGGGGCAGGTGCAGACTGCGATCAGCTATAAGTTTGATTGAGCTGGGGGAAGGGGCATATCCGTTGCTGCGGTAAGGGCTGCTGACGGTTCCGCTCTTACAGCGGCTCACTTTTGAAAAGCGCAAAAGTAAGCAAAACGCTCTTGCCCCACCACTCGGCACCTCGCCTAGGCTCGGTGTGCCCTCACTCCGGCTTTGGACCGTGGGCCGCCGTCATGGGCCATCCATGGCCCAGGACGGCTAACCTGGCGTCCTGCCAGGTTACCCACGCTCCAAAGCCTGCGTTCGGCCAGCGTGGTTTAACGGGGCGCCTAAGATCAAGATCAAAAGCAGATCAAAAGCACAGCGGCCTACCGGCCGGCTTGAGTGTGGTGAAGCAACAGCAAAATCAAAAGCTAAAGCGGGCACGGTCCAAATGTGGGAGCTGGCTTGCCTGCGATAGCATCAACTGGGTACACCTGATGCACCGAGGTGTCTGCATCGCAGGCAAGCCAGCTCCCACAGAAAAGCAGATTTGCTTTCGCTCTGGCCTTTGCCTTTGCTTTTAACACTCAAGCCGGTCGGTAGGCCGCTGTGCTTTTGCTTTTGATCTGACTGCCGTTCAGCCCTTGGCCTCACTGATAATCTGCCGAATCGCCCCGACAAACGCCTCAGCCGGCTGCCCGCCACTCACCGCATACTGATCGTTGAACACGATCGTAGGCACAGAAGTCACCCCACGAGACACCCACAACTGCTCCTGCTCCCGCACCTCGGCGGCATATTCATCCGAAGCCAGAATTTCCTCCGCCCGTACACGATCCAGCCCAACACCCTCGGCAATCCCCGCCAACGTCCGGTGATCCGACGGGTCCTGCTGATCCGTAAAGTACGCCTTGAACAGCGCTTCCTTGAGGTTGTACTGCAACCCCTCAAGCCCCGCCCAATGCAACAGACGATGCGCATCAAACGTGTTGTAGATACGGCTCTGCCCATCGGTGCGAAACGCAAACCCCAACTGCGCGCCCATATCACGAATCCGCGCCCGGTTAGCCTGGGACTGCTCAGCCGTGGAGCCGTACTTTTCAGTGATGTGCTCGGTAATGTTCTGGCCTTCAGCAGCCATGTTCGGGTTCAGCTCGAAAGGCTGGAAATGAATCTCGGCCTGCACCTCCGGACCCAGCTGGTCCAGGGCCTCGGTCAAGCCACGCAGGCCGATGATGCACCAGGGACACGACACGTCGCTGACGAAATCGATTTTCAGGGGAGTACTCATGACTAGGCAACCTCGCTGGCATTAAACGCCGGAAAGGTCCCACGATACACCCCGTCAAGCCCTTACAAAACCTTCGCGGGCACCACCGTGTCGATCTGCGCCCAATGCGCCGCATCCTGCCGATGCTCTTGCAAATAGGGCAAGACCGCCGCCAGCAACGGCGCCTTGAACGCCTCCTGGAAGCGATGGGCCAGCCCCGGGATCAGCCGTAACTGGCTGCCCTGGATATGTGCCGCCAGGTGAACCCCGTGCATCACCGGCAACAACGGATCGGCCGTGCCATGCACCACCAGGGTCGGCACCCGCAGTTGATTGAGCAACGGCACGCGGCTCGGTTCGGCAAGGATCGCCATGATCTGGCGCTTCACACCGTCAGGGTTGAACGCCCGGTCGTAAGACTGCGCCGCCTGCTGCAACAGCACCTTGCGATCATCCTTCACATAAGGACTGCCCAGCGCCGCCAGCAGGTCGGCCTGTTGTTCCAGGGCCACTTCACGATTGGGCGCGCTGCGGCGCGACAACAGTTGTACCAACGCCGCACTCGGTGCCGGCAGGCCTTCGGCGCCGGAGCTGGTCATGATCAGGGTCAGGCTTTCCACCCGTTGCGGCGCCATGGCCGCCAGGTGCTGGGCGATCATGCCGCCCATGCTTGCGCCCAAGACGTGGAATTGCTGGATGTGCAAGCCGTCCATCAGGCCCAGTGCGTCGTCCGCCATGTCGGTCAGGGTGTAGGGCGCCGCTACTGGAAGGCCAAGTTTGTAGCGCAGCACTTCGAACGTCAGGTTGGCACTGGCCGGTGCCTGGCGCCAGGTGGACAGCCCGACATCACGGTTGTCATAACGAATCACCCGAAAGCCCTGCTCACACAGGGCCACCACCACTTCGTCCGGCCAGTGAATCAACTGCCCGCCCAGGCCCATCACCAGCAGCAAGGCCGGGTCGGAGGCGCGACCAATGCTCTGGTAGGCCAGGCTCACCTGTTCCACATCGACCCGTTCAGTCGGAACATTCACATCACATCGAGAAGCCGCAAAGGACGGCAGGCCGAATAACAGAGCGGCCATGAAAAAAAACATGCGCATGAAAAACACCGAAACACAGAACCCCAGTAGAGCGCGAGTCTGATGAAGTTTGTACAAGCGCGCTGCCACAGTTCAGTGACAGTTTGATGAAGGGCGCCCAACGGTCATCAGCGTATCTATCTATCACCTCACGCCCCGGCCCCGCCTCTTTAATGGTGCATTCACCGGCAAGCCCGGTCTTACCAGAGCATGAACACACCATCATGAGTGACCTGACCCTACTTCCCTTACCTGCCACCCTGAGCGACTTCGCCTCGCCGTCGCTTCCAGGCCAGGCCCGCCTCCAGGACCAAAGCCTGTCCCTGCAAGCCTCCGCGCGCTCGCGCGAAAGCCAGCAGGAGCTGCATGCACTTATCGCCCAGGCGCCGGGCGTACGCGACTCCATCGAACAACTGCTCATAGAGCATTGGCAACTGGGCGCCGCACCGGTCGGCCTGGGTTTTCTCAAGACTGAAGATCACGACGAGCACTTCGTCAGCCTGGTGGATGCCTGGGGATTTATCTGCCAGTTTCCAGACATCTCCCCCACCCTGGATGCCCGCAGCACCGTGGTCGGCCTGGCGTCCCACAGCCTGTCAGCCCTCACGCCCGTGCAAGTACTCAAGCGGCTCCAGGCACTGGACCTGAGGAAATTGCTCAGTGTGCGCTGGGAGAACTACTGGAATACCCGGGCACCGGGCACGCCGTTGTCCCGTCGCGAGCGGGCTGCACACCTGTACTGCCAGCATTTCGAAGCCTGTGGGCAATTGACCTACGCCCAGGGAAAGCTGAGTGCCCAACAACTGATATCGTTGCAGACAGTCCTCAACCCGATCACTGCCCCCAATGGCGTACGCCCCGTCGAGACCTGCCAGCTGGCGTTGCGGCTGCCCGACCAGAGCAAGGTCAAACTGCCTGGCGCCTGGGTCATCACCGTGCGCCAGGAGCCGTTGCTGACTCAAACCCTGTACCTGCCCTGCCGGCAACCCGGCGTGATGGTGTTCAGCCAACGCAGCGACATGGAGCGGTGGCTGGTCGCGGCGGATCAGCAACTGGTACCGCCGGATGTCGCGGCGGACGCGGTCACCGTCGAATACAGCTCGCGCACTGAAGCGCTGGAGCACGGCATTCTGGACCTGCTGTCGCACTTGCACGCGGCTCAACTGGAAAGCCTGCGCAACCGCCATCGCAATGGCAGCGACCTGGCTCGTTTCGCCAGACACGCCCTGGATGATGCCGACCGCCTGGACAGCCAGCGCCGGGAAATCCCGATACTCATCGCACCGCCTCAACCGGCAGGTACGCCCGGCCCGGACGCTGACGACCTGCCTCCTGCCCTGCCCTTCGGCCACCTCAGCGCCGACATTGCCCTGGACCAGCGCTGGGCCGCGATCAAGCAACAACGCAGCGCACTGGAACGCTTCCTGGGCGATGGCCCTGAGCAACCAGCCCGGCTGGCGCAGTTGAAGGGTTTGATGCAAGCGCTGAAAGACGCAGAGCAAGCCGGCAATGATGCCGCCAGCGGCCTGCTGGCAAAAAAAGCCGCCTTCGATCAACTTGAGCTGCGGCAAAAACCCAATCCGCACTATGACGCGCTCTATCAGGCGCGGATCGCCGCCCTGCGCGCCGAGGGCGCCATCCAGCACGCGCTCCAACAGATCAGCGATGAAGAACATCGCCTGCTCCTGGCTGTCGCGGAGCACCCTGCGGCCCCGGAACGCCGCCCGGCTGTCGCAGTTACCCGCCTGATACTCTCCGGCCGTGCCCCAAAGGAAGGCCCAGAGGAGCTGACGGGCCTGCTGCTCATCACCCAGACCAGTGCCTTGAGCGCTTCGGCCCCACACAGCCTGTTGCTCTACTGGCCCGGCAACGCGGGGGGCCTGCAGCGCTTCGAATCCCGCCAAGCCCTGGAACACGCCCTGTTCAAGCTGTCGAGCGAAGCGCAGGACGTCACCCTGCAACTGTCGCTGCTGACCGGCGACCCGATTGAATACTCGTTGCAACAGCAGCTGTACGCCAGCGAACAAAAGGCGTATGCGCTGATCTCGCTTTTCCCGGTGCCACCGTTCGCCCAGGAGCGCGCCGAAGGCCTGGACAAGCTTAAGGAACAAACCCTGTTCACCCTGCAAACCCCAGTGAACCCGGCGCGTGAGCTGGCCTACGGACAGCTGCTCGAGCAACAACGCAGCGCCACCCTGGCCGGGGCACTGCCTGGGGAGTTGAGCCAGTTGCCGGCGAATGAACGCCTGGCGCTCAAACGCCTGGTTCAAGCGCAGATCAGCGCCCTGCATCGCTCGCAGCAATTGCTTGAGCGTGAGCTTGAGCCCTTCGATGATTTCGGCCAGCGCCGCCTGGATCAGCGCCTGCGCGAAGACTTCCAACTTGAACACGCCTGGTCGGTGCAGTTGGACCTGCCTGACGCGGTCAGCCAGGAGCGCGAATACCTGTCCGAGTATGCGGGCCCGGGTACACCGTTCAAGTATGTGACGGTGCCCAGTTCACGCCGCAGCACGCTGTCGTTGTTGCAACTGGCCCAGCAAAACATCGACCCGACGCTGGCCCAGCGCCTGACCTACATGAAGCTCGATGTCACCGGCCCCGACGCCCTTGAAACCACCCGGCTGACCACCGGCCTGTCCCTGGAATACCTGAAAACCCTGGTCAAGGAACTCGACCTTGCCGGGGCTTACGAAAGCTTGATCACCCGTACCTTCCTCGGTGATCCCGCGGCGGCGCCTTTCACCAACCAGCACCGGCGCGAATGCCTGACCGAGCCCCTGCGCCTGATGCTCATGTTGCAAGGCAAACGCGCCCGGGCCCTGGGGCGATTCGACGACAACGATCTGCGGCTGCTGAACATCGCCATCGACGCCGACAACGCGGGAGCCTGGCAGGTGGAGGGCAAGAAAATCGTGCTGCTGCCGGCCACGCTGAGCGCGGGCGGGGAAGATACCGACTTCGGTCCGACCACCCTGTCGGGGGTCACCTTTATTCAGGAACAAGTCTCCGGCCTGACCCTGCTGTACCTGCCGAACAGCCCGGATAACCAGGACCTGCGGCGTTACCCGAGCCTGGAACTGGCCCGCAAGGCACTCTACGACCTCAGCCTGGGCAGCGGCATGAGCGCCTACCTGGCAGGCTTGGCCATCAAAGGCGACACCGCCGCCCACCTCGCCCGGATCGCCCAGGCCCAGCAACGGAATTTTGATCCGATCTTTGCCGTCGGAACCCCCTGGCCGGCCACCACGTCGCTGGCCGCCCATTTGCTGAACGCCCATATGGGACGGGTCATAGAAGCGCATCGCGCGACCTCGCGCTCCAACGCGGCCTTGTTGCTGGAGCAGAATGCGTTGCGCGCCGGGCTGATCTTCAACTACTTGAAAATCGCCCTGGGGCTGGTGCCTTTCGTGGGCTCGGTCGTCGCGTTGTATGACGCCTGGTCCAGTGCCAACCTGGCGACTGCCGCCTTCTTGCGCGGGAACGTCGGCCATGGCCTGGCCGAGGTCGAAGCGGTGCTGTTGTCGCTGATCGACTGCGCCATGGACATTCTGCCGGGCACCCTCGCCCTGCCAGTCAACGTCCGCGCCGCCACCCGCCAGCGTCAATTGCGCCATCTGGCCAGCAGCGCCGCCAGCCTGCACCTGTCCTCGGTCACCCAGGCTCGACGGGCGGCACAGCGTTTCGCCGGTTATGAATATGAAGGGGTGATCTCGCTGGCCGGGCTGCAACCTCAAACCCACGGGTTCTATCGCAACGTGTACCGGCATACCGAAGGCGACTTCATCGTGCGGCGCGGGCGCATCTACCAAGTTGAGCTGGCCGGCGATCCCCTGGACTGGCGCCTGAGCCCGACCCGCAGCAAAACCTACAAGCAGCCGATTGCCCTGGATGAAAACGGTGAATGGGACACCCACTACGGCGTCTACGGCAGCGCATTCAAGGGTGGCCTGGCGGGTGGCGGCAGCGTGCTCGGGCATATGGCCGAAGTGCTTGATCCGATGTGGCCCCAGTCGATTCGTGATTACTTGCCGCGCTGGTGGACCGACCGCGCCCTGCGCCGCCGACAGGCGCTGGCCAACACTATCAACAGCCGCGAAGACTTGATTGCGAGCTCCATTAACCGAACCGAAGAACTGATGGCCCGGGCCAACCCATCAGATCCGGCGATCCGCAGATCCTTCGAACAGGACATCGAACTGTACAGCCGCCAGTATCAGGAACTGACCGAGTTCGCGCCCTTCACCAGCGGCAACCGCCAGCGCGCGATCAGAGAGGACATGAGCCGCAATGCCGCGCGCCTGACGCTGACCACCCTGAACAGGGCGCGCTACCATTTCAGGCGCATCGAGGCGCAGGTCCTGGAGCTTCGCCCCCACAACATGACCACCATCGCCCCCGAGGTCTTCGACACCCCGGAGCTTGTTCCCGCCGTGTTGAACATCCTGCGGCAACGTAAAAGGATCAGCAGCGAGATTCTGCGCGACCTGGACCTCATTGATGCCGACTTTTCGCACTTCAACCGCTGGTTCGAAAAAGTGACTGACACCGCCCACCGTGGCCGGCTGAGCCCGATGCTGGAACAGTTCCGACGCGTGCTCAACGACAGCTACCGCATGCACCTGAGGTTGGCGCACCGCTTCGACACCCTTGAGGTATACCCCGAAGTGACCGAGCTGTCCTGGTGGTACCTGCGGGCCCAGGCCCGGG
Organism: Pseudomonas sp. MWU16-30323; assembly: GCF_020515595.1. Lineage (NCBI taxonomy): Bacteria > Pseudomonadati > Pseudomonadota > Gammaproteobacteria > Pseudomonadales > Pseudomonadaceae > Pseudomonas > Pseudomonas sp. MWU16-30323. The sequence goes on from NZ_JAIWYM010000003.1 coordinate 248,918, forward strand.
ACAGCTATGCCAAGGTCAGCCGGGCCCAGGCCTCGCATTTTGAACTGCCCAACGCCAGTGCCAACATCACACAGCGGCGCAAGGTGCTGGAGGACTGCATACAGGCCTATGAACAATTCCGGCTGACCATCCGCGCCTGGAATCTCGGTTACCCGCAGCATTTCGATCAGGCGCAACTCAGCGCGTTTTTCGTCGACATTGACCAGATGATCGAACTGGCCCGCCGCGCCATCAAGGAGTCGCCAGCAAGCCGCCCAGCAGCCGGGCAACCTGTGCGGCGAGTATTCGATACCGAGGACAATATTTCCCTGGTGGGTACCGAAAGCATCGACCCGCAAACCCAGGCCACCACCTACCGGGTGGAGAACGCCAGAGGGCCGACCGAGACCTGGATCAAGGGTCCCGGCGGCAAGTCCCGGCTCAAGGACAGTGCCGCCTCGGAGCCCGCGCCGCCGGAATCCAACGTCAAGCAGTTCGTGGCGAGCGAAGCCAGGGCTCGCCTGGACAACGTCGCGCAGTACGAAAGCCGCGTCATCGCCTATATCGAGCAAAAAATGCTGCCGGTGGACCTGGAGCACCTGCTGGTCAGCGAAGCGGCCGAGTTGAACTTGCGGGCCAATCGCCTGGAACGCCTGGACCCCACCGAAAAACTCGTGCGCCTACTGCGTGCCAAGGCCGCGGAACTGACCATCAAGGGCCGCAACCTGCGCATCCGCCAGACCCTCGCCAGCAAAACCCCCACCGAAGGTTATCTGGACTACCTTCGCGAACAACGGGTGGTGGATATTCGCAAGGGTGAACCGGCTCGCAACCTCAATGAAGGCAAGAAAGGACGGGCGGATTTTCTTCAGGAATACGTGGTTCAGGACCTGACACAAACGCCGCCCGTCCCCCTGTGGTATGCGCATTTTCATTACGAAAAGGCCGGGGCGCAGTTCGACGAGTTCATCAAGGCCCACTTGAAGATCCCCGAGCAGCGCAACCTGGGCCTGCAATGGCAAGTCGCCCAGGCGCAAGCCGGGGCCACGGTGGATCCGATCTGGCGCGGCAATATCGGGCGACCGCTGGCCACCCGGCACTTTGCCGGGGTGTGAAGGCGGCGGGACTTGAGCACGACGGTCGACAGGCATAACAACATGAGACAAACTCAACCAATCCGAATTTGTCACCAGTTATATTCATGGAGACCCCGTGCTCGAAATCCGCCATCTCAAGACCCTGCACGCCTTGCGCGAAGCCGACAGCCTGGTGGAGGCCGCTGAGCGCCTGCACCTGACGCAATCAGCGCTCTCCCACCAGTTCAAGGAGCTTGAAGAACGCCTGGGCATGCAGCTATTTGTGCGCAAGACCAAGCCACTGCGCTTCACCAGTGCCGGCCTGCGCCTGCTGCAACTGGCGGATGCCACCTTGCCCTTGCTGCGCGGTGCCGAACGCGACATCGCACGCCTGGCCGGCGGCACGGCCGGGCGTTTGCACATGGCCATCGAATGCCACAGCTGTTTCCAGTGGCTGATGCCCACCATCGACCAATTCCGCGACGCCTGGCCCGAAGTGGAACTGGACCTGGCCTCCGGCTTCGCCTTCGCGCCGTTGCCGGCCCTGGCCCGTGGCGACCTGGACCTGGTGGTGACCTCCGACCCGCTGGAACTGCCGGGCATCACTTATGTGCCGTTGTTCACCTACGAAGCCATGCTCGCGGTGGCCAACCAGCACCCGCTGGCGAACAAGCCTTACATCGTGCCCGAAGACCTGATCAGCGAAACCCTGATCACCTACCCGGTGGAACGGGATCGCCTGGACATCTTCACCCGCTTCCTGGAACCCGCCGACGTGGAACCCGCCCAGGTGCGTACCTCGGAACTGACGGTGATGATGATGCAGTTGGTGGCCAGCGGTCGCGGCGTGTGCGGCATGCCCCACTGGGCGCTGCATGAATACAGCTCCCGGGGCTATGTGAAAGCCAAGCGGCTGGGGGAAAAAGGCCTGTTTGCCACGCTGTACGCCGGGATTCGCGCCGACATGCTGGACGCGCCGTACATGCGTGATTTTCTGCTGACGGCCAAGGACACCTCGTTTTCGACCCTGGACGGGGTCAGCGCCGTACGCTGATAAATAGCGGGTACCTGTGGCGAGGGAGCTTGCTCCCGCTGGGCTGCGCAGCAGACCCAGAAATCTTGGGGCCACTTCGCGCCCCAGCGGGAGCAAGCTCCCTCGCCACAAGGTCAGGCAGGGATCAGCGACGAGCGATAGAACGGCAGAATCAAATCCCGAGTCAGCGGCGCAAGCTGCAAACCGCCGTCGCCGGCCGGGTCGATCCAGCGCACCTCTTCAATCTCGGCAGCCGGTGTCACCGCCACGTCGATGTGCACCTGGAACAGCTCGGCCTGCACCACAAACCCCGGCTCATTCGCCGCCGGCGCCGAGAACTGCCCCAGGTAAACAGCCGCCGCCGGGTCAATCCGCAGGCCCAGTTCTTCGTGCAGCTCACGGGCGAGGGCCTCGGCAGGTTGCTCACCGGCGTCGATCTTGCCGCCTGGCTGCATGAAGGCCTGGGTGCCGCGCTTGCGTACCAAAAGGGTCTGGCCGTCGCTGCCGATCAGCAGGGCGGCGGCGATGCGAATGGTGGAGGTCATGGGAAGGTCGCCTTGAATACAAAGGCGCAAGGATCCCATGAACCGGCCTCAGCCCGAAAGCAGCGCCTCATCCGGCGCCTTGATGAAGACGCTGTACTTCGCCCCTTCCATGGCTTCGAACGCAATCAGCTTGTCCACCAGCGGCAGGTTCAACACCTTGCCGGCGTTGAGCAGCAGCATGCCGTTGTCGGCGTTGAGGTTGCGCGCCAGCACCATGCCTTCGGCGAGTTCGCGGGTGGTCAGGACCTTGACCGACGGATCGCCCAGGGTCACGTCACTGAGAAACGCCGCGCAGGCCTGGATGAAGTCTTCCACCATCTCCGGGTCGTAAAGGCGCCCGGCGTATTTGCGGATGTAAAGCAGCGCTTCGTCGCTGTTCATCTGCCGCTCAAGGATCAAGCCGCGTTGCAGTTCGATGAAATCCACCGCCAGTTTCAACAGCCGCGAGCCCAGCGGAATTGCGTCGCCCTTGAGGTGGTCGGGAAAGCCGCTGCCGTCCCAGCGTTCCTGGTGATGGCGGATCAAGCGTGCCGCGTCTTTCATCGGTTCCAGGGTCATCAGCAACGATTCGCTCTGGGTCGGATACGCCCGGTAACGCTCACGGTCGGTGCTGTGCAGCAGGTCGCTGGGAGAGATCATCATGCTGTCGCTCCAGCTTAACTTGCCGATGTTGTAGAGCGCAGCGGCCATGGTCAGGTCGCGCGCGCTGGCTTCATCCATGGGCTGGAACTTGCAGTACACGCGGATCAGTTCGATCAGTTGGCGGTTGGTCTGTTTTTCCTTGGGTAGCCGCAGGTTGGCCAGCAGCGAAAACACCTCGGTACCAGTGACGTAGCTGCGCTTGAGCTCATCGTAGGCCAGGTCGAGCATGTCGGCGGTCTGCTGCAGCTCGGAAGTGCGCGCCACCACGCGTTTTTCCAGGGTGGCATTAAGGACTTTCAACTGGTCGTTCTGCTCCCGGGTCAACTGCTCAAGGCGCAGCCGCTCGCGCTCGGAATGCTGGTGCTCGAGGGACTGGCGCAAGGTCAGGAGCATTTCCTCGTCATTCCAGGGTTTGCTGATGTAGCGGTGGATCTGCCCTTCGTTGATCGCCTTGATCATCATGCTCATGTCGGCGTAGCCGGTCAGCAGGATGCGCGTGGTAGCGGGGTACAGCCGGTGGGTCTCGGCCAGCAGCATCGCGCCGTCCATGGCCGGCATGCGGGCGTCGGTCATGACCAGGTCGATGGGCCGCGCGGCCATGATTTCCAGGGCCTGGGCGCCACTGCCGGCCAGCAGCACGTCGTAGGGTTGGCCGCGCAGCAAACGGCGCAGGCTGTTGAGAATCGACTCTTCGTCGTCGACCAGCAAAATCGTGGGGGTGTAGGGGGCAGTCGTTGCTAGTTGCTCGTCCATGGCGACACCTCCTCTCAATGACACAAAATTGCACCATTGCGCGCCCGTCGTCATCAATCGCTGTACTTGCAGGAGCATTGAGCGCTAGATGAATGCGGGGGTAACTGGCGTTGATTTGACGCCAACTGGCCGACTTATTCAAGGGAGCCAACTATGCTTGTGGCAAGAAGCCCATGACCGTCCCTGTTTACCGATGCACTCAAGGTAAGGAAGCCACATGCGCCAGAATATGCAGTTGAGCGCCCCCTGGAACCGCTCATGAACCCGCGCTCTGCACGGGCCAATCGGCGAATCCTGATCGTCGACGACACCGCCTCGATCCACGAAGACTTCCGCAAGATCCTCGAAGCCGACGCCAATGGCGGCCAATCCCTGGACAGCATCGAAGAGACCCTGTTCGGCACCGCCCCGGCCGTGCGCCAGACGTTCCTGCTGGACTCGGCCTATCAAGGCGAGGAAGCGCTGGCCCTGGTGACCAAGGCCTTGGCTGCCAACACCCCCTACGCCCTGGTCTTTATCGACATGCGCATGCCGCCAGGCTGGGACGGGCTGGAGACCATCGAGCAACTGTGGGCTGTCGACCCTCACCTGCAAATCGCCTTGTGCACGGCCTATTCCGATTATTCCTTCGAAGCCATCGAAGCGCGCCTCAAATACGACGACCAACTGCTGATCCTGAAAAAGCCTTTCGACAACCTCGAAATCCGCCAGATGGCCAGTGCCCTGACCTGGAAATGGCAGCTCGCACAGGATGCCGCCCTCAAGCTGATGGGCCTGGAGCGTACGGTGGAGGAACGGGTGCAGGAACTGCTCAAGGTTTCGCACCTGTTGCAATACGACGCCCTCACCGACCTGCCCAACAGCACGCTGCTGGGAGACCGGCTGACCCAGGCCATCGCCGCCTGCCGGCGCCATGACACCCAGTTGGCGGTGATGTTTATCGGCCTGGACCGCTTCAAGCGCATCAATAACGCCCTGGGCCACCCAGTGGGCGATGAAGTGCTCAAGCAAGTCAGCCAAAGCCTGGTGGCGACAGTGCGCGAGTCGGACTCGGTGTTTCGCTACGGCTCCGACGAGTTCGTGCTGATCCTCAACGACGTTCATCATCCCCAGCAAACCCAGCACATCGCCGAGAAAGTCCTGAAGGTGGTCAGCCACATCCGCTACGTGGCCGGCCACGACCTGAGCGTCACCGCCAGCCTGGGCATCAGCATTTACCCCAATGACAGTTTCAGCGCTGTGGAATTGATCAAGAAAGCCGAAACCGCCATGCACGCCGCCAAGGATCACGGCCCGAATGACTTCAGCTTTTTCATCGATGACATGAACCGCCACGCCCAGGAACAACACAGCCTGGAGACCGCGATTCGGCTGGCCCTGCAACGCAACGAGTTTGTGTTGCACTACCAACCGAAACTGGACTTGAACAGCGGCCGAATTGTCGGCGCGGAGGCCTTGATTCGCTGGTACCAGCCCGATCACGGCTGGGTCTACCCGTCGGCCTTTATCCCAGTGGCCGAGGACAGCGGCCTGATCGTGCTCCTGAGCCAATGGGTGCTGGGCCAGGCCTGCGAGCAAGCGAAAGCCTGGCAGGCAGCCGGCATGGCGCCGATCTGTATTTCAGTGAACATCTCGGCCATCGATTTTCGCCAGCGGGATTTTGTCGCCAACCTGGCAGCCATCCTCGAGCGCACCCACCTCACGCCGGGCTTGCTGGAGCTGGAGATTACCGAAAGTGTGCTGATGCAAAACGTCGAGGAGACCCTGGTTACCTTACGGGCGATCAAGACCATGGGGGTGCGCCTGGCCGTGGATGATTTCGGCACCGGCTATTCCAGCCTCAGCTACCTGCGGCGCTTTCCCATTGATGTGCTGAAAATCGATCAATCGTTCGTTCGTGGCTTGAGTAAAAACACCCAGGACGCACAACTGATCAGCGCGATTATCAGCCTGGGTAAAAGCCTGGACCTGAACATCATTGCCGAGGGCGTGGAGACGGTTGAGCAACTGGACTTCCTCAGGGCTCACCAGTGTGAAGAAGGCCAGGGTTTTCTGTTCAGCAAGGCTGTGGCAGCCGATGAATTCGCCCAGTTCATGCAAGCCGGACCACGCACCCTGATGCCTAGCCAATAACCTTCTTCCCCAAGGAATCATCGCTTGAGCGACGCCACGCCACGCAATGTTCACCGGTCTTCATGGGTGCCCGGGCTCGCCATCCTGTTTTGGCTGGCGACCTGCCTGCCCGTGATGGCCGCGCCCCTGGACGAACCGCTCAAGCCGCTGCCGCCGATACCGCAACTGGATCCGGCAACGGTGGAGCTGGGGCGCCAGTTGTTCAACGAAACACAACTGTCGGTCAACAACACCAAGTCCTGCGCCAGCTGCCATGACCTGCAAACCGGCGGCGTCGACAATCAGCCGTTTTCCCTGGGGTTCGACGGCAAGCCCGTGGCGCTCAACACCCCGACCGTGTTCAACGCCAGCCTGAACTTCAAACAATTCTGGAACGCACGGGTCGACACTCTTGAAGCGCAGGTCGAACAAGTGGTCACCAGCTCCTTGGAAATGGGCAACGACTGGAAAACCGTGATCCGGACCTTGTCGGCCCTGCCCTACTATCAGGCCACCTTCCAACAGGTCTACCCCGACGGCATTACGCCTGCCACGGTGCAAAATGCCCTGGCGACCTATGAACGAACGCTGCTCACTCCCAATTCGCGCTTCGACCAATACCTGCAGGGCAACACCGACATCCTCACCCTTGAAGAAAAATACGGCTACCAGCGCTTCAAGGAGTACGGCTGCATCGCCTGCCATCAGGGCGCCAATATCGGCGGCAACATGTACCAGAAATTCGGCGTCATGGACGACTACTTCAAAGCCCGTGGCAACCCCACCGAAGCCGACCTGGGACGCTACCTGCTGACCAAGGACGAGGAAGACCGCAACGTGTTCAAGGTGCCCAGCCTGCGCAACGTGGCAGTCACCGCCCCGTACTTTCACGACGCCTCGGCCAAGACCCTCGAAGAAGCCGTCGACGTGATGTTCAAGTACCAGTTGGGGCGCATTCCCTCCGCGGAAGACAAGACCCTGATCGTGCTGTTTCTGAAAACCCTGACCGGCGAATGGGCAGGCAAGCCCCTATGAAGCTCTCCCGCCGCGCCACCCAGCTCATGCTCAGCGCCATGACCCTGATACTCGCCTCGATCCTGGTATTCCTGTACCTCAAGTCATCGAGCGAGCAGACCACCTACTCCGAATCCCGCGACCTGATCCGCGAAATCAAGCAACTGAACTCACAATGGGACAGCGAAGTGCTCAAGGCCAGGATTGCCCTGACCCACAACTACGATCCCTTGGTCGCCCCCCTCAAAGAGATAAACGAGCTGTGGGCCCAGCTTGAGCGCCGCGAATCGCAGAACACTCACGAAGACCCGGCCCGCTGGCAATCCAGCCAGGACGCCTATCGCCAGGCGATCCAGGAAAAGGCCCGGCTGGTGGAGCGGTTCAAGTCCCACAATGCGGTACTGCGCAATTCCCTGGCCTTCCTGCCTACCGCCGAAGACGATATCCAGGCGCAGTTCCTGGCACTCACCGACGGCGACAAGCTGCTTCAGCAAAGCATCGCCACCGACACCTACGACGTACTCCTGAGCAGCCTCGAATTCGCCCAGGTGACCAGCGACGACAAGGCCGCCGACATTCTGGTGGGCCTGAACAAACTGGCGATCAACAAACTGAGCCTGCCCGAGTCGTTCCAGGTGCCGGTGGATATTCTCAGCAAGCACCTTTCGCTGATCCTGCGGGAACAGCCCGTGGTCAACGACCTGCTCGAACGCATCGCCGCCGTGCCGCTGGCCGAACGCCTGGACGACCTGACCAACCAGCTCAACCAGGACCAGGCGGCCGCCGACTTGCTCGACCAGAAATACCATCGCTACCTGCTGGTGTTTTCGACCTTGTTGGTGGCGCTGCTGCTGTACCTGGCGATTCGCCTGTTGCGCAGTTTCGCCGAGATCAACCGGGTCAACCGGGCCTTGCATGTGGTCAACGAAAACCTTGAGCAACGCGTCGAGGAACGTACCCGGGAACTCAAGGACGCCCAAGGTGAACTCATGGACAGCGCCCGCCAGGCCGGCATGGCGGAAATTGCGACCAACGTGCTGCACAACGTCGGCAACGTACTCAACAGCGTGAACATCTCCGCCGAGCTGGTGACGCGCAAGCTGCGCACCAGCAAGGCGCTGGGGCTGGGCAAGGCCATGCAGTTGATCAACGAGCACCGCCGCGACCTGGGGACCTTTCTCACCGAGAATGAAAAAGGCAAGTTGTTGCCCGATTACCTGAACCAGTTGGTCGAGGCCATCGCCACTGAACAGCAGAGCCTCACCGAGGAACTGGCGCAACTGAGCAAAAGCGTCGACCACATCAAGGACATTGTTTCCACCCAGCAGTCCTACGCCGGCGCATCCACACTGCTGGAGCCGGTGCATATCAGCGCCTTGATGGAGGATGCGCTGCGCATGAATTCCGGGGCCTTGAGCCGCCACCATGTGACCGTGGTCAAGCACTACCACGACGTCCCCGAGATCATGGCCGACAAGCATCGGTTGCTGCTGATCCTGGTCAACCTGATCAGCAACGCCAAGTACGCCATGTCCAACCTCACCGACCGCACCCGGCAAATGACCCTGACGGTGCTGCCGCTGAACGACGGCACCTTGCAGATCAGCGTCAAGGACGAAGGCGAAGGCATACCCGCAGAAAACATGACGCGAATCTTCACCCACGGTTTTACCACCCGCAAGGAAGGCCACGGCTTTGGCCTGCACAGCTGCGCCCTGGCGGCCCTGGAAATGAAGGGCCGCCTGACTGCCCACAGCGATGGGCCGGGCAAAGGTGCGTTGTTCACCTTGCTCATCCCCCTTGATCCCGTACGGACCTGAGCATGAATAAACCACCGAACCGGCGAATCTTATTGATCGACGACACCCCGTCGATTCACGAGGACTTTCGCAAGATTTTGATGCCGCCCGTGGACGCGAACCAACAACTGGATGAGATGGAAACCGCGCTCTTCGGCGACAGCGCCACACCCCAGGCCCTGGCCTTTGAGCTGGATTCGGCCTACGGCGGCCAGGAAGGATTGCAGTTGCTGTGCCAGGCCATGCAACAGGAGCGTCCCTACGCTTTGGCCTTTGTCGACATGCGCATGCCCCAGGGCTGGGACGGCGCGCAAACCATCGAAGAATTATGGAAAGTCGCCCCCCAACTGCAAGTGGTGGTGTGCACCGCCTACTCCGATTACTCCTGGGAAGAACTGCTGTTTCGGCTGCAGGGCCATGACCGCCTGCTGATCCTGAAAAAGCCCTTCGACAACATCGAAGTCCAACAGATGGCTAACACCCTGGCCGCCAAATGGGACATGGCCCGGCGTGCGTCCCTGCAAACCAGTCACCTGGAACATCTGGTGGAGCAGCGTACCCAGGCATTGACCTTGGCCAGCCAAGCGCTGCAGTTGGAGATCGATGAGCGCAAGCAACTGGAAAGCCAGTTGGTGCAGTCGGAAAAACTCGCGTCCCTGGGCCAGCTCGCGGCGGGCGTGGCCCATGAAATCAACAACCCGGTGGGGTTCATCTCCTCCAACCTGAGCACCCTGGACGGCTACTTCAAACAGTTGCAGCAGATGCTCGACGCCTACCAGCAGGCCGAAGAAGCCCTTGCGCCCGGCGAATGCCTGGCGCAATTGCAACGCCTGCGCAACGCCATGGACCTGGAGTTTCTCAAGGAAGACATTCCGATTCTGATCCACGAATCCAAGGACGGCATTGGTCGCGTGGCCCGGATCGTCAAGGACCTGAAGGATTTCTCGCGGGTCGACAACGACGAGAAATGGCAGTGGGCAAACCTGCAACAGGGTATCGACTCTACCCTGAATATCGTCGCCAGCGAACTCAAGTACAAGGCCGATGTGGTCAAGCATTTCCAGGTGCTGCCGGACATTGAATGCCTGGCCTCGCAGCTCAATCAGGTGGTGATGAACCTGGTGATCAACGCCGCCCAGGCCATGGGCCCGGAACGCGGCACCATCACCCTCAGCAATGGCGTGGAGGGCGACCAGGTCTGGCTGGAAGTGGCGGACACCGGCTGCGGGATCGCGCCGGAGACCGTGCAGAAGATCTTCGACCCGTTCTTCACCACCAAGCCGGTGGGCGAAGGGACAGGCCTGGGGCTGTCGCTGTCGTATGGCATTGTGAAGAAGCATCACGGCACCATTTCAGTGAACAGCGAAGTGGGCAAAGGCACGACGTTTCGGGTGGTGTTGCCGATTCGCCAGACGACAGATCCCCTGTAAAGGCAAACCTCTACAGGGGACAGGCTCAGGCTTCGGCGTTCTTCGGGCTCGAACCAAACGACGCAAACCGCTTGTTGAAGCCGGCGATGCGGCCTTCGGACTGGGTCTTGCGCTGCTGGCCGGTGTACACCGGGTGCGAGGCGCTGGACACGTCGAGGAGCACGTAAGGGTAGGTGTTGCCGTCGCTGTGTTTTTGCGTACGGTCGGTTTCCACGGTGGAACCGATCAAGAAGAAAACGTCGGCGGCGGTGTCATGGAACAAGACAGTGCGGTAGTCGGGGTGGATACCAGGTTTCATAAGGCCTCCGGGGCGTCTGGGTGAACATCAAGTGTTATACAGTAACACAAATGATGCACCCAAACGAGAACCGATTGCAATAAGAATAGACCCCGAGCTTCTATGCGGCTTCCTGAAAGTCCATTTCCGGCGGCTGTTGCGAGAAGCCCCGCGTCAGGAAACCCAGGTACACCAGGCCAATCGCCAACCAACTCAGGCCCAGGTAGATCGCCAGGTGATCGAGGCTGACCATCAACCACAAATCCGCCACCAGGCCGATGGTCGGGAACACCAGGAACAACACCAGCTCCCGCAACCCGCGCTGCTTCGCGCCGATCCAGTAGTGGAAGATCACCGACAGGTTCACCAGGCTGAAAGCCAGGAACGCGCCGAAGTTGATGAACGAGGTCGAGGTGGTGACGTCCAGTCTCAACGCCAGTAACGCCACCACCGCGCACAGCAGGATGCTGTTGACCGGCGTACCGAAGCGCGCATGCAAAGTACCGAAGAACGACTTGGGCAACACCCCGTCGCGCCCCATTGCAAACAGCAACCGCGAACCACTGGCCTGGGCCGAAAGCCCCGACGCGAACTGGCCGACGATCAGGCCGATCAGGAAGATCGACACAAACAGGTCGCCGCCAATGTTGCGGGCGATCTCGTAGGCGGCGGAATCCACGTCGGTAAATTCAAACGATGGGTGAGCAATCTGCACGAAGTACGACACCCCGACAAAGATCAGTCCGCCGATCAGGGTGATCAGCATGATCGCCCGGGGAATGGTGCGGCGCGGGTCACGGGTTTCTTCGGTCAGGGTGCTGACCGCATCAAAGCCCAGGAACGAATAGCAGGCGATCGCCGCGCCGCTCATGATCAACGGCATGTGCATCTCGCCGTTGAAGAACGGGGTGATGGTCCACAGCGGCTTGCTGGCGTCACCGCCGATGTAGTGGATGCACAGCGCGACGAAGGCGACCAGCACCAGGAACTGCACCAGCATCAGCAAGGCGTTGATGCCGTTGGCGAGTTTCAGGCCGATGATGTTGATCACGCTGGTGACCCCGATAAACGCCAGTACCCAGACCCATTGGGGCACAGCCGGAAAGGCCGAATGCAGGTAGGCCGCGCCGATCAGCCAGATGGCCATGGGCAGGAACAGGTAGTCGAGCAACACCGCCCAACCGGCGATAAACCCGAGCTTGGGGCTGATGGCCTTGCGCACGTAGCTGTAGGCGGAACCGGCCACCGGGAACGCCGAGGCCATGCGGCCGTAGCTCATGGCGGTGAAGAACATCGCCACCAGCGCGGCCAGGTAAGCGGCCGGGACCATCCCGGCGGTGGATTGCGCCAGGATGCCGAAGGTGCCCAGGACAATGATCGGTGTCATATAGGCGATGCCAAACAGCACCACCGACCCTAGCGACAGGGTGCGTTGCAAACGAGCCATGAGCGATTCTCCGCGCAATTATTAGAGTTATGGCAGGACTGAAGTCGGTGCAGCAGGAACAATAGTTTTTATGGTTGAAGCCGCTTTTTGAACGGGTGCCACGTTGTGGTGACTACCCCTTTTGTGGCGAGGGAGCTTGCTCCCGCTGGGCTGCGCAGCGGTCCCAAAATCTTAGGGCCGCTTCGCGCCCCAGCGGGAGCAAGCTCCCTCGCCACAACAGCATCCGTGCCACAAGAATCGGGGTCAGGGTTTGGGGATCAGCAACTCCCGCGTTCCGTCTTTGCGCTCAATCACCTCCCCCGGCAATTTCAAGCGCTGGTCATCCAGGTAGCGATAATCCTGTCGCGCCGCCGCCAGTTGCCCCAGGTCCAGTTCAACCCTGAACTGCCCTTCCGCGCGCCCGGCTTCGAACAGCAAGCTGCCAAACGGATCCACCAGCGCACTGCCACCGGCAAACATCAGGCCGTCGTCGCCCTCTTCCACCCGGTTGACCATCAGCGCAAACGCCTGGTTTTCCTGGGCGCGGGCCATGATCGCGGTGCGGTGGGTGGGGCCGTACGGGTCCATGTTGCCGTTGGTGACGATCAACACTTCAGCGCCCAACTGCGCCAGGGCGCGGGCGGTTTCCGGGAATTCGATGTCGTAGCAGATCAGCAGGCCCACGCGCACGCCGTTCCACACGCAGGTGGCGTAGCGGTCGCCGGGGGTGAACACGCCGCGGTCCGAGGCCCACAGGTGGGTCTTGCGATAACGCAGGGCGATGCCGTCCGGGGTGACCATCAAGGTGGTGTTGTAGAGCTGGCCGGCGTCGTTCTCGGCCATGCCGATGACAACGGCGATATTGTGCGTGCGCGCCGCCTGGATAATCGCCTGGACGGTCGGGCCCTCCACCGGCTCGGCCACCTCGGCCACGGTGTCGGCGGTCGGGAAGCCCATCAGGTGAGTTTCCGGGAATACGACCAATTGGGTATCCGCCGCACACGCAGCAATCGCCGCCAAAGCGCGCTCAAGGTTGTAAGCTGTGGCGTTATCGCGGCCTGCCAACTGGGCAAATTCGACCTTCATGGTGATTCCTTGTTCTTTATCTGTGGCGCAGTATGCGCAGCCGCGAACACTCGGGAAATTACGCAGCCGGGTTAACCCTATGGGGGTAGATGCATGACATTGTCGCTGGAAGACATCGCCTGGCACCGTTCGGTGGGGCAGATGATAGACGCCCTGGACCAGCCGAATTTCTGGACGCAGCTGGTCCGGTTGCTGGACCCATATGTGCCGTTCGACAGTTGGGTGGTGTTGCTGTTCAGCAGCGCGCACAAGCCCCTGGTGTTCGCCGAATGCCCGGGCCAGGACGGTGAGCCGGACCATCTGTTCCAGGATTACCTCAACGGCTTGTACCTGCTCGACCCCTTCTACATCGCCAGCCGCGAACACTCGCGCACCGGGCTGTTTCGCCTGGCCGAAGTGGCCCCGGAGCATTTCGAGCTGACCGAGTACTACCAGCGCTACTTCCGGCTGAACGTGGTGGCCGATGAAATCCAGTTCAACTGCCAGCAACCGGACGGGCGAACCTTATGCCTGTCCCTGGGCTCCAAACAGCGCTTTGACCCGCAGCAGATTGCCCTGCTGTCGCTGATTCAGCCCTGGGTGCTGGGCTTGCTGCGCCAACGCCTGCCCCATGAACTCAACCAGGTGAGCGCCCCGCAGGCGCCGATCCACAACGATGGCTGGGGCGCGCAACTCACCGCGCGGGAGCTGGATGTGGGCCGTTTGATGCTCAGTGGTTGCTCCAGCAAGGAAATCGCTCGTAAGCTGGAAATCTCTGTTGAAACCGTGAAAGTCCATAAGAAACACATGTACAGCAAGCTGGGGATCAAATCCCAGTCGGAGCTGTTCTCGATTTTTCTGCAGGCGCAAAACGCCTGAAAATCGTATTACTGATGAGTGGAACCTAAGGAAAACCGTATGAGCCTGTCGTTACTAAGCCGTTACGCGTTCTTTGCCGCCTGCGTCATTTTCACCCTCGCCAGCATGCCGTTTATCGAACACGAATGGGTGTGGCCAATCGCGACAGTCACCGGCATCCTCAGCCTGATCGGCATTTTCGACCTGCTGCAAAGCCCCCACGCGGTGCGCCGCAACTATCCGATCCTGGGCAATATCCGTTACCTGGTGGAAGGCATCCGTCCGGAAATCCGCCAATACCTGCTGGAATCCGACAGCGACGCCCTGCCCTTTTCCCGGGCCCAGCGCTCGCTGGTCTATTCCCGCGCCAAGAACGAAAGCGCCGACAAACCCTTCGGTACGCTGATTGACGTGTACCAGTCCGGCTTTGAATTTATCGGCCACTCCATGCGCCCTGCACCGTTGAGTGACCCCAGCGCGTTTCGCGTGATGGTCGGTGGCCCGCAGTGCAAGCAGCCGTACTCGGCCTCGGTGTTCAACATCTCGGCCATGAGTTTCGGCTCGTTGAGCGCCAACGCGATTCGCGCCCTCAACCAGGGGGCCAAGCTCGGCAATTTCGCCCATGACACCGGCGAAGGCAGCATCAGCCCCTATCACCGGGAAAACGGCGGCGACCTGACCTGGGAACTGGGCAGCGGCTACTTCGGCTGCCGGACCAGCGCCGGCCTTTTCGACCCGGAGCGCTTCGCCGTACAGGCGCAGAACCCGCAAGTGCGGATGATCGAAATCAAGATGAGCCAAGGCGCCAAACCAGGCCACGGCGGGATCCTGCCCAAGCACAAGGTGACCAAGGAAATCGCCGAGACTCGCGGCATCATGATGGGCGAAGACTGCATCTCGCCGTCGCGCCACAGTGCGTTTTCCACCCCCATCGAAATGATGCACTTCATCGCCCAGTTGCGTGAGCTGTCGGGCGGCAAGCCGGTGGGTTTCAAGTTCTGCCTGGGCCACCCGTGGGAATTCATGGGCATCGCCAAGGCCATGCTCGAAACCGGTATCCTCCCGGACTTTATCGTGGTGGACGGCAAGGAAGGCGGCACCGGCGCCGCGCCGGTGGAGTTCACCGACCATATCGGCGTGCCGCTGCGTGAAGGCTTGTTGTTCGTGCACAACACCCTGGTGGGCTTGAACCTGCGGGACAAGATCAAACTCGGCGCCAGCGGCAAGATCGTCAGCGCGTTCGACATCGCCAGCGTCCTGGCCATCGGTGCCGACTGGGCCAACTCGGCGCGGGGCTTCATGTTCGCCATTGGCTGCATCCAGTCGCAAAGCTGCCACACCAACAAATGCCCCACCGGCGTGGCCACCCAAGACCCGCTGCGCCAACGGGCACTGGTGGTGCCGGACAAGGCCCAGCGCGTGTTCAACTTCCACCGCAACACCCTCAAGGCCCTGGCCGAAATGCTCGCCGCCGCCGGTCTCGATCACCCGTCGCAACTGTCGGCCAAGCATTTGGTGCGACGTATGTCGGCCACCGAGATCAAGTTGTTCTCGCAGTTGCATGTGTTCCTCAAGCCAGGGGAATTACTCACCGGCGAAGTGAACGGCGAGTTTTATTCGCGCATGTGGCAGATGGCGCGGGCCGATAGTTTTGAGCCGAATGAAATCGCCGCTGCCTGATAAACCCCGCTGAAAAACCCCGCTGAACCGGACCACCGAACGGCATCGTAGAAACAAGGAGCTTTACCATGCCGTTACTGGACTTTGCCGCCATCGCCGCACCACTGCCGGACACCTGGAAATCCACCCGCCTGGGCCAGGTCGGCCCGGCGCGGATCAAGGTGCTGCGCATGGACGCGCAGGCTTATGAAGAAGAAACCCACGACTACAACGAAGGGCTGTTGGTGATCGACGGCCTTTTGCGCCTGTCCATCGGCGAGCAGGCCATCGACGTCGTCGCCGGTCAGATGTACCTGGTGGAAGCCGGCATCGCCCATGCGGTACTTGCCGGTAGCCACGGCACGCTGGTGATCATCGACGTTTAAACGAAGCGATGAGACATTCAGCAAAAAACTCGGCTTTGCAATTGCTTACAAATACCGCCAACCTGCGCCCCGCCCGACGTACGGCTCGGCAAAAGCCGTCGTCCGCTTGTCATTACTAAACCCTTTGTTCAAGAGCCCGCTGCCATGCTGAACGGACGCGACCCGCGCATCGATTTTTTTCGGGGCCTGGCGTTGATCTTCATTTTCTGGGATCACGTGCCCCACAACCCCCTGGGCCAGATCACCCTGCGCAACGTCGGTTTCAGCGACGCGGCGGAAGTCTTCGTCTTTTTGGCCGGTTATGCGGCGGTGCTGGCCTACGGCAAGGTCCTGCAGCGCGACGGTTACTTGATCGCCTGCGTAAAAATCTGGCGACGCACCTGGGTGCTGTACGTGGTGCATATCTTCTTGCTGGCGATGCTGATGGGCATCGTGTTCTTCGCCAACAGCCATGTGGAAACCCGCGACCTGGTTGAAGAGATGGGCCTGACGCACTTCGTCACCCATCCCCAGCAAGCGTTGGTGGATGAGTTGCTGTTGCGCTTCAAGCCCAACCTGATGGACCCGCTGCCGCTGTACATCGTGCTGCTGGGTTGCTTGCCGCTGGTGCTGCCGTTGCTGCTGCGCAAGACCTGGGCAGTGGTGGCTGTTTCGCTGGCGGTGTACCTGCTGGCCCCGCACCTGGGCTGGAACCTGTCGGCGATTGCCGACGGCGTGTGGTACTTCAATCCGGTGACCTGGCAGTTGCTGTTTGTGCTGGGCGGTGCGGCGGCGATTCATGCGCAGCAGCCACGTCCCGCAGAAACCCGTGGGCTGTTGCGTCAGCCGCTGTTCGTGGCTGCGGCGGTGTACGCGCTGGTGGCGGGGGTTCTCACGCTCTCGTGGCGCTGGCCGGAAATCCACGATGCGCTGATGCCATCGGCACTCAGTGACCTGCTGTACCCCATCAGCAAGACCGACCTGTCGCCGGTGCGTCTGCTGCACTTCCTGGCCCTGGCCTATGTCATCGCCAAACTGTTGCCCGGCCGCGCCTGGACGCAAAACTGGCTGGCACAACAAACCTGCCGCATGGGGCGTTACTCCCTGGAAGTGTTCTGCCTGGGGGTGCTGCTGGCGCCCCTGGCGGACATGATCAATGCGATCACCGGCGATGCCTTCGCCATGCAAATCTTCACCGCACTGGCAGGCGCAGGGCTGATGGCGTTGCTGGGGGCCTGGCTGGATTTGAACAAGCGGCTCACCCAACCGGCACGCATCGCCATCGCCTGAAAAACAAAAAGCCCCGAAAGGGGCTTTTTGTTGAGCGCAGAACAATCAGCTGGCGGTGCGTGCCGCAGCTTGGGTGGGCTGCAACTTGAACACGTAGAACAAGACGGTCAGCACCACCAGGAACGCCGGGCCGACATACAGCGCCACGCGGGTATCCGGGAAGTACGCCATCAAGCCCACCACCAACACCAGGAACGCCAGCGCCAGATAGGAACTGACCGGGTACAGCCACATGCGGTATTTGAGGCCGTCACGTTCGGCCTGGGTCAGGCTCTTGCGGAACTTGAGCTGGGCCAGGAGGATCATCAGCCAGGTCCAGATCGCACCAAAGGTGGCGATGGAGGTGACCCAGACGAAGACTTTTTCCGGGACCATATAGTTGAGCAACACGCCCAACAACAAGACGAAGATCGACAGCAGCAGCGCCTTGCGTGGCACGCCGTTGCTCGACGTCGTACCGAACGTGGCCGGGGCCTGGCCGTTCTGCGCCAGGCTGTAGAGCATGCGCCCGGTGCTGAAGATCCCGCCGTTGCACGACGACAGCGCCGCAGTGATCACCACGAAGTTGATGATGCCGGCGGCGGTCTTGATGCCAAGACGCTCGAAGGTCATCACGAACGGGCTGCCCTGGGTGCCGATTTCGTTCCACGGGTAGATCGACAGGATCACGAACAACGCACCGACGTAGAACAGCAGGATGCGCCAGAACACCGAGCCGATGGCACTCGGGATAGTCTTCTGCGGGTTCTTCGCTTCACCGGCGGTGAGGCCGATCATCTCCACGCCCAGGTAGGCGAACATCACCATTTGCAAGGACATCAACACGCCCTGTACGCCGTTGGGCATAAAGCCGCCGTGGCTCCACAGGTTGGAAATCCCCAGGGCCACGCCATCGTTGCCGAAACCGAAGGCAATGATGCCGACGCCGCCGATCACCATGGCAATGATGGTGACGATCTTGATCAGCGCGAACCAGAACTCAAACTCACCGAACGCCTTGACCGCGATCAGGTTGATGGTGCCCATGCTGACCAGCGCGCCGAGGGCCCAGATCCAGCGTGGCACATCGGGGAACCACACGCCCATGTACACGGCGACGGCGGTGATTTCTGCGACACAGGTTACCAGCCACAGGAACCAGTAGTTCCAGCCCGTGAGAAAGCCCGCCAGCGGGCCGAGGTAATCCTGGGCGTAGCGGCTGAAGGAGCCGGCCACCGGGTTGTGCACAGCCATCTCGCCGAGGGCGCGCATGATCACCAGGATCGCCAGGCCGCCGATGATGTAGGACAGCATGATTGCCGGGCCGGCCATTTCAATGGCCTTGGCCGAACCGAGGAACAGGCCGACACCGATACAGGCGCCGAGGGCCATCAGGCGAATATGCCGTTCGCCAAGTTCGCGTTTCAGCGGACCGCCCTGAGCGGTCTCGCCTTGGGGCAGGTGATTGCCAGCGGGCATAGGGATACAACCTCGTCTTGTTATTGGATATGAGCCACCGAGTCCGGAGCGTCGTGGCGGGTCTGCCAGGGCGTACCGTTTCCGGTTCACCTTTTGGGTAAAACGGTCTGGCCAGGCCAGATCAGCGGGGGTGCAGTATAAAAAGCTAAACCCAGGGGTTTTCACTCTATAAACGGCAAGATTCAGCGGGAACTCTCGGTAAACACGCCTTTTGCGGAGGAGCATTACCTGGCCAGCGTAGGAACCTTCGCCAACAAACGGCCGCGAGTATTGCACGGTAATGGTGCAACGTCATGCCCCGACCTTTGGCGGATTTACCGGCGGGGGAGGCTCTAGCTCGGCACTTTGTGGCGAGGGAGATTGCTGTGGCGAGGGAGCTTGCTCCCGCTGGGCTGCGTAGCAGACCCAAAGCCTGGGCATGCGGTTTATCAATCAGACCGGGGGGCGTTCTTTGGGAGTGCTTCGCACTCCAGCGGGAGCAAGCTCCCTCGCCACAGCAAGCCCCCTCACCACAGCAAGCTCCCTCACCACAGTGAGTTTCCAGGCACGGAAATGTGTACTCAACAATTCTGGGATCAAAGCCTCTATCAGGCTGCTAGCGTCAATTCATCTGGAGCAACAAGGACTGCAATGGAATGCCAGCACGCCCTCAATCCCATCGCCTGCGGACCGGCAGATTCAGCGAGCCCGGCAGGGCTTATCTGGTGACGGCGGTCGTGCACAATCGTCAGCCCCTGTTTGCCGACTTTCGTCTGGGTCGCCTGTTGGTAACAGAGTTCAGGCGCGCACAAGAGCAAAAATGGGGGAACTCCATCGCCTGGGTCATCATGCCCGACCACTTTCATTGGCTAGTCCAGCTTGAGCAACGCAGCCTGCCCCAACTGATGCAGGCGATTAAGTCCCGCAGCACGCACACGATCAACCGGGCGAGGAACCGTACAGGCGCTTTTTGGCAGAACGGCTATCACGACAGGGGAATCCGGGACGGTGAAGACTTGCGTCACTTGGCTCGGTACATCATCGCCAACCCCATCAGAGCGGGACTGGTTGAACGCGCCGGCGATTACTCTTTGTGGGATGCCTGCTGGCTATAACCAGAAATGGAAACCATTGTGGCGAGGGAGCTTGCTCCCGCTGGGCTGCGTAGCAGACCCAAAGCCTGGGCATGCGTTTTTTCAGTTAGACCGGGGCGGACTCTTTGGGAGTGCTTCGCACTCCAGCGGGAGCAAGCTCCCTCGCCACAGCAAGCTCCCTGGCCACAACAAGCTCCCTCACCACAGCAAGCTCCCTGGCCACAGCAAGCTCCCTCACCACAGCAAGCTCCCTGGCCACAACAAGCTCCCTGGCCACAAAAACAACATCACGCTCACAATTCCCCTCCCACTCGCCCACCACCGTCTAAGCTTCAACCAAGTCCGATCAATCTGCGTAAATGGATCAATCGACTATGGGCGCTTTATGGCAAAACGCTTCGACCAAGGCTGCGGTATCCACCGATAGCCCGGATGAACAGCCGTTGCCACAAAGCCCTCCCCCTCGCCGACGGTTGTGGTGGCGTCTGTTCTGGTTGGTGCTGTTAATTGCGCTGATCGCCCTGGGTTTTGCCGCCCTGCGGGAAATGCGCACTTCAAGGTTGCAGGCCAAAACCTTCTCCGACATCGCCTCAACCCTCACCTACCAAATGCATTCGGGCCCCAGCGATGCACGGGTTTATCCAGGCGCCGGGCCTTTTGACAAGCGCCTGGGCTACAGCGCCCTTGGCGAGTTCCTGCCGCGCCTGATCAAGCGTGACTACCTGATCCAGGCACAGGCGCGCTTCTCCCCCGACCTGATGGCCTACGCCCAGCGCGGCCTGTTCGTGCCCTACCCGGAAAAGATGCAGGCCGGCCTGACCATCACCGATTGCCGGGCCGCGCCGCTGTATCAGTTCACGTATCCACAACAGTTGTACCCAAGCTTTGCGGCGATCCCGCCGGTGGTGGTCAGCAGCCTGTTGTTCATCGAAGACCGCGACCTGCTCGACCCGAAAATCCCTCAACTCAACCCGGCCGTGGATTGGCCGCGGTTTGCCAAGGCGGCCTGGTCCCAGGCGGCTAAACTCTTGCACCTGCCCGGCCAGACAGCCGGCGGCAGTACCCTGGCGACGCAACTGGAGAAATACCGCCACTCGCCCGACGGCCTGACCCTGTCCGGTGGCGAGAAAATTCGCCAGATGATTTCCGCCAGCGTGCGCGCATACCAGGACGGCCCGCAAACCCTCCCCGCCCGCCAGGGCATCGTGCGCGACTACCTCAACAGCGTGCCCCTGTCGGCAGTGCCCGGCCATGGCGAAGTGCACGGCATGGCCGAAGGCTTGCGCGTGTGGTACGGCGCTGACTTCAACCAGACCAACGCCCTGCTCAACAGCAGCGACCCCAAACAACTGCCGCAAAAAGGCCTGGCGTTGCGCGAGGTGCTGTCACTGATGATCGCCCAGCGCCGCCCGTCTCACTATTTGTCCAAGGGGCACAAGGAGCTGGCGGACCTCACCGACAGCCACATCCGCCTGCTCGCACAGAACAACGTGATCGACCCGGCCCTGGCCAACGCCGCCCTCGCCAGCAAAGTCACCTACCGTGACTGGCAACAGCAACCAACGATCCAGCCAATCGAAACCAACAAGGGCATTACCGTCGCCCGCACTCGCCTGGCCGCCCTGCTCAACCAGCCGCTGTATGACCTCGACCGCCTCGACCTGTCTGCCACCAGCACCTTGCAGTCGGACCTGCAAGCCCAGGCCAGCGCCTACCTCAAGCACCTCGCCGACCCGGCCTTCGCCGCGCAGACCGGCCTGCTCGGCCCAACGTTGCTGACGCCCGCCAACACCGCCCAGGTGCGCTACAGTTTCAACCTCTACGAAATGACCCCCGACGGCGCGCGGGTGCGGGTGCAGACCGACAGCACCGACCAGCCGTTCGACATCAACGAAGGCAGCAAGCTGGAACTGGGCTCCACCGCCAAGCTGCGGGTGATGACCACCTACCTGCAAATCGTCAGCGAGTTGCACGACAAATACGGCGCGATGCCCGCTGCCCAATTGCGCAAGATTCCGGTGGACGACCAGGACCGCATCACCCGCTGGGCCCTCGATTACCTGATCCAGAACAGTGATCGCAACCTGCCGGCCATGCTCGACGCCGCCCTCAATCGCCAATACTCGGCCAACACCAGCGAAGGCTTTTTCACCGGCGGCGGTATGCACCACTTCCACAACTTCCGCAGCCAGGACAACGGCCGCACCCCCACATTGATCGAAGCCCTGCGTGAGTCCATCAACCTGCCGTTCATTCGCCTGATGCGTGACCTGGTGCGCTACACCACCTACCAGGGTCCGAACAACAGCGCCGAGTTGCTCAAGGACGACAACGACCCGCGCCGCCAGGAATACCTGGCCCAGTTTGCCGACCGCGAGGGCACTACGTTCCTGCTCAAGTTCTGGAAAAAGTACCGCAACAAAGATACCCAGGCGCGCCTCGATACGTTTCTCGATGGCATGCACCCCACCGCCATTCGCCTGGCCGCCGTGCACCGCTACCTGCTGCCCAATGCCAGCCAGGCCAGTTTCAACAGCTTTGTCCGCGCCCATTTGAGCAGCGTGAAAAGCCCTGAGAAACTCACCGACGAGCGCCTCGACAAGCTCTACCAGAACTATGGCCCCGGCGCCTATGACCTGCCCGACCAAGGCTATATCGCCAAGGTTCACCCCCTGGACCTGTGGTTGATGGGCTACCTGTTGCAACACCCCGACGCCACCTTTACCCAGGCCACCGCCGCCAGTGAACATGAACGCCAGGAGGTTTACAGCTGGCTGTTCAAGAGCCGCCACAAGAGTGCCCGCGACAGCCGCATCCGCACCATGCTGGAGATCGAGGCGTTCCTGGATATTCATCAGCGCTGGCAAAAAGTCGGCTACCCCTTCGACCACCTGGTGCCGTCGCTCGCCACGGCCATCGGCAGCTCCGGCGACCGCCCGGCGGCCCTGGCGGAACTGGTGGGGATTATCCTCAACGACGGGGTGCGCCAGCCCACCCTGCGTATCGACAGCCTGCGCTTTGCCGCCGACACCCCGTACGAAACCCGACTGGTCAATGACCCCAATCGCGGCAAGCGCGTGATGCCTTCCGAGGTCGCCACGGCGCTCAAGGGCGCGCTGTCCCAAGTGGTGGACGCGGGCACCGCACGGCGCGTGTCCGGCAGTTTCAAACTGGCGGACGGTACACCGTTGGCCATGGGCGGCAAGACCGGTACCGGCGACAACCGGATCGAAGCCATCGGCGCCGGCGGGCGGATTCTCAGCTCCAAGGCGATCAATCGTACGGCGACGTTCGTGTTCTACATCGGCGACCACCACTTCGGCGCCCTCACCGCCTTCGTGCCAGGCACCTCGGCCCAGGATTTCAAATTCACCTCGGCACTGCCGGTGCAGGTGCTCAAGGGCATGGCCCCGATGCTGACCCCGTATTTGCAACCCGCAAGCCTCACCCTATGCCAGGCGCCTTAGGGTGTTAACTACTCAGCCTTTTTTTGGGACGTTCCTCCCTAGACTCAAGGTTTCTTGTGTTCTATTCAGGCCTTCCCATGCTCGATTCAAACCACGCAACACTGATGGAAAATGCGCTGCCACCGTGGATCAAAACCACCACCCTGGCGCGCATTGATGCCTTGCACGCCGTTGGCCTCACCGACCCTGCGCCCTACCCCAACGCCACGCCCGGCCAGCATCAACGGCTCAAGGCTGCCATTGCCCGGCAATGGCAGACCCAGAACCGCCTCGACGTGTTATTCCACGGCCTGACCGACGTTTACGCCTTCGCCGAACCCTTGTTGAAAAAAGCCCTCGCCGCCTACGGCGAGATGGATGTGCGCAACACCGTTCTGCGCACGTACGCCAACGCCGAAAAAGCCTGGTGGGTGATCGGCGTCAAACACGGCCAGCAGAGCCGCACGCTGTCGTTGCTTGACGCCGCCCTGCACAACTTTACCGCTGGCGATGAGTTTATCGATTTTGCTTTTCTTGGCCCGCAAGACGCGCGGGGTCAGCGCGATACCCTCAACACGTCGCTGACCGCCGTGGCCTTCAAGGGTATCTGCCGCCAACTGGACCTCGGTGCCCTGTATCAGGCACGTCTCAATCAAGTGGTGGGTTATCACCATGCCGTCACCGCGCGGAATGTGCGCCTGGCGGTGCTCGCCAACCTCAAGGCGTCGCTGACGGTGGCCACCCATCAGGCACTGCTGCGCGGCGACATCACCCAGGACGCCCATGACAGCCTGTTGCTGCTGGCTGGCGGTTATCACCATGCGAGCCTCGACGGCCAGCCTCTCAATAGCTACGTCACAAGCCTGCTGGATTGCCCACTGACGGGTGTCGTGCTGTTTGGCGGCCAGCCGGCAGGCCGGGTGCTCGCCTGGGTGCCGGAAGACCCGCAGCACCCGCTTAAGGAGTACCCCACGCCCAAGGCCTGCGCCGAGGAACTCAGCCGCCAGTTGCAGGAGGCCGACTACCGGCAGTTTTTCAGCCAGTTCGTCGACCACGAACGGCGCGGTGCCTTTCTGGCAGCGCTCAAGGCCCGGCCCAGGCTGGTGATGAGCACGCTGGACATCCGCGAGGACCACCCCAATCGCGGCCCGCTGGAGGCCGAAAACGACCTGTGGAATTACCTGTACCGGGTCAAGTTGAACAAGTTGCTCAACGATGCCCGGCAGATCGCCGTGTCCACCGCCCAGGTGGATCGCCTGGCGCGTTGGGCGTGGTGGGACAACCTGGAAAAAATCCTTTCGGACCTGCTCAATGTCGCGCTGTTGGTGGCCACGCCTTTCGTGCCGGGGCTGGGCCAGGTGATGTTGGCTTACACCGCTTACCAGTTGGCCGATGAGGTGTTTGAAGGGGTGGTCGACTGGGCCGAGGGCCGTGGCCGCGAGGCAGTCGGGCACTTGATCGGCGTGGCCCGCAGCCTGGTCGAAGCCGGGGTGTTTGCCGGGGCCGGGGCCGTGGGTGAGGTGGCTCGCACCGGGCTGTCGCCGTTTGTCGAGCGCCTGCGCCCGGTGCAACTGCCCGACGGCCAGACCCGTCTCTGGAACCCCGACCTGGCCCCCTACGCCCATGCCGATGTACGCCTGCCGCCCGAGGCCAAACCTCTGCCGTCGGGCCTGCATCAACACCAGCAGCGCCTGATTCTGCCCCTCGACGATCAGCACTACGTACTGCGCCACAGCCCCGACACCGGCGAGCATCGCGTGCTGCACCCGCGCCGCGCCTCGGCCTACCAGCCGCGTATCACCGGCAACGGTCAGGGTGCCTGGGTGCATGAAGGCGAACAGCCGCGTACGTGGACCAGCAGCACCCTGATGCGCCGCCTGGGGCCATCGGTGCAAGGCTTGAGCGAGCTGCAACTGGAGCGCATCCGCCGCATCAGCGGCACCGACGACGGTGTGTTGCGCCGCATGTATGTACGCAACCAACCGCCGCCGCCCTTGCTGAGTGAAACCCTGCGCCGCTTTGAACTGTATGAGTACCCCCGGCGCGCCAGCGAAAAAATCCGCAATGGCCAGGCCATGCCACTGGACCCGTCCTCGGACTGGTTCGAACAGATGGTCACCGAATTGGCGGGCTGGCCCAGCGACAAGGCGATTGAGGTGTTCGCCAAATCCGATTTCAGCGGCGAACCCCACAAGTACGGCAACGCCGATGCCAAGCCTGCCGACACCCTGCGCCTGAGCCTGGGCGAGGTCATGTCCGGGCAATTGCCGGAACGGGTACTGGGGTTTCTCGACAGCGCGCAGATCGATCAATTGCTCGGCACCGAGGTTGCTCCCGAGCAGCGTGTTCAAGCCTTGCGCGAGCGCCTGGCGGACTATGTGTTGAGCCAGACGTCTTCCATTACCCACTTTGTGGACCTGCGCGCGCAACGGGCTGACTCTCCGCGCCAGCAACAGCTGCGCCAACACGTGCCGGGGCTCGGTTCACATACCGCACAGACCCTGCTGGAGCACGTCGGCGAGCCCGACCTGCAACGCCTCGACCCGTCACCTCCGTCCCTGGCCTTGCTGGAACAGGCCCGCGAACTGGCACTGGCCGAGCGTTCGACACTGGCCTTCGAAGGCCTTTATCACAGCGCGCGCATCACCCCGGATACCGAGCAAATGCTGCTCAACGCCCTCAAGCTGCACACGGACAGCTTCGCCAACGTGCGCCTGGAAATTCGCGACGCGCTCGGCACGCTGCGCAGCAGCGTCGGCCCCGCCACGGCCGGCACCCTGCGCCACGTGGTGCAACGCCCCGGCCTGGGCTATGAGGTCACCGGCAGCCCGCCGGGTTCGCTGTACGAAGCCATCCTGCTCGCCCTGCCGAACACACCGCTGGGCTACCGACCCGGCCAGGGCGGCGCGTTGCGCCAATGGCTGATCGACAGCCTCGAACCCCTGGCCGAGCGGCGCAAGGCGCTGGCCCAGGCGCCGGAACGCAGCGTCGCCGACCGCCACACGGTGACCCTGCTGGGCGGCCCGGCGCTGACCCGGCTCAACCCGGGCGCGCAAGAGACAAATATCGGCCATGCCAGGGAAGTGTTGCAACTGCTGTTCCCCAGCCTGGCACCGGAAAAAATCGAGCGCGTGATCCAGGGCGTTCGCCCACAGCAACTGCGCGCCACCCTGAATAACCTGACCCTGGAAAAACAGCGCCTGCATGTGGAACTCGACACCTGGCGCAGAGGCCCCACCCGCCATCCCAAGGGCAGCGCCGAAGAACGTCGGGAGCGCAGCCGCCGTCGGCGCCTGGGGGACGCTCTGAACCTGTGCTGGACCGACCGCTTCGCCGAACATGTCGATGGCTGGGGCCACACCCAAAGTGGCGCACGCCTGGATTTGAGCCACCAGCCGCTGCCCGAGACATTGCCCCCGCTGAACGCCAGTTTTGAACACGTGACCCACTTGACCCTGCAGGACACAGGCTTCAGCCAGGCCCATAGCGACCTGCTCAGCCACTTCCCGAAACTGCGCAGCCTGAACCTCAATGACAATACCCTCACCCGCCTGCCCCCGGCGCTGGAGCAGATGCTGCAGTTGTACGAACTGGGCCTGAGCAACAACCAACTGGTGCTCGGCCCGGCAGATGTCAACACCTTGGGCGCAATGCGCCGGCTAACGGTGCTCAACCTGAGCCATAACCCGCTGAGCCTGACGCCGAATGTCAGCCTGATGCGCGAGCTGCGCATCCTGGATCTGAGCCGCAGCCAGATCCGCGCCTGGCCGAGCGGGCTGTTCCTGCACCCAAGGGGCAGTGGCTTTGAGCTGGACCTCAGCGGCACGCTGATCGACCACCTGCCTGAGGCGCGCCCCGGCTCCAGCGCCGCCGAACTGATCGCACGCACGCGCCTGGACCGACGCCTGTTGAGCGACCAGGATCGCCAGCGGTATGAAGCCTATCGACTGGCCGCCGGGCTCGACCCCAACCGCACCTACGAACCCCGGGGCGACGCCAGTTTCTGGCTGTCGGAAGCCGAAGGCCCCCGGCGCCTGGCACAACAACAGGTATGGGACGCGGTGGAGCGCGAGCATGGCTCCCAGGGATTTTTTGAAGTACTCAAGTCTCTGGAGGCGCCGGCATTTTTCGAAGCCGAAGAAGATGAGGTGCGTTACGCCCTCAATCGCCCGGCCTTGACCACGCGGGTGTGGCGGCTGTTGCGTGCCACCCATGCCGACAGCCAGCTGCGCGAAGACTTGTTCAAACTCAGCAGTTTCCCCGGTTTGTGCGCCGACGGCGGCGCGCAGATTTTCAATGAGATGGGCATTGAAGTGCTGGCCAGCGAAGCCCAGCGCTACAGCCTCAACGATGCTGAACGCCAGGCGCGCCTGGTGACCTTGAGCAAGGGTACCGCTCGACTCAAGCACCTGGGCGAAGTGATCCGCAGCGACATCCGCCAGCGCCTCAACCCCGTGGCCCAGGGCGGCCTGGGCCAGCGCTTGCGTTCCCAGATGGTGGACGGCGTACCCGGCGAGGTCGACGAGGTGGATATCTACCTGGCCTACCAGACCTCACTCGCCGAGCGCCTGGACCTGCCGTGGCTGGCTGACCACATGCTGTACCGCGAAACCGCCAACGTCAGCACGGTGCAAATCGAACACGCCTACTGGAGCGTGCTGGCCCTGGGAGACGGTGACGGCCTGGTCAACCAGATGCTGCTGGAACCTTATTGGGAACACTACCTGCGCGACAGCCACCAACGCGAAGACCAGCTCAACGAATTGCGCTTTGATGAACGCTTCTTCGCCCTCGAAGCGCTCCAGGAAAACCAGGCCAAATGGGCCCCCGGCCTGCCGGCGCAAGAACAGCAAGCCCTGCGCGATACCGCCCGCGAGTTGCTGGAAACACTGGGCAAGGCGCAGACCGCCGTGGGTGAAGAACCGATGCCCGACGCCCTCTACGAGCAACTGCTCAATGACCTGGGCTACCAGCAAAAAGAGTGGCTGCGCCAACTCACCCGCGAGGCCCTGGAGCGCCATGAAGGTCGTCGCAACCGGGAGCCGAACTCAGACGAATAACCCCTGAAAAAGCCGGGGCCGGCAATCACCGCCAGCCCCGGTTGAGGAAACCGACACTCGTGTTCGGCTCAGGTGCTGGCCGGGATTACGGCACCCCCATCACCAACACACCGCTGCCGCTCACGGGCCCGGCGGCCGGCAGGGACCCCGGCCGCGAGACCAGCGCAAAGGTCACGTCGTCGCTCCCGCTGCTGTTGGTAATGCGGGTCAGGAATGAGCCGTTCACGCGCACCGCAGACCCCGCATAAAGCATGGCCGTGCCCACATTCGGGTTGCTCATGGTCAACAGGTTGGGGTTGAACGAGGACGGGGTGCCTTTGTAAGTGATGGTGATCGGCGTGGTGATTCCGGGGTCCGGGCAGGCGTAGGTGAGCCTGCGGATGGTGCGAATGGAGGTGGTCAGGGGGTCGCTGCCGATTGCCCTTTGGTGAACGTCGTTGAAGTTGATCTCGATCGGGTTGTTATTGTTGATCGTGCAGGTAGAGGGGGAGATCGAGAAGTTGTTGGCGGCGGTGTACGTCAGAATGAGCCGCGTCCAACCCGAATCGTAGTTGTTTGTCTGGTTCAGACGTA
Organism: Pseudomonas sp. MWU16-30323; assembly: GCF_020515595.1. Lineage (NCBI taxonomy): Bacteria > Pseudomonadati > Pseudomonadota > Gammaproteobacteria > Pseudomonadales > Pseudomonadaceae > Pseudomonas > Pseudomonas sp. MWU16-30323. The sequence goes on from NZ_JAIWYM010000003.1 coordinate 277,851, forward strand.
ACACCCCGAGAACATCCCCAATTCGAACGTCGACGGGGGTCACCGGATTGTTGCGCAGCAGAATATAGGGCGTTACAGCGATCGGGACGCCCCTCCCGTTATTGGGGATGGTTGCTATCCGAACGTTACTCGGGACCGGCGTGTTATAGAACGTACCGTTTATGCGCAAGCCGGTGCCAAGGCCGGAGAACTTTGGACCAGGCGTCCAGGCGGGGCCGACTGCTGTCGAGGTTGACCAGTAGTCCTCGAACGAAGGTGCCCCCCCAAAGGCGGTGAACCTGCACTCGATGTTCGCCCCTTCAAGGAGGATGCGGGTGGTGTCCGAGCCTACTCGGACCGTTACCGGCACTTGCAGGTTGAAGGACCCGCCGGGGTTGACCGTCTGCCACGGCCCGCCGTTTACGCGGCAGTCCGCTGCTCTTGCGGTCGTCGTTACGCCAATCAGGGCGAGAAGCGCAATGGCTCCATATAGTCGTTTCATAGTGTTCTCTTACGGATAATCCAGGGTAAACACAGAAGTCACCCGGTAGGCGCCATGCCCGATGGTCTGATCGCGCAGGGCATCCGGCTCTCCCTGCACATAGGCTTTGAGCTCGATGACGTTGTTGCCAGGGGTCAACATCTGCTCGTCGCCGACTTTGTTCACGGGCACCGGCTTATCGCTCAGCGTCTCCAGCCCCAGCCCGATGCCTGAGGCACCACTGCCACCGTCGAGCGCGAACAATCCGGGCAGTGCGCGGTTTTCCGCGCCGCCGAACATGATCGTCACCGAGTCGCTGATCGTGGTGTTGCAGTCATCCAGGTGCAGCGTGAAACGTTTACCCACTGAACGCCTGTTGATGTAGAGGTGCTTGCTGGTGAGGTCCCAGAGTTCCACCGTCATTGCCTCGTCACCGGGGCGAACATCGCAGGCCTGCTCCACCAGATTGCCCTTGAACCTCAGGTTGTCCGCCGCCTGCGCGGGGGAAACCAGGCTGAACGTCAGCAGCAAGGCCAGCCCGGCAGTTGCCAGCCCCTTGTGAACCGTTACATGTCGCATAACCTCGCCTCCTACTCGTATTCGGCCAACAGCGTGGCCACCGCCGTGAACCTGGCGGCGGTCAGAATCGCGCCCGGCCGTTTGACGGGAACCACTTCCAGGGTCGGCGGTGCCGCCAGGCTGATGTCCAGTGGTGTGTTGAGGCGAAACGGCAGGTTGTTCTGATACAGCCGAATGCCCAGATCAGGCGCGGTGGTTTGCAGCGCCGCGTTGTCAAACGTCGTTTCCGTACCTCTGACGCTCAACTTCAGCAGCCACGGCAATGTGGAGGCGCCGCACCGGATGGTGTAGCCAACCCCCTGGCGGTATTTCACCCCATCGACGCGCTTTGTCCCGACGTCGCCAAAATCGACTTCAATCGTGCTGCCAGAATCAATCGTGCAGGGTGGAGGCTCGTTCAGCGTGCCGCTGAACGTCAGGTTGGCCGACGCACCACTGCACAGGCCGATGGAACACAGGGCGAGCAACGCTCGCTGCGGCCAACATGTCATTGATCGTTCCTCTTCATTTGCGCTCGTCATTGATACTCGACCACCAAGGTGGCGGCGGCATTGAATGCGCCGCCCGTCAACGTGCTGCCCGCGCGCTTGACCGGCACCGCCTGCACGACGGGAAAGTTGGGGTGGGTAAACCGCACGGTCGAATTCACCGGCCAGTCGGCCCCGTTGGCGAACAGCTTTACCCCCAGGTCCGGCTTGCCGGTCAAAAGCACGCCGCTATCAAACGCGGCCCCTGCGCCCTTGAGTTCCAGGGTCATCGCATTGCTGTAAACAGGCGGATCGCACCGGATGGTGTAAGGCACGTCCCGCCGGTAATTGACCCCATCCACCCGCGAGGTCAGCAGGTCATTGCCAAATGGCACATTGAGCGTACTTCCACTGTTAATGACACACGGCGGGGGCGCGATGATGACCGCGCGGATGGTCAGGTTGGTGTCGGCCTGCACACCCTGGCTGACAGCCCACAGCAGGCCCGCACCGATAAAAATGATTAACCTAGCCACTGTCCTGCCCTCACTGATAATTGAGCCTGAAATCCACCACGGCCCGGAATGCCCCGCTGGTCAGCGGCGCAGAGGTGCGCGTGGGCTGCACATGCCAGGTTTGCGTGTTGCCGCCCAAGGGCAAAAACAACGGTTCACCCCGCGAGCCCAACTGCACATCGCGCCCTTCAGCATCGGTCAGGCGCAGGCCCATACCGGTGATGCCCTGCACCTTGACCAGCCGTGGGTCATCGGCATCCGCGGGGGCGATAAACGCCACCGACAGCACGGGTTGATGAGCACTCCAGGTCAGGTTGCCGGTACGCTCGCTGGCGATGCTCCCGGCGGTGCGCTGACAATCCTGGAAACGCAGTTGAAAGGGCCTGGAAGTGGCCTGGTCGCCGGGGCGGCGCAACTGGCTGGCCGATATGTCGCCCAGGTCAATCGTTTGATGCAGGGAGGTCATCTCCAGGCTGCACGGCATTTCATGCATGGACCCGATGATGTTCAGCATGCCCGCCATGCCCTCGATATCGCCCTCATCCAGCGCATGCGCCGGCGCCATCACGAGCAGCAGCAGGCAGCCCAGGAATTTCACTTTGTGCAACTTCATGACGCTCTCCCATCGCTGGCACTACTGGTTAGCCGCAGACGCTTGCCCATTGACGGTGCAAACGTCACCACTGCAGGAAAAGGCCATCAGCGGGCGGCCGCCGTAGTCATTCACGTAGGCCAGGTAGGGGGTGGTGCCGAGCGCCTTGGCAATCGGCCCCAGGGACAGCGAGCCCTTGGGTGGGACCATCACAGGCTCGAAGCCGGGTAGGGTCTTGCCCTCCTTGCTGCTGCGCGCATCCACCAGGGTGACGTAGTAAGGCGTTGGGTTGATCACCCAATAAGCCTCGCCGTCACGGTTGAGGGTCAGCTTTTCCTGCCAGGGGTTGGACAGGTCCTGCTGGCTGGGAGCGATGGCGGACGGTCGGTAAAACAACTTGATCCGGGTTTGCAGCGCAATCTGCAAGGTGTTGGGCTTGTCGCTGCGCGGCGGAATTTCCCGCAGGTTGAAGTAGTAGACCGTCTCCCGATCCTGGGGCAGCGACTTGGCCGCCGGCAACGCCTGGATTTTCACCTGGCTCTGTTTGCCCGGCTCCAATCGCTGGACCGGCGGCAGCACGATCAGCGGCGAGGTGATTTTGTTGCCCGCCTCGTCCTCGATCCAGCCCTGGGCCAGATAGGGCAACTGGGTATTGTTGTTGGTGATGTTCACGCTGGTGGCTTCTTTGCCGCCATCGAAAATCACGCGGGTACGGTCCAGGCCGACAGCGGCGTGGGCGCTCGGGCTCAAACCCAGTATCAGCAGGGCGGCGAGGCGCATGTTCAGTTTCATGAGGCTACGTTCTCCGTATCGTTACGCTTGCCGGTCAGCACAGCTGGCTCGGGCACAGGTTGTTCAGTGGCTACCATCTGGCAGTGCAGTTGCAGGGCATCGCTCAAGCCATCGGTTGGCAACGTGACAGGGAGCGTGAGGATGCAGCGCTCGGTTCCTCCCCAGCTGACGACCATTTGCTCGCCAGGCTGAATGCCACTGAGGTACACATCGCCGCCGTCATTCACCACGCCGGTGTCCTGCTGTTTGAGGTTCTTCACCGTCGCACCGAAGGGCGGTGAACTGCCGTCCGGCAGGCGCAGGACCGCCATGGCTTTCATGCCGGAAACCAGCTCCAGGGAGCGATAACCGATAGCGCCTTCGGTGAGTGTCAGTTGCGTCACCGATTGAGTGGCTTCGACGTTGTTCGGCAGGTTCTCCAGGTCAACGCTGGCGGCGGTGCGCTGATAGCTGTTGATATCGGCGATGACCGCTTTACCGAAGGCGTTACTGCGGGTCGGTGTGCCATAACCCCGCACCGGCACATCGGGCACACCCGCGGTGTCGACCAGCAGGCGGGTGCCGCCGGTACTGTTGGTACGGTGCAGCGCCCCACCGTATGGCGTGAGCGTGGCACCGCCACGAACGGCCGCACTGAGGGTTCGGTTATTGCTTTGTTGCGTGGCACTGAGGTCGATATCCGCCAGGTCGCCGACATGGCTCAGATAGCCACTGGCGGAGCTGTCACTTGCGCTGAGCTGGTAGCTGTTGCGCTCATCGATGCGGTCGTTGAAGCGCGTCGAGAAGCTGTTGTCGCCTCCGGCCCTTTGGGCATCCAGCGACAAGGTGCCGGTGGGGCCCAACGGCAGACTGACCGTCACGGCCATGCCGTTATCTTTGTATTGGTAGTCCTGGGTTCGGTAGAGGTTCAGGGACAGGCTCATGTTCCTGACTGAGCCCACATTGAAGTAGCGGGACGCGGACAGGTTCCAGCGCTGGGTATCGGGACGGTTCCAATAGGTTTGCTTGTTGTAGCTGGCGTAGACGGTGGCCCCCAGGTCACGAAACTGTTTATTGACCGTTACCGTGTACAGCGCCTTCTTGCCGCCGATCGGCCGCCAGTGTTCATGGAACTCGTCGTCACGGTCGTACACGCCGCGTCCACCGAGTTCGTTGTTCATCCCGTAATGCTTGGCATCCAGGTACTCACTCATGCTCAAGTAGTTTTTCTCGGAGAACCGGTAGCCGGCGAAGGTCACCTGGCTGTCGTACTGCTCAAAGTTTTTCGAGTATTGAAGACGGTAGGATTTGCCCTTGAGTGTCTCGTTCCACAGGTGCGCACGGGACTCTGTCACGTCCAGAGAAAGTGCCCCAAACGCCAGCAGGTCACGCCCTACACCGGCAGACACGGCACGGTAGTTGTTATCCAGGATGCCGCCGCCCAGCAGCGACCAGCCATTGCTGATCCCCCAGGAGAACTCGCCGGTACTGAAAAAGGCACCGTCGTCGTGGTACTGAAGATTGGACGGTTGCCCGGCAGACACCTTGTAGCGAACGTGCCCGGGACGTGTCAGGTAGGGAACGCCCGCCGTGTCGATTTGGGATTTCTGCACCGTACCGTCTTGCTCTTCGACCCGCACATCCAGGGTACCGGACACCGCGTCGTTAAGATCCTGGATACGAAAAGGTCCCGCGGCGACCAGGGTTTCATACAGCACACGCCCCTGCTGGCTGATGACCACCTTGGCATTGGTCTTGGCGACCCCGACCACTTCCGGCGCATAACCTCGCAGGTTGGGGGGCAGCTGGCTTTCATCCGACTTCAGCGCAGCACCCGTAAAGCGGAAGCTGTCGAACAGGTCCGAATACAGGTAGTCCTCGCCCACCACCAGCCGCGCCTTGAGCGCAGGAAGGGCGCGATAAGCGTAGTAGCGACTCCACTCCAGGCGATTACGGGTGGCCGCCGCCTCGCGGTCTTTTTCAACTCGGCCTTGCCAGTCCGCCCGCAAGCGCCAGGCGCCGATATTGGCCCCGAGTGTGCCATTGCCACTGACGTCACTGCGGGTACCGTCGTGCCTGCGGTAACTGGACTGCGCGGTCATGTTGTAGTCAACCAGCAGTCCGGGCACCCCCTCATCCCAACGGGACGGCGGGTCCCAGTTGATGGCGCTGTATTCCAGATAGGCCTGGGGCAGGTTGATGTTCAGCGTGGAAGTGGCCAGGTCGGCACTGACTTCCATGCCCGGCAAGCCTTGGGGGTCCAGGCACTGTCCATTTTTCCACCACAGCAGTTTCACAGCCTCGGAGGCCTTCAGGCCCAACTGCTCGACAATAGCCGGCGCCAAACACGCCTGACTGCCTTTGGGATCGTTATCGGGTGGATAGAACGCTACTGATTGCTCAGTAATAGGCTGGTTATTTAACTGCACCACCATCGAATAGTTGCCGGGGAGGATAAACCCACTGCGCGCAAACCGAGACAAGTCGATATTGGTGCGATCACTCAGATCAAGGACGTCGGTATTGAACTCAATATCACCGGCTCCCATTGCAGTTCCTGCCAGAGACATCAACCCGCCAAACAGGCTGGGGCGCAGCGTAGTTATGATTTTCGACGCTTTCCACATGCAAACAACCCATCAATTCAGAAGTATTCCAACTTGAACTTCACTGCGGCACGGTGAGACCCGGCCAGCATCGGCACTCCGTTACCGACCGTGCGAAGCACGTAGTTAAGTGTCATGTCACCTTCAGCCACCGGCACCAGCGCCATCGGCACCCCGGGAACGCTCTCCTGACCGGCCGCGTCCCAGATATGAAAGGCAACGCCCTGCGAACCACCAAACACGGCAAAGGAGCGGCCCTCTCTGTCCACAGGACCTTCGAAGGTCACGCGCAGGTGCTCCCAATCGGGCAGCGTTTGCCCCGGCCGTGTGGGATCGGGACGCGTCAATGAGCAATTGACCAACCGCAACTGGAAGGGCTGGACTTGCCCAATCCCCTCGCGCAACAGCCGGCCGATGGGTTCGGGTGGCACCTCGATGGTCTGATCGACCGTGGCCGTTTCCAGCCCGCAGGCCGAGTCAACGACCAATCCTCCCAGCGTGACGACCCCATCACCCTGCGCGAGCGTCTGTGCAAACGCCCAAGGGCTGAGGCCCATCGTCAATGAAGAGGCAATAGCGAGACTTAAGACTGTTTTCACTTGGACCTCCGGCAGTTTTCCCCCGCCACCCCCAACGAGTGGCGGGGAAAAAACTTACTGATAAGCCAACGTGAAATTGGTGACTGCGCTGAAGTCGCCAGGAACGATGTCGCCCGTTGCCGCACCTTGTACGTAGGCGCCGAACTCCAGTGTGTTGTTACCGGCAACGATGGCCTGCGGATCGGTCGGGTTACCCAGCACAATCTGCTTGCCGCCATGGGTCATCATGATGCCGATGTTGCCAGCGCCACCGACGGTGCCGATCGCGCCCGGCACAGCGCTGGAGGGTGCAGCGGTGAAGGTGGTGGTGACGGTGTTGTCGGTAAGGCCGGTCAGGTCGCAGCCTTCAAGCTCGATCTTCACAGGGCGTGCGGTCGACTTGCCGCCGGTTTGCAGTTGATGTTTTGCGATAGCGCCCAGGGGAACGGTCTGGTCGACGGATTCAGGCTTGATGGAGCAAGCGCCCGAGTGCACCGACCCGGTAAAGGTAATGGTCCCATCCGCTGCCTGCGCAACGGACATCGAACCGGCCAGCAGACCCAGAGTTAACAGCGCAGTTTTCACTTTAGTATTCATTCGCAAACGCTCACACGTATCAAATATCAAAACGGACCCTGCCGCCATTGCGTGCAGGACTAATTAAACAAGCCGCCGAACTCACCCTTTGAACACATTGGAAAGTTTCTATTTTTTCCAACTAGTTGCATTGCAATTCAGGGAGTCGCTCAACGCCGGGCAATTATCCATTGTGATTCTGACGAGGAAAGCCGTCCGATTCGCTTAGTTACGTAGCCGTGTTACACCATGACACATAGGAAAATTATGGCACTTTGCCAAAACTTTAAAACCATCTGTAAGAAACAGACTACATGGCAATTAATGAGAATAGTTTAGTGGCGGATAGATCCGTAAGAATAGGATTACATTAACTGAAAAACAACAGTAATTACTCTGGCAAACCAACTAACGAATTTATGAATATTTCAAAAGTGAAGGGACGGCGGGCCGGGTGACCGTTCGTCCGGTCAGGTTGCCTTCCCATTAAGATATATCTTACGTTGTATCTAAACCAAACGAGAGCACCCGAAATGAGAGACCATCATTCACACCGCGACCACGGTGACAGCCGCGACGGCTTCGACAAACGCCCAGGCCGCGAGCGCGGCGGCCGTGGCCCACGGGTCTTCGCCCCCGGCGACCTGAAACTGCTGTTGCCGGCGCTGATCGCCGAACAACCGTGCCACGGCTACGATCTGATCCGCCGGATCGAAGCCCTGTTCGACGGCGCCTACAGCCCCAGCCCCGGCGTGATCTACCCCACGCTGACCTTTCTCGAAGAAAGCGAATTGATTACCGGCGATGCCGAAGACGGAAAAAAACGCTACACAATCACCGACGCCGGTCGTCTCTTCTTAAGCGAACAGGCGGTTGCCCTCGAAGGTATTCGCATGCGCATGGATGTGAGCAAACGTTCGCTGCGCGGCCAGGACCGTCCGCCGGAAATCCACGAGGCGGTGCATAACCTGCGCCACGCCTTGCATTCGCACCACGGGCGCTGGAGCCCGGAAGAAATCGTTCGTGTCGCGGCGCTGCTCAACGGCACCGCCCAAGCCATTGCCGACGGGAAAGCTCAATGAATACCCAAGCCATCCACCGCGTGACCCACGAAATCAAACGCCGCCGCCTCGAAGTGCTGCGGGTGGTCGACATCACCCCGCGCATGCGCCGCATCACCCTGGGCGGGCCGGAACTGGCGGGCTTTATCAGCCTGGGCAGTGACGATCACATCAAGCTGCTGTTCCCGCAGAACGCCGCCGAACAAGCGGCGCTGGACAGCCCCGACTTCAACCTGCGCGGCGATGGCCCGCAACCCGCCATGCGCGACTACACCCCACGCCGGTACGACCTGGACATCGGCGAGCTGGACATCGACTTCGTGCTGCACGGCGATGGCCCTGCCTCCACCTGGGCCGAGCAGGCCAAGGTCGGCCAGCACCTGCACATCGGCGGGCCCCGTGGCTCGATGATCGTGCCGGACATCTTCGACAGCTACCTGTTGATCGGCGATGAAACCGCGATCCCGGCCATTGCCCGGCGCCTGGATGAATTGCCGGCGGGGCGCAAGGTATTGGCGGTGATCGAGATCGCCAATACGGCGGAACAGCAGCCGCTGCACAGCGCCGCCGAGGTGGAAGTGATCTGGGTGGTGCGCGGCCAGGATGACCTGCTCGAGACGGTGCAGAACCTGACGCTGCCGGGCGGTTCGCTGTACAGCTTTGTCGCCACCGAGAGCAAACTGTCGCGCCAGGTGCGGCGGGTGCTGCTGGACACCCACAACATCAATGAGGCATTCCTCAAGGCGGTGGGTTACTGGCAACAGTGATCCCTGTAGGAGCGAGCTTGCTCGCGAAGAACCCGAGAGCGCCGCGTTAAACCAGACACCCTGCGTTATCGTTAACGTTCTTCGCGAGCAAGCTCGCTCCTACAGATTTTATCCAGCCCCACCACCGCCAAAGCAATCAGCACAAATCCCGCCAGGATTCCCCCGGCATTGATGAACACCTGTGGATAACCCAGCTTTTCCACGTCAATGAACGGGTACTGATACACCCCCCACACATACCCGCGCAACAACGCATACGCGAAGTACACCAACGGGTAAATCACCCACAGCCCGATGTGCTTGAGGCGCAGGCTGCCCTTGGGTACGCAGCAACACCAATACACGACAAACACCAACGGCATCACGTCGTGCAGCAGCTCGTCCGCCAAAAACTGCACCCCCGCTGGCTGCCACATGTGCCGCAGCAACAAGCTGTAGGCGAGGCTGACCACGACAATGCTCACGGCGATCCCGCTGCTGACCACGGGCCCGAGGAAGAACCGGCTCACCGCGCTTGGCCGTTGTACCCAGGCGTGGGTCAACACCACCGCCACCAGGGTGTTGGTGAGCACGGTGAAAAAGCTGAAGAAATTCACCAGGCCCGGCAACAGGCTGGCGCCATCGATCCAGCGGAAGTAGAAAATGATGTACTGCTGCAGCGCCAGGCCAACCCAGCCGCCCAGGGCTGCCAGGCCGATAAGGTGACGTTTCACCTCAGTCCTCGACCGGTCGCTTGGTACGCATCAACTTCACGTACAAACCTTCGACCTTCTCCCGCGCCCACGGTGTCTTGCGCAGGAACGACAGGCTCGACTTGATGCTCGGGTCACTGGAAAAACAGCGGATGTTGATGCGCTCGGCCAGGCCTTCCCATTGGTAATGGGCCACCAGCGCGGTGAGAACCTGTTCCAGAGTGACGCCGTGCAGTGGGTCTTTGTTTGTCGCGGTCATGCCGGGCCTTTTGCGAAAAGAAGAAAACGAAGCCGCGCACCTTAGCGGACGGGCCGTGCCGGTGGAAGCGTTGCCTTCACTATAGGCCACTGTTCGATCGTTCCCGCCCTCGTCGATCGTTCCCACGCTCTGCGTGGGAATGCCGAATTGGACGCTCTGCGTCCCGCGGTCGACGCAAATTTTAGCCCTGCGCCAGGGTGACGCAGAGCGTCACGGGATGCATTTCCACGCAGAGCGTGGGAACGATCAACGTGGGAGTGATGGAGCGGGGTTTGAGAAAGTTCCCCTTGGCAGGGAAAAAAGTGATGTTATATTGTAACAACAACTATCAAAGGGTATCGAATCCCTTACCGTTTTCAGCCTTCTCTTTTTTTGCCGTTTGCCAAGGAACGACCGATGTCCCTCTCTTCTCTCTGGCGCCTCACCCCGCTGGCCGCCGCCCTGTTGATCACCTCCCAGGCCAACGCCCTGGAGCTGCAACCCCAAGTCATCACCGGCAACCCGCTGGGCAGCGAAACCCTCGCCTCGCCCACCACCGTGCTGGAAGGCGATGACCTGACCCTGCAACAAAAAGGCAGCCTGGGTGAAACCCTGAACAAGCAGCCCGGCGTGTCGTCGTCGTACTTCGGCCCGGGGGCCAGCCGGCCGATCATTCGTGGCCAGGATGGCGACCGCATTCGCGTCCTGCGCAATGGTGTGGGCGCGCTGGATGCCTCCTCGCTGTCCTATGACCACGCCGTGCCGCTGGACCCGGTCAACGTCGACCGCATCGAGATCGTACGCGGCCCGGCCGCCCTGCTCTATGGCGGCAGTGCCATCGGCGGCGTGGTGAATACCTTCGACAACCGCATCCCCACCGAAGCCATCGAAGGCATCCATGGTGCCGGTGAGTTGCGCTACGGCGGCGCCGACACCACCCGCAGCAGCGCCGGCAAACTGGAAGCCGGCAACGGCACCTTCGCCTTGCACCTGGACGCCAGTGCCCGGGAATTCAACGACCTGAAAATCCCCGGCTTCGCCCGCAGCCGCCACGCGCCGGAAAGCGAAGACGGTGAAGGCAAGAACGGCCGCCTGGGCAACAGCAGCGGGCGCCAGGATGGCGGCTCGGTCGGCGGTTCCTACACCTGGGACGACGGTTACGCCGGGCTGTCCTACAGCAACTACGACAGCAACTACGGGTCCCCGGCCGAGCAGGACGTGCGCATCCGCATGAAGCAGGATCACTACGCCTTTGCGTCCGAGATCCGCAACCTGCAAGGCCCGTTCACCTCGGTCAAACTCGACGCCGGCTACACCGACTACAAGCACATGGAGATCGAAGGCGGCGAGACCGGCACCACCTTCAAGAACAAGGGCTACGAAGCCCGGGTTGAAGCGCGGCACCTGCCGATCGGCCCCTTCAACGGCGTGGTGGGCGCTCAGGTCAGCCGCAACGAATTCTCCGCCCTGGGTGAAGAAGCCTTCGTGCCGCAGACCGACACCAACGCCGGCGCGCTGTTTATCCTCGAAGAAATGCAGGCCACCGAGCGCCTCAAGCTGAGCCTCGGTGGACGCCTGGAACACACCAACGTCGACCCCGACGGCAAAGGCAACGCGCGCTTCGCCAATGCCAACAAGTCTGCCGACTTCACCGCCGGCAGCCTGTCGTCTGGCGCGGTGTACACCCTCACGCCAATCTGGTCCCTGGCCGCCACCCTCGGCTACACCGAACGCGCCCCGACGTTCTACGAGCTGTATGCCAACGGCGCCCACGTCGCCACCGGCACCTATGAACTGGGCGACGCCAACCTGTCGAAAGAAAAGGCCGTGTCCAGCGACCTGGCACTGCGCTTCGACAACGGCACCCACAAGGGCAGCTTCGGCGTGTTCTACAGCCACTTCTCCAACTACATCGGCCTGCTGGGCAGCGGTCGCACCTTGAATGACGAAGGCGAGGAAGATGCCGGCGGCATTCCTGAGTACAAATACTCCGGCGTGCGTGCGCGTTTCGCAGGGTTTGAAGCCCAGGATCACATCAAGCTGGGGGAAGGTGCCTACGGCAAGTTCGCGTTGGAACTGTCCGGCGACTACACCCGCGCTACCAACCTGGACACGGGTGAAGCGTTGCCACGGATTGCGCCGCTGCGTTTGAACAGCGGCCTGTTGTGGGAACTGGATCGCTGGCAGGCGCGGATTGACGTTGAACACGCGGCGGGCCAAGGCCGGGTGCCGGACAACGACAGCGGCACCGATGGCTACACCACCCTGGGCGCCAGCGCTGGCTACCGCTTCAATGTGGGCGGCAGCCAGTGGCTGGCGTTCGTCAACGGCGAGAACCTGACCAACCAGACCGTGCGCTATGCCAGCTCGATCCTGCGGGATATTGCTCCGGCACCGGGTCGGAGTGTGCAGGTCGGTCTGCGTACCACCTTTTAAAAGCTGATTGAAACCTCTGTGGCGAGGGAGCTTGCTCCCGCTGGAGTGCGTAGCGCTCCCACTATTTTGGGGCCGCTGCGCAGCCCAGCGGGAGCAAGCTCCCTCGCCACAATAAGCACCTTTGCTACAGTCCCGGTGTTAACGCTTAACTAGTACCGCGCATCCACGGGCTTCCCCCCCTTCGGCCAGTCCTTCACCTTGTCCGGGAAATCCGGACGAGGTTGTTGGGAGAAGTACCCCGCCACATCCACCGCCTCCTGATCCGACAACCCGCCCTGCCCCAACGGGAATTTCTCGTGGAAGCCAATCGGCATGTTGCGTTTCACGAACGCCGCCGCCGTGTACAGCCGCGCCATCCCCGCCCCGATATTGAACGATTGCTCGCCCCACAACGGCGGGTACACCCGTTCGCCATCCGCCCGCATCAGCCCCTGGCCATTGTCGCCATGGCACACCGCGCACTGCCTGGCGTAGACCTGCTTGCCATTCTCCAGGTCCGGCTTGATCGCAGGGTCCACCTTGCCCACCCCACGCCCGGCGACTTTATCTTCGGGCTGGGTGTTGTTTTTCATCCAGTCGAAGTACGCCACCATCGCCTGCATATCCGCCGATTCCGGCGGCAGTGGCTTGCCATTCATCGAACGCCGGAAGCAGCCGTTGATCCGCTCCTCCAGGCTCACTACCTTGCCCGCACGCGGCGCATAGCTCGGGAAGAACGCCGAGACACCCACAAACGGCGAACCATCCGCCACAGTGCCGGCGTTGAGATGGCAACTGGTGCAGTTCAAGGCATTGCCCACGTTGTTCGGCAGCAGCTCCTTGGTCTGCAGGTGCAGGCGCATGCCGCGCACCACCTGATCGGCATTTGGCGCCGCCAACAGCTCAGCCAGGCGCGGGGTTTCGAACGCTGACGAATCGGTGGTGACCGGGTTGAGCTGACCACGCATTTTCTTCACTTGGGCAGCACTGATAGGCGTGCCGTCGTTACCCCAACTGCTGCGTACGAAACTGAGGATTTCAGCGATTTCCTGATCCGCCAACCGGGCAAACCCAGGCATGGTGTAGACCCGTGGATGGGTCGCCGTTTCAGCGGTCTCCCACCCCGTCAGCGTGATATGCAGCAACGAAGTCGGGTTGTTCGAGGCAACGCCCGGGTTGCCGGCCAACTGCGGAAACAGCCCTTTCACCCCGCCGCCGTCGCTGCGGTGGCAATCACTGCAAAACTGCATGTAACCCAGGCCGCCACGGCTGGTGAACAGGTCCTTGGGCGGTGCAGCAGGTTCTTGGGCCACGGCGGGCATCGGCAGGTCATCCTTGCCCGGTGGCAAGGATTTCAAATAGGTCGCGATGGCCGTCAAGTCAGCCTCAGTGAAATGCTGGGTACTGTGATGAATCACATCGGCCATGTTGCCCGAGACCGTGGCAAAGCGGTTCTGCCCGGTCTTGAGCAATTGCACGGTGTCGTCCACCGTCCACAGGTTGCGCAGGCTCAAGGCGCGCCAGTGTTCGACAGTCTCCCCGGCCAGGTAATGCCGGCCGCTACGACCGGCATCGCTCATGGCCTTCTCCTGGAAGGCGATACCCCGCGGGGTGTGGCAAGAGCCGCAATGGCCCAGGCCCTGGACCAGGTAGGCGCCCCGGTTAAGCACTTCATCCTTCGCCGGGTCAGCCACGAACGGCTGCTTGTCGAGGAACGCAAAGTTCCACAACGCCAGGCCCCAGCGCTGGTTGAACGGGAAGCCCATCTCCGCGTCCAGGTTGGGTTTGTTCACCGCGTCCACGCCCTGCATCAGGTAGGCGAACAGGGCGCGCATATCGCCTTCGCTCATCTTCGCGTAGGACGGGTACGGCATCGCCGGGTACAGGTTCTGCCCGGCCGGCGTCACGCCTTCACGCATCACCCGGTCGAACTGCTCGAAGGTGTACTGGCCGATGCCGGTGTCGCGGTCGGGGGTGATGTTGCTCGAATAGATCGTGCCCATTGGCGTGCTCAGTTCAAGCCCGCCGGCCATGTGCGCGCCTTGCTTGGCGGTGTGGCAGGCGATGCAGTCGCCCAGTTGGGCAACGTATTTGCCCTGTTCGATCAGCGAGGGGTCGGCTTCGTTGGCGTGCAGGGGAAGGGAAAGGCACAGCACCACCCCCACAAGGCCCAGACGTGACAGGGGAAAAATCATCGCACTATTCCTTTAATAACCCGGCGTGGGGCGGTCCCCTCGGCGCAGGTCTGCAATCGTTTTTATTGGGTCATCAGGCAGATAACCGGGGCATGGTCAGCCCCAGCTTCGTTGTAGCGGATTTTTTGCGCACGGCCCTTGATGTGGATCAGGCGCCATGTTCTACAGTGGAACTCAAATCGACTAATTGACGCGGGCATCGATGTCGGCGAGGAGAGCAAGGATGCGTTATTCACCCTTTGTGGGGCGCATTGGCGGCGAATCCGTCAGTGCCTGGGATATTCACTACGCCGCCGCCGAAGCTCAACTGCGTGGCGAAGACGTGATTGTGCTCAGTGTCGGCGACCCGGACTTCGCCACACACAGCGCGATCTGTGAAACCGCCGTCGACGCCCTGCGCGCCGGCGACACCCACTACACCCATGTGCTCGGCCGCCCAAAACTGCGGGAGGCCATCGCCGCACGGCAGAGCCTGCTGCAAGGGATTGCGGTGCACGCCGACAATATCGCCCTGGTCGCCGGCGCGCAGAATGGTCTGTTCGCGGCCTGCTTGTGCCTGTTCAGCCACGGCGATGAAGTGCTGGTGCCAGAGCCGATGTACCTGACCTACGAAGCCTGCGTCCATGCCTCGGGGGCTCGTATTACAACCGTCGAGCAACCGGCCGCCAATGGCTTTCGCCTGACCCGTAGCGCGCTGCAAGCGGCCATTACCGACAAGACCCGAGGCATCGCCCTCGCTACACCGTGCAACCCCACCGGCAACGTCTACTGCCGCGAAGAGCTGGAAGCCGTCGCCGAAGTGGCACGCGCACATGACCTGTGGGTGATTTGCGATGAAGTGTATGGGCAGCTCATCTATGACGATCAACACCTGAGCATCAGCGCGTTACCCGGCATGGCCGAGCGGACGGTGGTGCTCAACAGCCTGTCGAAAAGCCACGCCATGACTGGCTGGCGGGTAGGCTGGGTGGCGGGCCCGCCCACGTTGATCAGCCATCTGGAGAACTTGCTGCTGTGCATGATTTACGGCCTGCCAGGGTTTATCCAGGCGGCGGCGATCAAGGCACTGGAGCTGGATGAGGCCGTGGTCAGCGATGCCCGCGCGGTGTATCGGCGCCGGCGTGACCTGGTGGTGAGCGAGTTGAGCGCGATCCGCGAGCTGGACTGCCGAGTCCCCCAGGCGGGCATGTTCATGCTGGTGGACGTACGCCGCACCGGACTCACGGGCCGGGAGTTCGCCTGGCAACTGTATCGCCAGACCGGCGTATCGGTGCTTGACGCCCAAGCCTTTGGCCCCAGCGCCGAAGGGTTTGTGCGGGTTTCGTTTACTGTCGCCGATGACACCCTCAGGGAGGCTTGCCGACGCATTGCCGGTTTCGTCGAAGGGCTTGGGGCCAACGCCGCGCCTTTACGTGATCGCCGATAACGGGCATAACACGCCCTTTGCCCCGTTCGAAGGACTGCCATGTCTCAAGGATTGACCTATCGCCAGGCGCACCTGGATGACCTGCACACCCTGTGCGTGCTGGGCCAGCCGCTGAACCGCCTGCACTACCAGGAACGGCCCGATATCTACCGTGACGCCACCGATCAGGTGGAGCGCGACCAGTCCCATTGGCGGCCCTGCCTGACCAGCCGGGTTCAGGCGGTGTTTCTTGCCGAGCTGCAGGGCGCGGGCGTGGGGTTTATCACCGCGCAAATCATCGAGACCGCAAGCCCCTTGCTGCAACCGCTGCGCGTCGCGCGGATCGGCTCGATCTGCGTGCTGGAGGCCCAGCGTGGCCAGGGCATTGGCCGTGAACTGATGGCGCTCGCCGAACGCTGGGCCATCCGCCAGGGCGCCGGGGATTTGCGCCTGACCGTCTGGGCCTTCAACGAACCGGCGCAACGGCTGTACGAGGAATTGGGCTACGAAAAACGCGCCTTCGAAATGGGCAAGCGCCTCGGTTAAATCGATGGACAGACCACGCGCAGCCCGGCGAATATCGACGCCCAACTTCATCAGGCACGGACGCTGACCATGCTCGACATTCTTCAGGGCACGCCCCTTTGGGTGTACGCCGTTTATCTATGGATCTGCTGGTACGGGATCAAAGCCACCCGCGGCAGCCGCGAAAACCACCGGTCACTGATGATCCTGCCGGTGGTGCTGGTGATCTGGTCGCTGCTGTCCATTGAGCATTCAACGCTGTCGATCGGCTGCTGGCTGGGCGGTGCGGCGGTGGGCAGCCTGTTGGCGATGGCGATGTTCGCGGCCAAGGGTGCACGCCTCGATGGCAACACGCTGGTGCTGCCCGGCACCTGGAAAATCCTGCTGATCTCCCAACTGTTCTTCGCCGTGAAGTATTACCTCGGTTACCAGCACGCCGTGCATCCGTTGCTGTCGAGCACCGCGCCAATGCTGGCCCTGGCGGGCGGGGCTTCGGGTTTTACCGTTGGGCTGTTTTGCGGACGGGCGATCAAGCTGCAGCGGGCGTTGGCGTCATTCAACCGCGATGAGGGCATTGTGCTGCCTTGACCTGATCCCCCTCCCCGCTGAAAATGCGCGACGCTTTTCCCGTCTCCCCGTTTACTGAAGTAGTGAAATTTCAATGTCTGATTCCCGCACCGAAGAATCCGTAGTCGCCTTGCAGTCCAAAGCTGAATACGAAAACGCCATCAATCTTTCACAGCACGTGCCGGCGGCCAAGACCATCAGTGAAATGGTGCTGGACGCGTTCCACACCTCCAAGGAAAGCGACCAGATCCGCGAGCTGCGCGTGGCCATCCGCCAGGCCCACGATGCCTTCGACGACGACAAGGCCTACGACCTGATGGGCGAGCTCAAGCAGCTCAAGGACGCCGAAGCCGCCGACAACGCCGCCCTGGAAGACCTGAACACCAAGTTCTCCATCAGCCGCATCCTGTCCAGCTTCAAGGACGACCCGGAGTTCCAGGAACTGGTCTACGGCCTGGCCCTCAAGGTGCTGAACCAGACCCACCAGGCCATCAGCAACCCGAGCACCGGCAAAGGCAAGGCTTCCCGCCCGAAGAAGGAAATGGAAGTGTTCGCCATCAGCAAGGACGGCATCAGCGTCACCCTGCCGATGCGTTCGCCGCGCTCCAAGCCGAACGTGGACCGTGAGGCGTTTGAATTCCTCGGCTTTACCTTTGTCGGTGAAGGTGATGAGGCGGAACTTGAGGTTGAAACCTTTGTGGATAACTCGGGCGCCGAGCAGCCACTGACGCGTAAAAGCATCATTACTGCATTGCAGCAGCAAACCGCATTTGATGGCTACAGCATCGCGTAGAAGCTGTCGAGCGCCAGCGAGGCTGCGATGGCAGCAACATAGCAATCGCGCCAGACACAGGCATCGCGTCGCGCCTGACGCAGCCTCGCTTAAGCTCGACAGCTGCTACATAAGATTTGAGGCATGAAAAAGCCCCGCCTTCATTAGAAGGCGGGGCTTTTTCTTGTAACCATCACACAGCAGAAAGACGATCAACCATATCCGGGAATTTTTCCACCAGTCTGATCAGGAGTGCTGCCTGGGCATTGGGCTTTGACTTGTCTTGTTCCCAGTTCTTCAACGTACCGGGGCTAGTCCGTATGCTTCTGGCGAATACAGACTGTGACATATGCAGCTTATCCCGCAGTGCCACAATTTCCTGGGCGGAGACCTCAGGGGCGGGCTTATCTTCAATAGTGCTTTGCCGAAGGGTAATCTTGCCTTCGCGCTGTGCGGCCATTTCGCTAACGCCCTGCATCAACTCTGCAAACAGATCGCGCTTTTTCATGGGGTACCTCGTGCTTTCAACTCGGCCTCTATGGCCTTCTTAAGTGCCTTCTCTTGGTCGGCAGTCAAATTTTCAAGTTCGTCCTTGTTGTATATTGCAAACATCCAAAAATGGCCATCATGGGTAAGCCAATAGTAGATGACACGTAGGCCACCTCGCTTACCTTTTCCTCGCTTTCCATCAGACCATCTCATTTTTCGAAACCCACCTGTACGGGGCATTACATCGCCCGCAGATGGGTTCAACTGCATCTCGTTTTGGAGAGCTCGATACTCATCGTCCGTTAGGTAATTGCCTACGGTGGCAGTAAAGGACGAGGTTTCGAAGAAAATAGATCTCACGCGGCAAAGTGTAGGCAAATTGCCTATACTTTTACAAACCGGAAATTATCTTTCTGACGAACTGCACCGGCGTCCTCGCGGAGGCCTATCGAAGTAAAAGCCCCGCACTTCATACCGAAGGCGGGGCTTTTGCGTTTCTGGCTAGTTGGAATGAAAACGCCGGTTCAACGCGATCCGCTTGGCCTCCACTTCCCGCAAGTGTTTGTGGTGACGCCGCCACAGCACCAGCACGATGACCAGCACCAACACTGCCAGGCCACCGCCCCACAGCAGATACGGCATCGCCGTGATCAACAATGGCGCGTCCCCACCGCGACGCAGGCTCGTCACTTCTTGGGAACTGACGCTCAGCGCCGGGTTGCCGAAGGTTTGCAGGCTGTAGTTGGCGATGGCGGCAATTTGCGCATCGTTCAGGTCGCCCCCCAGGGCCGGCATGTTCACTGCGCCGTCGGCACCTTTACGGTCGATGCCCGCGATGATCGCCATCACCAGGTTGTTGGCCTGGTTGCCGTTGAGCGCGGTGTTGAGGCTCAGGGACGGGTAGAACTTGTCCGCCGAGCCCTGGCCATCGCGGCCGTGGCAGCTGGAGCAGGCCGAGTTGTAGAGGCGTGCGCCATCCAGGCCGGTGGCGTCAGCCAATGACGCCTGATCGCCCTGGCCGGTTTCCAGGGTGCTCATGTCCACCGGCTTGACGTCGCGCACCACCCGCTCGGTCTGCCCGGGATCGCGGATCGGCGGCACGCTGTGCAGGTAGGCAGCCATGGCGTGCAGGTCGCTGTCGCTGAGGAAGCGGAAGCTGTTTTCCACGGCTTCGGCCATGCCGCCCGCCGCTTGGGCCTTGTCGGCGAGGTGACCGTTTTTCAGGAAGTTGACCAGGTCGTCCTCGCTCCAGTCCCCCAGGCCACTGACCTTGTCGGAGGTGATGTTGGGCGCGACCCAGCCACCCAGTTTGGCGCCGGCCAGGTACTGGCCGTTGTCCTCGGCCATCAAGTCATTACGTGGGGTGTGGCAGGCGCCGCAGTGGGCGAGGTTGTCCACCAGGTATTGGCCACGGCTGACCTGTTCGGTGGCGCCGGGCTTGGGCACAAAACCCTGGCTGTCGAGGAACACCAGGTTCCAGCCGAACATCAGTTGGCGGATGTTGAACGGGAACGCCAGGTGCGTTTCCGGTACCGGCTGGTCCACGGCTTTGACGCCCTGTTGCAGGTACACGTACAAGGCGTGGATGTCGTCATCACTCATGCCCTGATAGGAGGTGTAGGGCATCGCCGGGTACAGGTGCTGGCCCTTGGCGTTGATGCCTTTGCGCAAGGCGTCCGCCAGTTGCTGCTCGGTGTAGTCGCCGATGCCGTAGGCTTTGGACGGGGTGATGTTGCTGGAAATGATCTTGCCCATGGGCGAGTCGATCACATACCCGCCGGCCAGCGGCGCGCCACCGTTTTCGGCGGTGCGGTGACAGGCTTCGCAATCGCCGGCACGGGCGACATAGGCGCCCTTCTCGATCAGCGCATCGGTGTCTTCAGCGGCAAACACCGGCAAGGCGGTGAGCAGCAAGGCCAGCAGCGGAAATTTAAGCAATCCCATGACCTAGACCTCCCGCGCAATGATGTCGGCCATACGGATACTCAGCGCCACGCCGGCCAGGGTCGGGTTGATGGTGCCGGAGGCCGGGATCACCCCGGTGGTGGCGAGGAACAGGTTGGCGTGGTCGTGGGTGCGGCACTCGTGGTTGACCACTGAGTCCTTGGGGTTGGCGCCCATGATCACGGTGCCCATCAGGTGGTCGCGGTTCTGGTAGCCGGTGTTGTCTTCCACCACCGTGCCGCCCATCAGTTGCACGAAGTGCGCATAGTCTTCGGTAACGCCGGCCTTGGCCGCCTTCACGTAGTCGCCCACCTCGTAGTTGACCACCAGCATCGGGATGCCCAGGGCGTCCTTGCGGGTGCGGCTCGGGCGCACGGTGTTGGTCGAAAGCGGCAGGGTTTCGTAGACGGTGGAGACATCGACCCAGCGCGCCGCGTCATGGCGGATGCGCTCGTCCAGCTCCTTGCCGTACACGCCTTGGGCGATCAGGCGCTTGGCCACGGCGATGTTCGGCACGTTGTTGGAGATCGAGTGTTTGACCGACGCCCGTTCCTTGCGGAACTCACCGTCACGGCGATTGAAGATCCCGCCCTGCTGCACCGCACCGCGTCCCGGCCACAACGGCTCGTCGGCGATAAATTGCAGGCCTTGGCCAGTGTGGTCCATCAGGTTGCGACCGACCTGGTCGGAGGAGTTGGCCACCTCGGAGATCAGCAGCAGCTTGGGGGTTTCCAGACCGTGGGCGGCAACGATGAAGTACTTGGCGGTGAGCCGCACATCGGCGCCGGTGGAGCTGCGGTAATGGATGGCGACGATCTTGTCGTCCGCGCCTTTTTCCAGCTTGTAGGCGGTGGCGTCAGTGATCAGCTTGGCGCCGGCCTGTTCCGCATGGCGGGCGTGCACATCGCCGCTGTACATGGCACCGATGGGGCAGACCGGCATGCAGTTGTTGTTGCCGCTGCACGCCGGGCGCCCGTCGTAGGGTTCGGTGGCACGGCCATTGGGCTCATGGATAAAGTGATAACCGGCCGGGGCCATGCGTTCACGCAGGCGCTGGAACAGGTAGGTATCGCCTTCAGGCGCCATCGGATAGGGGCTTGAGCGCGGTGGGAAAGCGCCGCCGCCCTGCCCGCTCTGGTCCTGGGTGTCACTGCCGCACACGCCCAGGGCAATTTCCGCACGTACGTAATAGGGTTCCAGCTCGCTGTATTCCAGGGGCCAGTCGCGACCTACGCCGTAGAGCGTCTTGAGCTTCATATCGTTGGGCAAATAACGCCAGCACGCCGCCGCCCAGTGCCAGGTGGTACCGCCCACCAGTTTCAACATACCGGGGCGGAACTCGAAAGAACCGGTGTTCTCGATGTACTGCTCATCATAAGAATGATGGGCCCACGGCTCATTGGGATAGGGTGAGTTGTAATTGCCCTTGTTCGACGAATTACGGAAGTTCTCGACGATCTTCCAGCGGGGAATATGTTCACCCGCTTCCAGAATAATCACTGACTTGCCGAGTTTGGCCAATTCAAAGGCTGCGTTACTGCCTAATGCGCCGGAGCCAACCA
Organism: Pseudomonas sp. MWU16-30323; assembly: GCF_020515595.1. Taxonomy (NCBI): domain Bacteria; kingdom Pseudomonadati; phylum Pseudomonadota; class Gammaproteobacteria; order Pseudomonadales; family Pseudomonadaceae; genus Pseudomonas; species Pseudomonas sp. MWU16-30323. The sequence goes on from NZ_JAIWYM010000003.1 coordinate 299,627, forward strand.
CGATGACATCGGCGTCAAAATCCTGATTCATAAAAGTGCCTTGTCTTAGTCGTTGGCCAGCGTGGCCGGAGGATTAACCCAATAATTGGTTTTTCCCCGGGAGTACGTCGGGATCACCGTGGCGTCCGCGGTCGGCTGATAGGCCAGCGCGCCGGTGAAGGTCACCAGCCGCGTGCCGTCGGTGGCGCGCAGGGACACCGGCGTGCCGGTGTAGCCCAGGTACCAGGCGGAGACGATTTTCTGCGTCGTATCCTTGACCACCGGGTCGCGATAGAACGGGCTGCCGGACAACTGGCCGACACTACGCAAGTGATGTTGGCCCACCTTGCTCCACAAGGCTTTCATCTTCTGCGGGAACTCGGGGTCGTTCTGGGTGCACTGGGCCAGGATGCGCAAGGACAAGGTGGCATCCACGCTCGGGCGTTCGAGGAGGAACATCGACAATTGGCGGAAGGATTCAACGTCGTCGCTGGCGGCGCTGGTGACTTCCTGCGCCAACGCAACACCGGCCCACAGCGGGGCAAACAGGCCGGCACCGGTCAAGGCTGCGCCTGAATACAGGAGTTTTCTTCGGGTTATCACGGGATATCTCCTCATGAGTCGAACCACTATCGGCGCACGGGCCAAGTTCGACTTCACTGCAAAAGGCTGAGTACTTCGTTCACGGAGGTTGAACGGACTTTAAGAGCCCTTTTTATAACTGCCAGGAGAACGCCAAGCTGTCATGCAGCTTGTTAATTATGGAGATGAGCAATAACGCGACCGTCTATAACAGCCGCTTAAACACCGTACAGCAATTCATCCCGCACTAACATGAAACATCCATTTGGATGTTTGCTCAGTCGTGCAGGTAATCCGCAAGTGGATACCTCGCGCACAAGGTTTGGGCCTGCAAACGCAGGGATTCCCGGGCATCGGGATCCAGGGTGAACTTATGCTCGTTGAGGGGCGTGACCGCGTCGAGGATTCGGCACACCAGATCAACCACCTGGCGGCATCCGTGGGCGTCCAGGTGGCGTTGCGCCAGGGAGCCGGTGCCGATACACAACCCGCCAGCGACAAATGACGGTCGAGTCTCCCCCGGTGCACGGTGCTTATCCACGATGATGCCGCACTGCTCCAGCGCCGCCTGGGCGATGGAGCCGGTGATGCCGCCACGCAAGCGGATCAGCACCGAGTGGTTTTCACTGCGTCCGCCCACCACCTCGTAGTCACAGGCCTGAAATGCGTTGGCCAGCTCGTCGGCCGTCGTGCGAACCCGCGCCATCCAGGCGTCGAAATCTGCTGACATGGCGTAGCCGAACGCCGCCGCTTTTGCCGCGATCATGTTGAAGGCCGGCGCGCCCTGCATCCGTGGGAACACGGCTTGATCGAGGAGTCGACTGAAGGTGGTCTTAAGGCCTGGCACCTTGGTTTCAGCATCGCGACCGGAAAGGATCAGGCCGCCACGCGGGCCACCCAGTTGCTTGTGAGTGCACAGCGTGGTGACGTGGGCCGCATCGATCGGGCTCGGATGGCGCCCGGTGGCGACCAGGCCGGCGATGCTCGAAATGTCCGCCAGCAGGATCGACCCGGCTTCGTCGGCAATCCTGCGGAACCGTTCGAAATCGATGACGTGCGAGTAGGCCGTCGCGCCGCAGATAATCACACGCGGGCGGTGGGCCAGCGCCAGCGTGCGCACCTGGTCGTAGTCGATCAGGCCCTTGGAAGTGGTGCCGTACCTGAGCGCCTTGTAGTACGCCCCGGTAAACGCCACAGGGCTGCCATGGCTGAAGTGCCCGCCGTGATCGGTGGCCATGCCGAGCACGGTATCTCCCGGCTCCAGCAAGGCCGCCAGCACCTGGTAGTTGGCGGTCGACCCCGAGTGTGATTGCACGCCGGCGTAGTGCGCACCGAACAGCTCACGCGCTCGGCGGATAGCCAGGGCTTCAACCCGGTCGGCGTTCTCGCACCCGGCATGATGACGCCAGCCAAGGGCGCCCTCGGCGGTCACATTGACCAGCAGCGAGGCGGACGCCGCCAGGATGTGCGGTTTCACGGCACAGGACGAAGCGGCCAGTGAGAGGGTCTGGTGTTGGCGCGTGACTTCCGCATCCAGTAGCCCCGCCAGCTCTGCGTCTTCTGCACGTAGATCCGCCAGCCCTCGTTGCAGCAGGCCGGCTTGGTGGGTAAGTGGTTGCGTGTTGACTGTCATAGTCGTGTGTTCCTTCCCTGAAAATCCCGTTCGCCTTTCCGTTGGGCGCAGGGCAATTAAGCAGAAAAATGAACATTTTCCAAATTAAATGATTCTTTTTGACCGAGCACAGGGGACAGCACCCGCTCTGCCAAGCCTGAATGCTGCCCAGTCGCCAAAAAACTGATCACGGTCTTTATTCTTGCGGCGGGCGCATGCAACACTTCGCGCCGCGGCGAAGCACGCACCCCAGCGAAACATGGACGCTCTGTGTAAAACATAAGGAAGTGGTGGGCATTTGATTCATAGAAAAGAACGCACCGAGTATTTGAAGAGCAATATCAAATACCTGATCAAAAGCCGCGGAGAGACGCAGCTGTCGTTGTGCAGCGCGGCCGGCCTGACCAGAACCACGATCTACAACATTCTGGAAGGCAAGGTCGTCAACGTACAGCAGTCCACCATCCGCAAGATCTCGGATTTCTTTGGCGTGTCCTATGAAGAAATCGAGACCCTCAACTTTGAAGAAAAAGAGATCATCGACAGCAGTATTTCCCCCCAGGGCAATATGAACCCTGCCGCCGTGCCGATCATCAAGGAAAGCCTGGTGATCGCGTGCATGGACAAGCGCATTGGCGAACTCGCCACGCTGTACCCGCTGACCTACTACTTCGGCACTTCCTACAACTTGATTGCGGTGTTGCTGGAGCATGCCATTGCCGGCGTCAACGAGCCGGGGGATTTGTTGATCGTGCAGAAAGGCACGTCGAGCGACGACAAGGAAAAGTTGGTGTACGACAGGCTCGGCAAAAAACTATTTATCACGGATGAAGCGTGTGTCAGCTCGGATCGTATCTGTGTGGTGGGAGATATCATCGAGGAGCGCTTCAATGACAACGTATGAGCACGAAGTCGAGAACAGCAAATATAAATTGCTGGGTTTTGAAAATGATAAAAGCCTGGCGGTGATTATGGTGATCGCCACGGGCAAGATCATTCGGATCAAGCTGAGCGAAGTGCTGAACAGCGAAATCATGGACAATTTAAACAAAATGGAAGTCAAGAACATGTACAAGAAGTTCTATTCACAGGGCGGCGCGCTCACCGCCTACGACATCAACGACCGTAACGAGAACTCATGGATGATTTATATCATCCTGAACCTGCTGCTCTTTACGTTCTATATCTTCACCAGCATTGCCGCGACCAAACCTATCTACCTGGAGTCACTGGGCATCATCGTCACACCGGGCACGTTTCTCTACCCGCTGACGTTTCTGATTGTGGACTTGCTCAACGAGCAGTTCGGCCTGCGACTGGCGAGACGGGCCATCCTGTTTGCGTTTGCCAGTAACGCGATGATCATCATCCTGCTCTACGGCTCGACCTTCCTCCCCGGCTTGCCCGGCTGGAAGCTCGACGGGCCGTATAACGACGTGATCATCCAGGTGTCGTCGGTGTTGATCGCGTCCTCGGTCTCGTTCCTGGTGTCGGAGAACATCAACTCGTACCTGCTGTGCAAGATCAAGGAGCTGACCAATTCCAGGTACCTGTTCCTGCGGATTTTCCTGAGTACGTTCTTCGCGGTGATTATCGACAGCTTCCTGTTCTGCTTCATCGCGTTCTACGGCGCGATGCAGACCAGCGACATCCTGAACATGATCTACGTGCAGATCGCGATCAAAGTCTGCTTTGCCTTCTTCAATATCCTGCCCGCCTATGGCGCCCGCTCGCTGTTCAAGCGCTACATCACGGGTGATAACCAGACCCAACCGCACGCCAGCTGATGATCGTTCCCACGCTCTGCGTGGGAATGCCGCGTTGGACGCTCCGCGTCCGCCTTTGTGACGCGGAGCGTCACGGGATGCATTCCCACGCGGAGCGTGGGAACGATCTACATCACGCCAGTTTGCTTTTCAGGCTCTGCATGACGGCGGCCTTGTTTTCCAGGTAGTCGTTCAGGCCCCGCGCACGAAGGTTGCACGCATCACAGTTGCCGCAGCCCGTGCCAATAATGCCGTTGTAGCAGGTCAGGGTCTGGTTGCGGATCAAGTCCAGCTGGTGGTGATCGTCCGCCAGGGCCCAGGTCTCGGCCTTGTTCAGCCACATCAGCGGCGTTTCAAGGCGCACGTCGTATTCCATGCCCAACTGAAGCGCTTTATTCAGTGCCTTGACGAACTCGTCACGGCAATCGGGATAGCCGGAGAAGTCGGTTTCACACACGCCGGTGATCACTGTTTCCGCCTTGACCTGATAGGCGTAGATCGCCGCCAGGGTCAAAAACAGAATGTTCCTGCCCGGCACGAAGGTGCTCGGCAAACTCTCGCCTGAGCTGTTTACCGTGGGTACCGGAATGTTGTCGCGGGTCAGGCTGCTGATGGCCAGCTCGTTCAACAGGGACACGTCCATCACCTTGTGAACGGTGGCACCCAGCTGTTTTGCGAGCTTCTGTGCGACTTCGATTTCCGCCACATGACGCTGGCCATAATCGAAGGTAATGCAATGCACTTCGTCATACAGCGGCAGTGCCTGGATCAGGCAGGTTGTCGAGTCCTGCCCACCACTGAATACGATAACGGCTTTTTTACTCATCACGCTGCTTCCTGCATTTGTAAGATTTGGCATAGTTTAAAGGCCCCTCAATAAAAAACCCCGCGCTTCTTTCGAAGGCGGGGTTTTTTACTGCTTGATCACTCAGTGAGCGTACGTCAGCAGCAACTCTTTCGGCACCTGGAAATCCAGGGACATCATCACGCTCAAGGCGGTGATGGTGAAGATCGAGAAGACGAACAGCTTGCGTGCCCAGACGGTGTCATCCACCGCCTTGTAGCCGGTCCAGGCCATGTACAACCAGTACATGCCCATGGCGGCGGCAACGGCGAGGTAGCTCATGCCGGCGTAGCCACTGAAGGTCAACATCAAGGTCGCCACGAGGAAGGCCAGGATGTAGAGCAGGATGTGTTTCTTGGCGACCTTGATGCCACGCTTGACCGGCAGAACCGGAATCGAGGCAGCCAGGTAGTCGTTGAAGCGGAAGATCGCGATGGCATAGGAGTGCGGCATCTGCCACAGGCTGAACATCACCAGCAGCACCAGCGCGGCCATGTCGAAGCTATTGGTCACAGCCACATAACCAATCACCGGCGGCATCGCCCCCGACAGACTGCCCACCAGCGTGCCGTGAACCGACTTGCGCTTGAGGTACAGGCTGTAGAAGCCGACGTAGATGACAAAGCCGATCACGGCAAACAGCGCCGCCAGCGGGTTGGCCACCTTGTACAACAACACCACGCCGGCGATACCCAAAACGGTCGCGAAGATCAGTGCCAGCTTCAGGGAGATAAGGCCCTGGACCAGCACACGATTCTTGGTGCGTTCCATCTTGATGTCGATATCGCGGTCGATGCAGTTGTTGAATACACAACCGGAAGCTACCACCAGGGACGTGCCGATCATCGCTGCCAGGAAAATGGCCAGATCGACATGCCCCTTGGAGGCCAGGAAGAAACCGCCTGCCACAGAAAGCACGTTACCGAAAATGATCCCCGGTTTGGTGATTTGGATAAAGTGCTTAAGCGACATCGGGTCTTACCTCACTTCGCCATCATGAACGTATGGATGCTGAACATGATCCATACCGACAGGCCAACCAGCAGGAGGATCACCAAGCCTGCGAACACGAACGCAATCACGTTATCGCGCTGAGCCTTCGAGCGGTCCAGGTGCAGGAAGTACACCAGGTGAACCAGGACCTGAATCACCGCGAACGCCAGGACGATCATCAAGGTGATCGACTTCGGCAAGGTCGGGTACATCACCAGGCCGAACGGGATGAGCGTCAGGATGACCGACAGGATGAAGCCAATGGCGTACGACTTGACGCTGCCGTGGCTGTCATCGTGGCTGTCATGGGAATGTGCATTAGCCATTACAGAGTCCCCATCAGGTAGACAACGGTGAAGACGCAGATCCAGACCACGTCCAGGAAGTGCCAGAACAGGCTCAGGCAGCTCAGGCGCGTCTTGTTGGTGTTGGTCAGGCCATGCTTGTTGACCTGATACATCATGGTCGCCATCCAGATCAGACCGGCAGTCACGTGCAGACCGTGGGTGCCTACCAGCGTGAAGAACGCCGACAGGAAGCCGCTACGGTGCGGGCCGTAACCTTCGGAGATCAGCAGGTGGAACTCGTTGACCTCCATGCCGATGAAGCCCAGGCCGAACAGGAAGGTCAGTGCCAACCAGCTCAGGACGCCTTTCTTGCTGCCCTTGTAGAAGGCCAGCATGGCGAAGCCGTAGGTGATCGAGCTGAACAACAGCAAGGCGGTTTCGCCGAGCACGTAAGGCAGTTCGAAGATGTCGTGGCCCGACGGGCCACCCGCTACGTTGTTTACCAGTACCGCGTACACCGCGAAGATCGACGCAAACAAAATGCAGTCGGTCATCAGGTAGAGCCAGAAACCGAAGACGGTCATTGGCCCCGAGTCGTGGTGATGGTCATCGTGCCCATGGTCATCGACATGGGCGTGTCCAGCATTGGTCACTAAGTTCGACATGGTTTAAGCCTGTTCCAACGAGGTTTCAACACGGTTGGCCGGGATCTTCTTCTCGGCAACCAGGCGAGCGTGTTGCTCGGCTTCGATGCGTTCGATCACGTCGACCGGCACCATGTAGCCTTGGTCATCACGGGCAGCGTGAACGATGAAGTAGCCGATGGTGCCCACCAGGCTCACGATGGCCAGCCACCAGATGTGCCAGATCATCGCGAAACCGAAGACGGTCAACAGCGCACCCATCACAACGCCGGTAGCGGTGTTGTTAGGCATGTGGATCGGTTCGTAACGTGCCGGCTTCTGGTACGCAGTACCGTCTTCCTTGGCTTCGGTGAACGGATCGATGCTGTCAGCCTTCGGCAGTACGGCAAAGTTGTAGAACGGAGGTGGCGACGAAGTCGACCATTCCAGGGTGTGTGCATTCCATGGGTCGCCGGATTCGCACAGGTTCTGCTTGCGATCACGCACGCTGACATACAGCTGGATCAACTGGCAGGCGATACCGACAGCAATCATCAGCGCACCGACCATGGCAACGTACAGGTACGGTACCCACTCAGGGTTGGTGGTGGCGTTCAGACGACGGGTCATGCCCATGAAGCCCAGTGCATAGAGCGGCATGAACGCGACGAAGAAGCCCGAGATCCAGAACCAGAATGCAGCCTTGCCCCAGCCTTCGTGCAGCTTGAAGCCGAACGCTTTCGGGAAGTAGAAGCTGAAGCCTGCGATGTAGCCGAATACTGCGCCGCCGATGATCACGTTATGGAAGTGAGCAATCACGAACAGGCTGTTGTGCAGTACGAAGTCAGCACCCGGGATGGCCAGCAGTACGCCGGTCATGCCGCCGATCGCGAAGGTCACCATGAAGCCCAGGGTCCACAGAACCTGGCTGGTGATACGCAGACGACCGTGATAGATGGTGAATAGCCAGTTAAATAGCTTCACCCCCGTCGGGATGGAAATCAGCATCGTCGCCAGTCCGAAGAACGCGTTGACGCTGGCCCCCGAACCCATGGTGAAGAAGTGGTGCAGCCACACCATGAAGCCCAGTACCGAGATCGCGCCCGAGGCGTAGATCATCGAGTGGTGACCGAACAGGCGCTTGCCCGAGAAGGTCGAGATCACTTCAGAGAAAATACCGAACGCTGGCAGGATCAGGATGTACACCTCAGGGTGACCCCATGCCCAGAACAGGTTCACGTACATCATTGGATTGCCACCAAGTTCATTGGTGAAAATGTGGAAATCCAGGTAACGGTCAAGCGACAGCAACGCCATGGTTGCAGCCAGGATCGGGAACGATGCAACGATCAGAACGTTGGCCCAGGTGCAGGTCCAGGTGAAGATCGGCATGTCCATCAGCTTCATGCCCGGGGCGCGCATTTTCAAGACGGTGGCCAGGAAGTTGACCCCCGTCAGTGTCGTCCCGAGTCCTGATAACTGTAGCGCCCAGATGTAGTAATCCACACCCACGCCCGGACTGTAGGCCAGGCCCGACAATGGCGGATACGCAACCCAACCGGTCTTGGCGAATTCGCCGACGCCCAGGGACAGGTTGATCAGCACTACGCCGGACACCAGCAGCCAGAAGCTCAGGGAGTTCAGGAACGGGAACGCAACGTCACGCGCACCGATCTGCAGCGGCAAGGCAAGGTTCATCAGGCCGGTGAAGAAAGGCATCGCCATGAAGATGATCATGATCACACCGTGGGCGGTGAAGATCTGGTCATAGTGTTCAGGAGGCAGGTAGCCAGGCGAACCCTCGGTGGCCATGGCCAACTGGGTACGCATCATGATGGCGTCGGCAAAACCACGCAGCAGCATGACCATGGCAACGATGACGTACATGACGCCGATTTTCTTGTGGTCGACCGAAGTCAGCCACTCGGTCCACAGGTAGGTCCACTTCTTGAAGTAAGTGATACCTGCAAACAGTGCCAGACCACCCAGCGCGATCATGGCGATGGTCACCATCACGATCGGCTCGTGGAACGGGACCGCATCCCAACTTAATTTACCAAACATCGTTTACTCCTCTGCCCCAGCAGTTGAATGCGAGCCCGTGTCAGAACCTTCAACCGCGGCCACTTCTTTCTTCTCGTGCTCGATCGGCTTGCCTGGCTTCATACCTTCGTACTTGTCGACGATTTTCTGAAACAGGTCCGGCTCGTACGTGGAGTACAGGGCGACTGGGTTGTTCTGGCTTGGTTTGGCAAGGGCGTCGTATTCAGCTTGATCAAGCTGTTTAGGTGCGGCCTTGACTTCGGCTACCCAGGCGTTGAAATCTTCCTGGCTCGTCGAGATCGCTTTGAATTTCATGCCGGTGAAGCCAGCACCGCTGTAGTTAGCGGAGATGCCTTCCATTTCAGCTTTCTCGTTCGCGATCAGGTGCAGACGGGTCTGCATGCCTGCCATCGCGTAGATCTGGCCACCCAGTGCAGGGATGAAGAACGAGTTCATCACGGCGTCGGAGGTGATCCGGAAATTAAGCGGGGTGTTCTCCGGGAACCGGATCTGGTTCACCGTGGCGATACCCAGGTCCGGGTAGATGAACAGCCACTTCCAGTCCAGCGCGACCACTTCGATGTTGATCGGCTTGACGTCGGAGTCCAGCGGACGGTACGGGTCCAGCTCATGGGTCGACTTATAGGTGATGTAACCCAGGGCGATGATGATGAGGATCGGCACCAGCCACACCGCGATTTCAATCTTGGTGGAGTGCGACCACTTCGGCGCGTAGGTGGCGCTGGTGTTCGACGCGCGGTATTTCCAGGCGAACGCGAACGTCATGATGATCACGGGCACCACGACCAACAGCATCAGCAGGGTGGCGGTGATGATCAGGTTGCGTTGATCCAGACCGACCTGACCTTTAGGGTCGAGCAAGGTCCACTTGCAGCCTCCCAGCATTAACATCATGCCAAGCAGCGGCAAAAAGCCTAGTAATCGGGGGTACCTGTTTTTACTCATCTCACGACCTCTAAAGCAGCTTGCGCAATGCAGTTGGGTTTTGATCGCCAACACTTCACCCTGCCAAGGGTTGGCATTTCTCTTCGATTGAATAAGGGCCTGCCCGTCGCGCCTTGCGCGAATCGACACGTCCCGGGCTAGCGGTGAGTTCTTATTCGAATTCGTTGGTCAAAGGCCTTGTTACAGACCAATTCCATTTGGTGCGGATAGTTGAAAGGCTGCCGGCACCTGGGATCGCACGAAACGTTACACCCGCTTCTCGACCGCCCTAGTTTGCTCAGGGGTGAGCAGCACCGGACATTCAATGCGGGCGATTGTAGTTAGCTAGCGATGTATAAACCATGTCTTATCCAGAAATAATTTTTATCGTTTCCAGCAATAATCCTTCACCATTATTGCAAAGGTCCGTGATCGTATCGCGTTTGATTCTCGACAAAAACCACAAAAAATGCCGTGTTATTGGGCATTTCGCCACTTCCCCCACAAGCTGTAGGGGCATCAAAAACGCATCCAAGTGCCCTAAAAACAAGGCATTCGTACATCAGGCAATGTCACGGAACTCAAGCCGCTCGCGGCACCGGCCAGACGACGAACTGACAGCCACAAAACGCCGTTTCATGCAAATTTATGCCGCGTTTACGGGCGTGAGAAACGTCCTGCGACAGCTTCCGTGTGACAACATGTCGCATGCTGCGCGCACCCAAACTTGCCCCGCGTCACGGTCCCTTCACAAAATGCCTACAAACAAAAACGCCCCGGCCTTCTTACAGGAAGGCCGGGGCGTTTGATCATCTACGGATCAGGCTTTGCTCTGGCGATTACGGTAAATGCCCAGTGGCACCAGGATCACCGTCAGCACAAAGGCCACCAGCGCCCATTGGGCCAGGGACAGGCCGAGAATGGGCGGGTAAGGCGTCTCGCAGAAACCGTCGACCTGGAAGCCGAGGGGAAACACCGATGCCAGCGGCAAGCCATCGACAATCGGTTGCAGCACATCGATGCCGCAGCTGACCTTCGGAAAGAACTGGATGTACACGTGATAGCCGGCGGCAGCGACACCCCCGAGGGCGCTGAGTGTCACCAGTGCTTCAAACAGCGTGACACTGCGGGTGGTGCGCATGGCGGCACCGATGAAGGCGAAGATCGCGATCAGCAGCAAGGCATAACGTTGCAGGATGCACAGCGGGCACGGCGCCTCGCCCAGCACCACCTGCATGTACAGCGCCCCGCCGATCAGCGCCAGGCAGATGATGCCCAGCAGTACCAGAAAGCGTCGCTCCCTGCCCAAACGCAATTCGTCGATCATCCCCGTTTCCCTTTAGCCAATGTTGGTTGTGCCAATGGCCGCAAGTTTACACGTGGACGGTGAAAGTTGAGCTGTTGGCGTGAGGAGGTTTAAACAGGAGGCATTAACAGGAGATTAATCAGGGAAAATGGAGATCAAAATGTGGGAGCGGGCTTGCTCGCGAAGGTGGAGTGTCAGTCACTGAATGTGCTTCTGATACATCGCCTTCGCGAGCAAGCCCGCTCCCACATTTTTGACCGAGTAAGTTATTCCAAGGCCGACGCCGGCCCAAAGAACTCATACCGGCTCTGCTTCTCCGGCACACCCAAGGCCTTCAAGTGACGCTTGATCGCCGCCATGAAGCCTTTAGGCCCCAGGAAGTACGCATCCACATCACGCTCTTGCGGCAACCACGCCGCCAGTTGCTCCTGGCTCAGCATGCCGACCTTGTCCGCCGCCGGGCTCACGCCATCATCTTCGGCGTAGCAATAAAAACGCTTGAGCTGCGGATGCTGCGCCGCCAGGCCATCCACCCACTCACGGAACGCATGCACGCCGCCATTACGCGCACAGTGGATAAAGTGGATCGGGCGCTCGGTGGCCAGGGCCGCTTCCAGCATCGGCAGGGTTGGCGTGATGCCCACACCGCCACTGATCAGTACCAAGGGCTTGTCGCTGGCCGCCAACGTGAACTCCCCCGATGGCGGGAACAGATCGATGGTTGCGCCCACTTGGAACTGGTCATGCAGGTAGTTCGACACCCGGCCACCGGCTTCGCGCTTGACGCTGATGCGGTACTGGCCCGAGTCGCCACGCGCCGACAGGGAATAGTTGCGGCGCACTTCCTCGCCCTCCAGCACCAGCTTCATGCCAATGTATTGCCCAGGCTCGGCGGCCAGGATCGGGCCGTTATCCACAGGCGCGAAGTAGAACGAGATAATTTCCGCACTCTCTTCCACTCGCTTGACCAGCGTGAACGGCCGCGCGCCACGCCAGCCGCCCGGCGCTTCTTCCTTCTCTTTATAGATAGCCGCTTCGGCACCGATCAGGATGTCGGCCAGTTGGCCATAGGCAGCGCCCCAAGCGCTCATCACTTCAGGGGTGGCGATTTCACTGCCCAGTACCTCGGAAATTGCCCGCAGCAGGCACGTACCGACAATCGGGTAGTGCTCCGGCAGGATCTGCAAAGCAACGTGCTTGTTGATGATCTTTGCCACCAGGTCGCCCAACTGGTCCAGTTGGTCGATGTGGCGGGCGTACATCAGCACGCCGTTGGCCAGCGCCCGGGGCTGGTCGCCACTGGCCTGGTGGGCCTGGTTGAACAGCGGGCGCACTTGCGGGTACTCGGACAGCATCATGCGGTAGAAATGGGTGATCAGGGCTTCGCCGCCACTTTCCAGCAGGGGCACGGTGGATTTGACGATGGCACGGTCTTGGGCACTAAGCATGGCAGACTCCTGAGTCTTCTTACTGAATACCCTTTACTACTCAGCATTCATGCCAACTAATAAAGCCTTATAAATCAATAGCTTGAATTTAATGTAGTCAGTATGACTTCCTACGCCTTATAGTCACTATGACTACAAGGAGTCATTATGACTGCGAAGCCGCTGCTCACTACCCTGCTGCCCCTGGTCGCCGACCTCTCCCGCGAGCTGCCCGAAGGCGAGCGCTATCGACGCCTGCTCCAGGCCATGCGCGCCCTGCTGCCCTGCGACGCCGCCGCCCTGCTGCGCCTCGACGGCGAATGGCTGGTACCGCTGGCGGTGGACGGCTTGAGCACCGACACCCTCGGCCGGCGCTTCAAGGTCAGCGAACACCCGCGCTTTGCCGTGCTGCTGAGCAGCCCCGGCCCTACCCGTTTTGACAGCGACAGCGAACTGCCCGACCCCTATGACGGCTTGGTGGATGGCCTGCACGGGCACCTGGAAGTCCATGACTGCATGGGCTGCCCGCTGTTTGTCGACGACCAACCCTGGGGCCTGCTGACCCTCGACGCCCTGGACACCGAGCGTTTCGAACGGGTGGAACTGGATGCCTTGCAAGCCTTCGCCAGCCTCGCCGCCGCGACGGTGAATGTTGCCGAACGCATCGAACGCCTGGCCCTGCGGGCCGAAGACGAACACCAGCGCGCCGAAATCTACCGCCAGGCCAGCGGCCAGCAGCACAAGGAAATGATCGGCCAGAGCAAGACCCACAAACGCCTGGTGGAAGAAATCAACCTGGTGGGCGGCAGCGACCTGACGGTGTTGATCACCGGCGAGACCGGTGTCGGCAAGGAGCTGGTGGCCCAGGCGATCCACGCCGCCTCATCCCGCGCCGAAAAACCGCTGATCAGCCTCAACTGCGCCGCCCTGCCGGAAACCCTGGTGGAAAGCGAGCTGTTCGGCCATGTACGCGGGGCGTTTACCGGCGCGCTGAACGAACGCCGGGGCAAGTTCGAGTTGGCGAATGGCGGCACGCTGTTCCTGGATGAGGTGGGCGAGTTGTCACTCACCGTGCAGGCCAAGCTGCTGCGGGTGTTGCAGAGCGGCCAGCTGCAGCGACTGGGATCCGACAAGGAGCATCAGGTGGATGTACGCCTGATCGCTGCCACTAACCGGGATCTGGCCGAAGAAGTGCGCAGCGGCCGCTATCGTGCCGACTTCTATCACCGCTTGAGTGTGTACCCGCTGCAAGTGCCGGCCTTGCGCGAGCGGGGTCGCGATGTGCTGTTGCTGGCGGGCTTTTTCCTTGAACAGAACCGCTCACGCATGGGCCTGGGCAGCCTGCGCCTGACCAGCGATGCCCAGGCGGCACTGCTGGCTTATACGTGGCCCGGCAATGTGCGCGAACTGGAACACCTGATCGGCCGCAGCGCCCTGAAAGCCCTGGGCAACTGCCGGGAACGGCCGAAGATTCTCAGCCTCAGTGCAGCGGACCTGGACTTGCCGAACGTCAGCGCGCCGCAGCTCGAAGCGCCGCCCGAAGTGCCGAACGTCACCGGCGACCTGCGCCTGGCTACCGAGAACTACCAGCGCCAGGTCATCAGTGCCTGCCTGGAACGCCACCAGCACAACTGGGCCAGCGCCGCCCGCGAACTGGGCCTGGACCGGGCCAACCTGGGACGGATGGCCAAGCGCCTGGGCCTGAAGTAGCGAACGGTGATTCTCCGGTAAAGGAGATCAAATGTGGGAGCTGTCGAGCTTTAGCGAGGCTGCGATGGCATCACAGCGGTGTACCTGCAAGACCGCAGCGCCTGAATCGCCGCCTCGCTCGGTCTCGACAGCGCCCACACTAGACCTGCTTCGCCTTGTAGATTGGATTGATTGGCGCGCTGGCCTTGGGCTTACGAAACACCAACACATTCCCCAGCATCACCAGCACCAGCCCCGCCAACGCGGGCGCTGTCCACTGATAGCCTTCGGCAAACGCCGAGACGTTCAACGCCACCACCGGGAACAGCACGGTGCAATACGCCGCCCGCTCCGGCCCCATGCGCCCGACCAGGGTCAGGTAGGCGGTAAAACCGATCACCGAGCCCGGGATCACCAGGTACAGCAACGAACCGATGTAGCGGCTGTTCCATTCCATGTCGAACGGAATGCCCTGCACCGCGCAGTACATCGCCAGCATCGACGCGCCATAGGCCATGCCCCAGGCATTGGTGGTCAGCGGCTTGAGGCCGGCCTTCTGTTGCAGGCTCGACAGCAGGTTGCCCGCCGAGAAACACATCGTGCCGAGCAGCGCCAAACCCAGGCCAAGCAAGGTTTGCGGGCTGGCGGTGTGCCCCACCAGTTCCGGCCAGAACAACAGCCCCAGGCCCAGCAACCCGAGGCCGCCGCCCATCAACACATTGCGTGCGACTTTCTGGCCGAAAAACACCCGGGCGTTCAGCGCGTTCCACAAAGTGGCCGTCGAGAACACCACCGCCACCAGCCCGCTGGGAATCCACTGGCTGGCCGTCAGGAAGCACATGAAGTTGACGCAAAACAGGCACAAGCCCTGGGCCAGGCAGATCAAGTGCCCGCGACGGTTCATCACCTGCAGCTTGCGGCTGAGCAGCAGCATCACGAACAGCACCAGCGCCGCCAAGCCAAAGCGATAAACGATGGACACCGGAATCGCGACCACGCCCAGTTGCCATTTGAGGGCAATCCAGGTGGTGCCCCAGATCAGTACGGTGAGTAAATACAGGAAAAGGTTCATGGCGGGCTCCGAGGGTTGAGCCACAGTTTCGCCCCGGGCGGCACCCAGCCTCTTGCACATTCTTGCGCTTTTGTCGGCTGCCGGGATCACAGGCATCGCCGCTGGGCGTAGGATGCAAGCTGTCAGAGAGTACGAATATGCCGCCACTGGAAACCCTGCAAGTCTTTCAATCCCTCAACCGCTCGCCCAACGCTCGCCTCGAGCTGTGCGCCGAGCTCGGTGACGGCTTGTCTGCAGCCTTGTGGAGCAACCATCACGACGCTCAGGATTACGAAGCCCCCGACCATCACACCTTGTCCTGCTACGTCGGCGGCGGCACCGGCACCTTTCGCCGCGACCAGCCCGGCACCAAGGGCGGCCCGGACAAGCTGTGCATCCTGCCGGCCGAGCATCAGTCGGCCTGGGTGATCAACGGCGAAATCCGCCTGGCCCACGTGTATTTCAGCCCCGAGCAATTCGCCCTGGGCTGCGTGACCTTGCTCGACCGTGAACCCCGCGAGTTGCAGCTGCGTGAGAGCACGTTCCTCGACGACGCGCAGCAAGCCCGGCGCTTTCACCAGTTGATCAGCCTGAACTGGAAAGAGCCCGGCGAGCGCCTGCTGACAACCAGCCTGGCCCATGAAATGCTCAGCCATACCTTGCTCAGCCAGGTGGGAATGCGTGAAGGTTTGCGTTTGAAAGGCGGGCTGGCCGCCCACCAGCGTCGGCAATTGGTGGAGTACATCGACCAGCAGTTGGCCGAGCCCATCAGCCTGGGGCAACTGGCAGGGTTATGTGCGTTGTCGGAGTACCACTTCGCGCGGATGTTTCGCGAGAGCTTTGGCCTGCCGCCCCACCAGTACCTGCTGGCGCGGCGCCTGGCCCGCGCCCGGGAGTTGTTGCGTGGCGGGACATTGCCCCTGGGCGAGATTGCGCTGGCGTGCGGGTTTTCCAGCGCCAGCCACTTTACCAACCGGTTCCGCCAGGCGATGGGGGCGACACCCGGGGAATACCGGCAGGCGTTCCTGCCTTGAAATGCGATCTGCCTACCTGCCCAGGTCCAATGTGGGAGCGGGCTTGCTCGCGAAAGCGGTGTGGCAGTCAACACATGTACTGACTGATCCACCGCCTTCGCGAGCAAGCCCGCTCCCACATTTGCTTCTCGGTGCTCAATAGTCCGTGCTGTTGGCCAGCGTCGTAGCCAGACGGTTTTCCAACGCCTTGACCCGCGCGCCTGCGACCACGTAATTGTTGGTCACCATCGAAAACACCAACTTGCGCCCCTTGGCATCGATGACATACCCGGTCAACGACGACACGCCGCTCATCGAGCCGGTCTTGCCGTGCAGGTTGTTTTCCGCCGCCGTGCCCCGCAGGCGATAGCGCAGGCTCCCACCTACCAGGCGTTCCGGGTTACCGGCAACCGGCAACGCGTTGTACCAGGCGTTGAACCAGGGCTGTTTGCTGGCGGCCAGCAGCACGTCCGTCAGGTTCTGCGACGACACCAGGTTACGTCGGGACAACCCCGAACCGTCCACCTGATTCAACGTCGCCGTATCAATCCCTTGACGCTTCAGGAACCCCGCCACCGCCGCCACACCGGCAGGCGCCGTACCGGCATTCACGGTCTTGCGCCCCATGCTCTTGAGCAATGCCTCGGACATGTTGTTGTTGGAAAGCTTGAGCAACGGCGTGATCAAGTCCTGCAGCGGCGCCGACTCATGCATCGCGAGCACTGTCGCCGTGGTCGGCGTCACACCCCCGATCATCCGACGCCCCTGCACGACAATCCCCTGCTGCGCCAACGCCTGCCCAAACAGATTGGCCACCAGTTGCGTCGGCTCCCAGACACTGACCAATTGCCGACTCTGCTTGCCCGGGGCCAACGCGCCACTGAGGCGCAACAGGTTGGTGCCGTGCTGGCGATTGATCCCATAGCTGTTGCCCGGGCCGCTGACGGCGCGGTTGCCGATCTGCACGTAGTCGGTCGCCGGGCTGATATCCACCGTTACCGGGCGCCCTGCCGTAACCGGCGCCTTGGCCGTGACCAGCAGGGAACCTGCATCGAAGTCGTCATTGGGCGAGACCGTCAGCGCCGAAATCTGCGCGCCGTAGTAGGTGCTTTCATCGTCCTGGGACCAATCGGTGCCCAGGCGCTCGGCGTCGAAGAACGTGTCGTCGAACACCAGGTCGCCCTGCACTTGCTGGATACCCTGCTGCGCCAGGCTGGCCGCCAACGCCTGGTAATCCGCCCACTGGATCGTCGGGTCGCCCAGGCCGCGCAAGTAGAGATTGCCGTTAAGCACCGCGCCCTGGCGGGTGCCGTCGCTCAACAGTTGGGTGGAAAAACGGTATTGCGGCCCCAGCACATCCATCGCCGCCGTGGTGGTCAGCAACTTGAGGCTGGAAGCCGGCGTCAGCCGTGTGCGTGGGTTGTGTTGGTAGAGGGTGTTGCCGCTGCGGGCGTCGCGCACCATCAGCGACACGCTGGCACCGTGCAACGCCGGGTCGGCCAGCAACTGGTCGAGGGTGGCGCTGGTGGAAGTTTTCGGCGCCGTGGCGCAACCGCCCAGCAACAAGCTCAAGCCCAGCAGCAGCCCGCCGGTGTGTGTCCATCGTCCCAACTGCATCGGTATCGTGTTCCCGCAAAGTCATTAATGGCGGCCACGCTAGCAGCTCGACAACCGTATGGCGAGGCAGCCGGCTACCGCGCCAAACGGTGCAGCCGAATTTAGAACGTCAGGGTGCTGGACACCGACACCTGCCGCGCATCGCCGATGGACACGAACTGGGTGTTCACGGCGGAGGTGTAATAGGTGCGGTCAAACAGGTTCTTCACGTTGAGCTGGAACTTGACCTTCTGCCCCTCGATTTTAGTGTCATAGGTGGCGAACGCATCGGCCACGGTGTAGCCCGGCAGTTCGAAGCTGTTGGCCGCGTCCCCTGCGCGCTCGCCGACATAACGTGCCCCGGCACCGACCCGCAGCTGGTCGCCACCGAGAATGCTGCCGAAGTCATACACCGCCGACAGCGAGCCGGTGTTCTTCGCCACGTTTTGCAGGCGATTACCTTTGTACTCCGGGTCTTCGGTAACCTCTGCATCGGTGTAGGCATAGCTGCCGATCACGCTCCACTTGTCCGTCAGTTGGCCGCTGGCATCCAGTTCCAAACCACGGGAGCGCACTTTGCCGGCGACGCTGTAGACCGAGGTCAGGCCATCGCCGACCTGCACCAGCACGTTGCGTTTTTCGATGTTGAACAGGGCGGCGCTGGCAGTGATGCGACCCGGAATGTCGAGTTTGGTCCCCAACTCCCAGGACTTCGACTGCTCCGGTTCAAGGCTGCCATCCAGCACACTTTTGTTCGCCAGCGGCGCGATGGTGGAGTTGGGCTTGAACGACTCGGTGTAGCTGCCATAGAACGACAGCTCATCGGTGTAGCGGTACACCAGGCCCGCGCGTGGCACCCACTTCTGGCCATTGCCGTCGGTGTTGGCGGTGAACGGGACACCCTTGCCGGCGTATTGGTCATACATCTGATAACGCGCGCCGCCCACCAGAATCCACTGGTCGGTGAGGTGGATCGCATCCTGCAGGAACAGCGAGTCGCTGCGCAGCAGGTCCATCTGGTTGCTGTCCGGCGCGCTGACGGTGGTGCCCGCCACTTCATTGCCATAGACCGGGTCGTTGTAGTTGAACGTGCCACGGGACGCCTGGCGGATCAGGTCGGCCCGGTAGATCTTGCGGTACTCGTCATCCAGGCCGAAGGTCAGGTCGTGCTGCATGCCCGCGACGTTGACCTTGCCTTCAAGGCTGGCGGTGGCGAAGCGGTCCGTGGTCAGTGCGCCCTGGGTGCCGTCCATGCTGCGGGTCAGGGTGCCGTTGGTGTTGACCTTGACCACACGCACCTGGCTGGCGTCGTAGGTCTCGCGGTTCCAGCTGTAGCCGAAGTGGGCTTTCCAGTCGTCATTCAAATCGTGGTCGGCTTCGAAGCGGTACAGGTCGGAGCGGCCTTCCATGTTGTTGAAAGGCTCGTCCAGGCGGCGAGTCGACGGGATGTTGAGCGGGTGGTTGGTCTTGGGGTCGATGGCGGTGCCCCGGTCAAACGGCGAGAGAAACTCCCGGTGCTCATAGGCAAACAACAGCTTGGTGTTGTCGCCGTACCAGGCCAGCGACGGTGCGATCAGGCTCTCGCGGTGAGTGCCGTAGTTGCGCCAGTAATCCTCGTCTTCATGATCGACGATCAAGCGATACGCCAACCCGCTGTCACCGATCGGCCCCGTGGTATCGAGGTTGCCGCCGCTGCCGTTCTTGCCGTCGCCAAACGTCGAGCCACGCACCGTCAGCGACGTGGATTGAGTCAGCTCGGGTTTCTTGCTGACGATGTTGACCACGCCACCCGGATCCTGGATGCCATACAGCAACGACGACGGGCCCTTGAGCACTTCGACGCGCTCGGCGGTGGAGTTCATCGCGCGGCCCTGCACCAGCGGCATGCCGTCCTGCATGATCGAACCGTTTCGGTTGTCACCAAAACCACGCAGCATCACCGCGTCCTGGGTGCTGCCCAAGGTGTTGGCCTGGGTAATGCCGCTGACGTTAGCCAGGGCATCGTCGAGGTTGCGCGGCTGTTGATCGCGAATCACCTGAGCCGGCACGACGTTGACGGTTTGTGGGGTTTCCAGCAGCAGGCCGTGGGAACGCATCACCGAACTGGTAGGCGGCGGTTGATAGCTGGTGGTATCCGAGGCCAGGGCGGCACCGCTGATGGTCGTGGCGCCGAGGTTCAGCGCGCCGTCGGTGGGCAGCGGTTCCAGGGCCAGGGTGCGGGCGTCGATCTGGCGGAAAGTGAAGCCGGAGTTGCCCAGCAGGCGTTGCATGGCCTGGGACGCGCTCATCTGCCCGGTGATGGCCGGGGCCTTGATGGCGTAAGGCGCTTCGTCGGTGTAGACCACGCTGATGCCGGTCACCCGGGTGAAGTCGCTCAACGCCTGGGGCAGCGGCTTGGCAGCCAGGGCAAAGCTGAACACTGCGCTCTGTTGCTGCGCCTCTGCCGCCTGCGCCACGCCCAGGGGCAGCAGCGCCAGCCCCGACACTGCCAATACCGAGGCTCCCAGCCAATGTTTAACCGAACCCGCCGACGTTGCCCTGGACTTCATGCTTGAGAACCCGTGTGTAAAAACGCTGTTAATGCGAATTAATCGCAGTTTCAAGCACTACACGGATCGCCGACAGGTTTACCTCACACTGATTTGAAAATAATTTCAGTCACGCCGGTTGGATCCGAAATCCGAAGCGTGGAAAGTGCACGTGTACGGTGCCGCCGCGTTCATCGGTGCGCCGCAGAATCAGCTCTTCACTCCCGGTGAACAGCAGTTCCCCCTCCACCGGATCAACACCGTAATCGGTCGCAGAGATGGTCACCTGCTGGCCAGCCTTGAAGCCGTTCGGGTCGACGAACAATTCTTCAGGCAAGGCAGCCGGTGCAGCGTTGCGGGCCACCTCCAGCGCCTGTTCCGAACTCATTTCGCTGAAGGTGCCATGACCAAAACCAAACACCCGGCCCAGCCAGGCCGAAACGGCGGGATAAACATCTACCAACGGCGCCGTCACCGGCGTGGCCTTGAGGAACCAGAGCGGATGGGCCAGGGAGAAGTCGGCAATCGACGGCTCGCCAAACAGGAAATCTCCCGATTCGTGCTGCAACTGTTGCTCCAGCCGCGCCATGATCGCCGGCCATTGGTGGCGTGCGAGTTCCGCCGGGATACGGGTCGCCGAACCACCACTGAACAGTGCGGTACGGTCGGCGATAAACGCCTTGATCGCTTCCGGCGGCAGCTTGGCAAAACGCACCGCCACCGACTCCGGCTGGAACACCAGGCTGACGGCATGGGCAAACACTACAGAATCGGCCCAGGCGGCGAAGGTGCGGGTGATCGCTTCCTGGCCCAGTGGGAACAGTGCCGGCGTTGATTTCTCCTGCTCAAGGCGCCGGGCAATCAACGCGGTGTCGCAATAGACGTCAGCGCCGACCTGCAGCACGGGTGTCTTGCGATAGCCGCCGGTGAGCGCGGTCAGGTCAGGCTTGGGCATCACCGGCGAGATGTGCACCGAGCGCCAGGACAAGCCTTTGAAGCCCAGCAGCAGGCGCGCTTTTTCCGCGAACGGGGATGTCGGGTAATGGTGAAGAATCAACTCGGACATGCTGGACTCCGCTAAAAACAAGTGGATGTTCAGCTTAGCGCGCCCAACCGCTGATTGGCGTGATGGGAACCCATCAGTCAGAGTGATGGGCCCGTGGCCGCCAGGCATTCCTTGGCGCTTTTCTTGAGTTTCTTGATCAGCCGTTCCTGGCGCAGCGCCTCGGCCTTGCTGGTGCACTCTTCGGTGTACACCAGCGCCACGGCGGGGCTTGAGAGAAAAAACCGCGCGCCTTTGCCGCTCTGGTGCATGGCAAAACGGCGCACCGGGTCATTGCTGATGCCGCAGTAGAGCGAGCCATTGGCGGCGCGCACCAGGTAGACAAACCACGGTTTGGCTTCAGAAGGAGTCGTCACGGATCAATTCGGCAAACCAAAGGAACGCCAATCTTATCAACGACTGGCCTGGAACGCCTTCAACCCTTTCAGCGCCTGGGCCCGCACGGCGTTTTTCACCAGCGGTGTCCAGCCCAGCAACAGGCCCTTGGTGCCCAACGCCTGGCGCGACCAGCGCCACAGGTCAAAGTGGTCGTGGTGCTCACAGATCTTGCCGTCACGAAACACAAAACGCGCCCGGATATCGTTGACCACGGTGTTGCCCGTTGCGCTGAACAGGTAGGTCGCCACCCAATGGGCGCTGCCGGTGATTTCATCGCTGCGCACACTGTCGAAGGTCAGGGAAAAATCCTTGGCCCGGGTGGTCAGCATGCGCCACATGTCGCCAGCATCACGGCCACGCAGTTCACCGAACGCCGGGTCGCTGAACACCACGTCGTCGGTGTAGCAGGCGCTCATGGCCTCGGCATCCAGGCGCTGGAAGGCGCTGTAGAACTCGGTGATCAGGGCGTTATGGGCGTCGCTCATGGGCAGTTTCCGCAAAAGGGGTTTGGAGGGTCGGTACGATAATCCCCAGGGCCCGGGAACACTACTGGCATCAACGCCAGGAATACCTCATCCCAGCCCTTCAGGGCACCATTCCGCTGCTGCGAGCATAGGCGAACAAATCCACATCGGTGGAGATACACAGCCGGTTCATGGCGGTGCTTTTCTGTTTGCTGATGGTGGAGATGCTGCGATTGACCCGCGCGGCAATCTGGCTGACGGTCATCCCGCTGGCCAGCATGCGCACCACTTCGCGCTCCTTGCCGGACAGTTGCGGGGGTTGTGATTGATCGCCCGTGCCCGCCTGCACCAACTGGGTCCGCAGGGACTCGCTGACGAAGGTCTTGCCCTCGCAGACCTCCTTGATCGCCGTGGGCAACTCCTTGGCCGATGCACTCTTGGCGACAATACCTCGGGCGCCCTCGGCGAACGAGGCACGCAAGGTGGCGATATTGGCGAACATCGTCACCAGGATCACCGGCACCCCGGGGTATTGCCGTTGCAACAAGCCCAACAACACATAGCCGTCAGCCTGCTGCCCGCCCGGCATGGCGAAGTCCGTCACCAGCACGTCGCAAGGGGTGGTGCCCAGTACCCGCAGCAGCTCATCCGGGCCATTGGCCTCACCGACTACCTTGCACTTGCCGTTGGCCTCGATCACCACCTTCTGCCCGATCCGAACAATGGGATGATCATCAGCAATAATTACGCGAAGCATAGAAATCCATGAGTAATGGCAAATTGATTTGCGCAAAATAACCCTGTCCGACCCGAGCAACAACCGCCCACTCAGGAGCGTTTTTCAATGGCGTCCCGTGTTCTTAAGTGGGTGATTTTTTACCTACAGCAAAAAAGGAAATCGCCTACAAACCAACCCTACACACAAAGGTAATACCCCCTACAAGAATCACTGAAAATGTCATAAATCTGTCAAATAGCGCAGATACACCAGCAGGTCCTGGTCGAACTGCTGCAACGCCCGCCTGTTGCACCGGATCCCGTGCTTGCGCACCTGCTCGATCAACTCACCCGCACAGCGATCCAGTTCAGTCTCGCCAAAAAATGCCAGGCTTCCCGCCAGGCGATGCAAGCAGTCGACCAATGCATGCGGGTCGACGATGCGGCAAGCCTTTACCAGGTCTGCGTAATCAGCCTCGGCCTCCAGCACCAGGGTGCGCAACATCTGGTTCACCACCTGTTCATCACCAAAGGTCTTGATCAGTTCGGCGCGGCTTGGCCAGTTCGCCCTGGCCACTGGTGTGGACGGTGGGTGCGCACTCGCGCCCGGTGGCTGTGGCAACCACTGCTCAAGCACCGAACGCAATTGTTCCAGAGTCAGCGGCTTGAGCAGCCAGGCGTCCATGCCGGCCTCAAGGCAGCGGCGGGCATCATCCGGTGAGAGTTTGGCGGTCAAGGCAATGATCGGCACACGCGGGCGGCTATGTACGGCCTCCCGCCGCCTGATCTCACGGGCCATGCTGTAGCCATCCAGCACCGGCATGCGGCAATCGCTGATCACCAGGTCGAAATGCCGGAGGGCGAGGGCCGTCAACGCAGCCTGCCCGTTACGCACCAACTCGTGATCGATTTCGAATTTTTGCAGGAACCAGCCCATCAAGGCGCGATAGGCCTGATGGTCCTCGACGATCAGCACGCTCAGGTGCTTCCAGTGAGCAGGAGGACTGCGCCATGGCACCGTTTGCTGCTTGGGGGCGTCGTCAGCAAACACGCTTGGCGTCATGGCCACCTCGATATCGGTGCCGACCTGCCAGGGCCGTCGGGCGGCCCTGGCCTATCGTCAGGTGAGGGTGCGCTCGACGGTGATCCTTAACCCATCCCTCTGGCACCCATTACCGAATCAAGCTATCCACATGAACACCACTCTTGCGATACAAGAACTACGAAAAGACAGTTTTTCCTACAGTACAGCCCACCTATTCCGACTTGACGCAGGCGAGCTTGAGCGATAGCGGATTGTCGTAATTCTTGTATTTCCCCTCCTCCCCCCCGGCGCTAAATTGCGCCCCAGCCCAAGAGGGCAACCCGCCAATTCACCTGGCGGCCAACCATCCGAACTGACCCGACGCCCAACCGCGCCTCCTTCTGCGCTGCGGTGACGTGCACCCGTCAGTCGACCCAAGACCGAGACAACAGACCATGAACAAGCACCTGATCGCCCTTGCCAGCACCCTGCTGATCACCGGCACCGCCCCTGCCTTCGCCGCCAGCACCGTGGACCTGACCGTCAAGGGCATCATCACCCCCAACGCCTGCACCCCAAGCCTGTCCAGCGGCGGAGTTATCGACCACGGCAAAATGTCGGCCAAGGACTTGAATGCCACCCAGATCACGATGCTGCCAAAAGTCGAGTTGCAAATGACCGTGACCTGCGATGCGCCGGTCATCTTCGCCCTCAAGGCGACCGATAACCGCGATGGCTCTGGCACCAGCAGCGGCTTCGGGCTGGGCTTTATCAACGGCACGCAAAAGCTGGGCTCCTATACCTTGAACCTGGGCACCAGCACTAACCCGCCCCAGGCCGACGGCGAAACCGTGCAAGCCATCGGGTCCTTCGACAATGGCGTCACGTGGGAGCGTTGGAACAGCTTCGAAACCGGCGTCTATCTCTCGGTCGCCACCCTGGCAGACGCCAGCACCCCGCGCGCCACCCAGCTACTGGTCACGCCCGTGGCCTACAGCGGCTACATCAACCGCACCGACGGCCTGGACCTGAGCAACGAAGTCAATATCGACGGCTCGGCCACCATCGAAGTGATGTACCTCTAATCCCTTACACCATCGACTCTGCAACCAAAGGTGCCGCTCGCCTATGAATTCCTCACCCGCTGTCTTTCTCGCCACGTTGCTGCTGGCCCCCACCGTGCTGGCCGCCAGCAGCACCGACTTCGCCGTCACGGGCACCATCACGCCCAATGCCTGTGCACCCATGCTCTCCAGCGGAGGTGTAGTGGATTACGGAAAGATGCCGGCCAAGGAGCTCAATGCGGATCGCCCCACTTCACTGCCTTCGCAAACCATGCAGATGGAAATCCTGTGTGACGCGCCAACGTTCATCGCGCTGAGCACCATCGATAACCGTGCGGGTACTGCGGCGATCAACCCGAACTGGCATGGCCTGGGCACGACGGCCAACGACGAAAAACTCGGCAGCGCCGCCTTCGGCCTCTACAACACGACGGCCGACGGCCTCGTGGTTAGAACCATTACCTCCGACGATGGCGGGGCCACCTGGAGCCCGTCAGTGGTCCTCGGCCATAACGTGATTACGTCCATCTCGGCTGCCACCAACGCGACGCCGATCGCCGTGACGCGCTTCAACGCCAACCTGCGCGTGTACACCATGGTCGACGGCACCGACCGCCTGACCGTGCTCGACGAAGTGCCACTGGACGGCCATGCCACCGTACAACTGAAGTACCTGTAACCCTTTATTCAAGCGGCCCCACTCGAAAGGAAACGTGTGCCCCATGAAACTTACGCTCAATGCCCTGGCCACCGCACTGCTGGTCAGCACCAGCGCCTCGGCCCTGGCGGCGTCAACCGTCGACCTGACTGTCAAAGGGGTGATTACCCCCAGTGCCTGCACCCCCGGCCTGTCCGGTGCCGGCGTGATCGACTACGGCAAGATTTCCGCCAAGGACCTGAACCTGACGACCCAGACGCCACTGCCAAGAACCACACTGCAACTGACCATCACCTGCGAGGGCAGCACCCTGTTTGCGATCAAGGGCACTGACAACCGCGCAGGCTCCGGCAGCACGCTCAACGGGTATGGCCTGGGCCTGATCAACGGCACGCAAAAACTGGGCGGTTATGACCTGACCCTGCAAAACGCGGTGGCCGACAGCGTTAACACCAAAGTCCTGTTCTCATCGGATGACGGCACCACCTGGAGTGACCTGGACGACACCGCGCTAGTGCCCTCCTCACTGGCCGCCTTCGGTGACCGATCAAGCGGCATCTGGCTACCCGTTGCGATCGAGCAAGTGACCAGCGACTTGACCGTCTACGGCCATATCGCCCGGGCCGACAGCCTGGACCTGAGCGATGAACACCCCATCGACGGCTCCGCCACGTTCGAAGTGAAGTACCTGTAAACCCGCGGCCTCGCCGCTCGCGGCGAGGCGCCTTAGCGCACCGAACACATTGAAGACCGAATGATGAACAGAACCCTACGTCTGTACGCGGCGCTGTTATTGCTCAACACCGGCTCTAGCGTGTTTGCCAGCACCGCCACCGAGATGACCCTTTCGGGCCTCGTAACCCCCAGTTCCTGCACGATCGCGCTCTCCGGCAGCGGGGTTATCGACCATGGCACCATCCCTGCCCATACCCTCAACCAGGAGGCGCCCACCCCATTGCCCAGCCAATGGCTGGACGTGGAGATCCACTGCAGCGGCCCCTTGTTGTTTGCCCTGATCGGCATGGACAGCCGCGAGGATTCGTCTGCCGCACCGAACACTTTCTACGGCCTGGGAAAAAACCCCAACGCGCCCACGGAACACTTGGGCACCGTCGGCCTGGCGTTCGAAGCCGCGCTGGGGGACGGCCAGGTCATGCAGTCACTTGTGTCAAACCCCGAGGGCGGCCTCTGGGCTCCCCAACCGGCCATCCACCCCAAGACCCTGATGGGTTTTGCCCGTCCCGGCCGACCGTTTCCGGAACCCATCGTCACCCTGACCACCCGGATCCGCGCACAGACCACCATCCACCCGGCGAACCGTCTGACCCTCAGGCAGGACGTTCCCCTCGATGGCTCACTGGTCCTGGACCTGCGCTACCTCTAAGCCCTGTGATCATTTTAGGAACTGCGTCATGAAGACCTATCCAACCTTGCTGGCCCTGGGCTGGCTGCTGAGCACCCAGGCGTTTGCCGACGGCATGGTGCCCGACACCTCGGTGGTGATCGTCAACGAGGCCGACGGCGAAGCCTCGGTGTCGGTGACCAACACCGACGGCAAACTGGCCCTGCTGCACGTCACCCTCGAAGACATTCCGGAAGACACCGAATCGTTGCTGTTCGTCACCCCGCCCCTGTCCCGGGTCGAGGCCGACAAAAGCCAACTGGTGCGCTTTATCCTGCAAAACCCCAAGCCCCTGACAACCCAACGCCTGAAACGGGTGATCTTCGAGGGTATGCCCAAGGACCGTGATGCCGCCCAGGCAGGTCACGCTCGGGTGGGCGTGACCGTGCGCCAGAACCTGCCGGTGATCATTCACCCCAAGGGCCTGGCGCCAAACCGCACCCCCTGGACCGGGCTGACCTGGTCGTTGAACGCCGGTCACCTGCAGGTCGCCAACCCCACGCCTTACGTGGTGCGCCTGGCCCAGGAGCTGCAATTGCTGCCGGGCAAGCAAAGCCTGGTGCTGCCGCGCACGTATGTGTTGCCCGGCGAAACCCTGCGGCTCAGTACCCCCCACACCGCCACGGCGGTGCGTCTGCAACCGGCCACCGTCTACGGCTTTGCCGTCGCCGCCTATGAAGCACCGATAACCGCCGCAAACGCTGAATAACGAAGTGACAGCCCTGTGACTGTCACCGGGAAGCCCGCCAACCGTTGCCGGTTTCCATAACCTGAGTGCCTTTACGTGAACACAGTAACCACTGACCCGGCTGGCGAAGCCGTGCCCGACGGTCCTTTACGCCCCGCCCGGATGCGGGCCGCGCTGCCACTGACCATGGCGTTGCTGTCGGCCGATGCCTGGGCCGACGCCTTCGATGCGCAAACCCTGCACCAGCGCGGTATCGACCCGGAACTGGCCTACCTGTTGCTGGACGCACCGCGCTACACCAGCGGCCGCCACGCTGTGAGCCTGACGGTGAACGGCCAGCGCCGTGGACGCCTTGATGTGCAGTTCGACAGCCAGGGCGCGCTGTGCTTTGACCGCCCGCTGCTGGACGCCGCCGACCTGGTGATACCGGCGCCGCTGGGCGACAGCACCTGCCATGACTTCCTCGGCGAATACCCGCAAACCGTGGTGGAGCAAGATCCCGCCAGCCTGAGCGTGAGCCTGATGGTGCCCACCGATGCCCTGCGCCCGCGCCAGCGTGAGTTGTCCGGTTATGAAACCGGAGGGTTCGCCGGCTTGCTCAACTACGACCTCACCGGTTTGTACAACCGCTATGGCGACGACGCCAGCCGCTTTGGCTCGGCCAATACCGAAGTGGGGTTCAACGCGGGCGACTGGATCGTGCGCAGCCGCCAGGTACAGACCTGGCAAGACGCCCGGTCCCGCAGTACCCACCTGGAGGCCTATGCCCAGCGCACCTTCGCCGAGCAGCAGACGGTGCTGCAGGCCGGGCAGATCAACCTCTACAACCCGGTGCTGTCATCCGCACAGATCACCGGCATGCAGCTGTTTACCGAACAAGCCCTGCAGGACCAGGAACAGGGCTCGACCATCAGCGGCATCGCCAACAGCCCGGCCCAGGTGGAAGTGCGCCAGAACGGCGCGCTGATTCACTCCACCGTGGTGCCGGCCGGGCCGTTCTCGCTGACCGATGTTCGGCGCCTGAACACACGCTCCGACGTTGAAGTGACGGTCAAGGAAAGCACCGGCGAAGAACGGCGCTTCACCGTGCCGGCGGCGATGCTCGGCATCGGCCTGCCAGCGCCGGGTTACTCGTTGGGAGCAGGCCGGGTGCGCAATATCGGCGATACACGGGGCGACGATCCATGGGTGATCAGCGGCGGCTGGAGCGGCGCCTTGAACCCGCGCCTGAGCCTGGGGGCCGGCGCGCTTGCCGCCGAGGACTACCGCGCCACGGGTGCCAGCCTTGGCCTGTTGCCGTGGACAGACGGCCAGCTACAACTGTCGACCCAGATAGCCGATGCCCAACGCCTGGGTGAACGCGGCGTACAGACCGACCTGAGCCTGTCCCAGCGCCTGGGCCGGCAATGGTCGATCACCGCCGGCGCCTCCCACCGCACCATGGGCTATCGGGAGCTGGAAGACGCCGCCTACTACGATTCACGGGACGACGACGGTCGCCTCACCCGCTATCGCGACCAGCAGAGCCTGGCCCTGGGCTGGGCCCATCCATGGCTGGGCGCCTTCAATGCCGGCCTGTCGCGCACCACCACGTTCAACGGCGAAAACAGCAGCCGCGCCCTGGCCTCGTGGGGCACCAGCGTGCGCGGCGTGTCGCTGTCGGCCAGTGCCGAATGGCAGGTCAGCGGCCGGCAGAATAACGAGAACGCGGTGTACCTGAACCTGAGCGTGCCCCTGGGCGAGAACCGCCGCGGGCGTTCCTGGGTGCGCAACTCCGGTGGCGAGCACCGCATCGGCCTGGGGGTGAACGAGCAGGTCAACGATCAACTCAGTTATCGGGTCAGCGCCGAGCACGACAGCCGCGACCAACAAGTGGAATCCACCCTCGGCGTGTCCTATCTGCCGCGCTATGCACAACTGGACCTGAACTACAGCCGCTCGGACGCCGAACGCTCCAGCTACCAGGGCGGCGCACGCGGTGCGGTGGTGGCCCACAGCGGTGGCGTGACCTTCTCGCCTTACCCGGTGCGCGACACCTTTGCCCTGGTGTCTGTCGGCGATATGGCCGGGGTCAAGCTCACCACGCCCAGCGGTCCGGTGTGGACCGACTTCCAGGGCCAGGCCGTGGTGCCGCAAGTGTCCGCCTATGGGCGCAGCCCCGTGGAAGTGCAAACCCAGTCGCTGCCGCGCAATGCCGATATCAGCAACGGCCTGGCCGTCATCAGCGCCGGGCGCGGCGCAGTAGACCGTGTGGAATTCGGCGTGGCCCTGACCCGCCGTGCCTTGCTCACGGTGACCACCGACCAGGGCACGCCACTGCCCCGTGGCGCCACGGTCAGTACCGCCGATGGCGAGTTCGTGACCCTGGTGCAGGAAGGCAGCCAGGTGTTCCTGCCGAACGTGCTGGACCCACGTCGCCTGTGGGTCAAGGCACCCGGCATGAGCCGCTGTGAACTGCAGGTTGAACTCGCGGAAAAAGCCGACCCGCAGGTGTATTTCGAAACCGCCCCGGCGCGCTGTGTGACGCCATGAGGAAGACTGTGATGAAGCGATTGTTACTGCTGGGAGTGGCCCTGGGTGCCATCGTCCAGGCCCGGGCGCACGCCGACGAATGCCAACTGACCCTGAGCCAGTCACGCCTGGATTTCGGCGTGATGAACCGCGCCGTGCAGCGCAACCCCGGCGCAGAAATCCTGCTGGGGGAACGCCGCCTGAGCCTCAACCTGAACTGCCCGACGCCCACCGATATGCACGTGTTCTACCGGGCCCTGGCCGCGACCGCCGAGCGTTACCGCTTTACCGAGCGTGGCAGCTACCGCGTGCACGTCAGCGATGCGGTACTCGACGGCCAGGCTGTTGAACTGGGGTTGACCGGCGGGCAAGGCCAGGCGCCCAGCGCCAGGGGCAGGTCGCTCGACTGGCGGCCCGACCAGGCCATCGTGCCGTTGCGCGACGGCGTGCCGACCACCGGCAGCAGCTTCTCGGCGCAGTTGCAGGTCGATGCCTGGGCACAGGCCGACGCCACGCAAGTGCGTGACGCGGTGACCTGGGAAGCCACCGGGTTGATCGACGCCGTCGCCACCGGCCGCGCCCGGGAGCTGTCGGTGCAAGCCGGCTTCGCCCCTGCTGCCTGTGAAGCCACGCTGTCCAACGGCGGCATCATCGATTTCGGCCGTATGTGGGCCAAGAGCCTGTACGCCGACAAGGAAACCGGCCTGGCCTCCCGCAGCCTGCTGCTGAGCATCGGCTGCGACGGCCCGACCCACTTTGCCTTGCGCATGCATGACAACCGCAACGGCTCGGCCACCGGCGGAACGGATGAAACCGCCTACGGCCTGGGGGTGGACGACAGCCGCAATAAAATCGGCCGCTACTTTCTCTACTTCGACCCCTTCGACCTGCGCGCCGATGCCCTGCCCCAGGTGTACCGCACCGACTCCACCACAGGTGGCGTGGCCTGGAGCAGCTCCAACGCCTACCCCATTCCCATCGGCAGCAGCAGTTTGCTTGGTTTTACCGCGACACCCGGCAGCAATGCCGGCCCCTCGGCGATCCAGAACCTGAGCGGGCAGGTCAGCGTGCGCGCCGTTCTGTCGCCCATGAACAGCCTGGACCTGCGTACGGAAGTACTGCTCGACGGTTCGGGCACGATTGAAATCATCTACCTCTGATCAAGGAGTATGGTCATGCACCTACGCCCGCTTTCTCTCGCAACACTTGCCCTGCTGACCCTCAGCGCCGGCGCCAACGCGGCCTCCAGTGTCGAACTCGGCATCACCGGCCTGCTCACCCCCAGCGCCTGCACACCGGCACTGTCGAGCAACGGGCTGATCGACTACGGCAAGATTTCCCAGCAGGACCTGAACATCGATCGCGGCAAACGCCTGCCGGTGCGCTACCTGAGCGTGACCATCAACTGCGAGGCCGCGACCCGTTATGCCCTGCGCATGAGCGACAACCGCGACGGCACCGCCAACGTCAACAGCGAAATCTATTACGGGCTGGGGCTGGACCCGAGTGGCAACAAGATAGGGCTGTACTCTCTGACCTTCGACCCCAGGCAGACGGTGATCGACAGCCTGCCGGAGGTTTACGGCACCGAGTCCACCAGCGGTGGCATCGCCTGGCGCACCGCCAACAGCAACCCGATCGACATCGGTTCGCGCAGCTTTCTCGGCTTCACCGACACCGTCGGCAGCACCAGCGGACCGACCGCCTTCCAGACGCTGAGCAGCCTGGTCAGGGTCGATACGGTGATCGCTGCCAAGAACAATCTCGACCTCAGCAGCGACGTGCATATCGACGGTTCCAGCACCCTGGAGGTGCTCTACCTCTAGACCTTCTCGCTGGTCACGGCGACATACCGCGCACGCCCGGCGCCCAACCCCGCGATGATCGCGCCCAGGCCGATCACCGCGAAAATCCAGCCGGTGGCGTTCCAGCCACCGGTCCAGTCATGCACCAGCCCGACCGCGAACGGCCCCATGGACGCCAGGGTGTAGCCGATCCCCTGGGCCATGCTCGACAGGTTGGCGGCTACATGGGCGTCCCGTGAACGCAGCACGATCAAGGTCAGCGCCAGGCTGAAGGTGCCGCCCTGGCCCAGGCCCAGCAGAATCGCCCAGCCCCACAAGCCGTCCAACGGTGCATACAGGCAACCGAACAGACCGCCCAGGGTCAGCACCATCACCACCACGATGGCCAGGCGCTGGTCCTTGCCGCGGGTGGCCAACCAGGGCGCGGCCAGGGAACTGGCCAACTGCACAATCACCGAACCGGAAAGCACCAGGCCCGCCTGGGTGGCGGTCAGGCCACGGCCGATCAGGATCGACGGCAACCAGCCAAACACAATGTAGGCCAGGGACGATTGCAGGCCCATGTACAGGGTCACCTGCCAGGCCAGCGGGTCACGCAACAAGCCCTTCACGCGATAGGCCACCTGGTGCGCACCGTGTTTCTGGCCAACTTGTGGCAACCAGAACAACGCCGCGACCAACGCCGGGAGAATCCAGAAGCCCAGGCCGATGTTCCAGCTGTCGCCGAAGTAATGACTCAACGGCACGGTAGAACCCGCCGCCAACGCCGCGCCCAGGCACAGCGCCATGGTGTACACGCCGGTCATGGTGCCGGCCTGTTTGGCAAAATCGCGCTTGACGATACCGGGCAGCAACACCCCGATAATGCCGATGCTCGCGCCCGCCAGCAGGCTGCCGGCGAACAGCCCGGCCTCACCCAATGAGCTGCGCAGGATGATGCCGCCGGCCAGGGTCAGCAGAATGCCCAGCACCACCCGCTCTGCGCCAAAACGTCGGGCCAGGATCGGTGCCAGTGGCGCAAACAGGCCCAGGCACAACACCGGCAATGTCGTCAGCAACCCGGCTTTTGCGGCAGAGAGCCCCAGGCTGTGCGAGACCTCAGCCAGCAGCGGCGCCATGCTCGACAACGCCGGGCGCAGGTTCAGCGCCACCAGGATCAGGCCCAACAGCAACAGCCACGGGCGACTCACCAGCGGCGGGCTGTGCTGGACCTTATCGTCATCGGCTTCGGCGTCGATCAGCAGTTCTTCAAGGGCATGGTCTGAACGGGGCATGGTGGTCTCGGGTTCAAGGTTCATTGATCAACTGCCGGGACAGGGCCTTGGCGCGTTCCGGGTCCTGTTGTTCCACGGCATCGAGCAAGGCGCCGTGCAGGTCGAACACCGCTTGCCGGCGCGGCTGGATGTTCAGGGTCTGGCGCAGTTGCGCGCCGACGATGCTGGAGAAGTAGTGGTACAGCTCGCTCAAGGCCGGGTTGTGGGCGGCGTCCACCAGGCGTTTGTGGAACACCAGGTCGCAGCTGATGTAGTGCTCAAGATCACCGTGGTAATGGTCGCCGCTGGCTTTCAGCGCCGCGCGCAAAGCGACCAGGTCTTCATCGGTACGGCGCAACGCGGCCAAGCCGACTGCCTCGACTTCGAGAATCTGCCGCGTCTCCTGGGCCTGGGCCAGGGTGCAGTGGGACAAGGCTTTCATGGCGCCCAGAGGGTCGGTCATGGAGCGCAGGTAGCTGCCGTCACCCTGGCGGATCTCGATCAATCCGGAGAACGCCAATACGCGCATGGCTTCGCGCACGGTGTTGCGGCTGATCCCCAGCTCGGCAGACAACTCGGGCTCGGTGGGCAGACGCTCGCCGATGGCCCATACGCCTTGGGTAATGCGCTGGCGCAACTGGTCCAGGGCCTGGTCGACAAGGGAGCGTTTTATCAGAGGGGCGATATCTGTCATGGGTTTCGTCCTTTCATCCAATCATAGGATGAATTTTCCCACAGCCTATTCGGAGTTGCCTACAAAGGCAACGCACTAGGGTTCTTGAGCAGGCAAAGGAGCAGAATTTTCGAGTTGAAAAACACGATGTTGTACAAGTCGATGACCACTCATGACGACCATCGCGTTTGGCAAGATGTGTATCACCTTCACTCACATGATCTGGAGATCTACATCAAGGTGACCTACCGCACGGACGGTAAACCTCCGGTGATCTCCTTCAAGGAGAAAAACCGATGAAAACAGAGCAATGCTTCAGCTGCGGCAGGCATGACGGAATGCATCACTTCTCAGGACGTAGCGAAACCTCGGAAGTCAAAGGTTTGCATCGCCGCATAGACGATCTGTCTGGATGGGAGTGCCAGGCATGTGGAGAGGTGATCCTGGACCCCGAAGACGCGGAACGCTATTCAGACCACTGCGATGAAATCGTTCACAGTTTCAGGCAGATGGTCGGCACCGAGATGAGGCGCATACGCCGCAAACTGCACCTTTCACAAAAAGAAACGGTACAACTGCTATCGGGTGGCGGCCACAACGCCTTATCTCGTTACGAGCGCGGTGAGGTATTGCCCCCCAAATCCCTGGTAGTCCTGATGCGTTTGCTTGAGCGTCACCCGCACTTGCTGGTCGAAGCAAAAATCCTGAGTGAAGGCGCAGATCTTCGTAATTCCGTGCATACGGTACATAAAGAGCACGAGACACTGACCACAACTTGATTGATGGCAAAAATAAACCCGGCACCAGGCCGGGTTTACTGTTTCAAGCATTACCCATGGATCAATGCAGAATCTGGCTCAGGAACAACTTGGTCCGATCATTCTGCGGGTTGTCGAAGAAGTCATTCGGCGCCGCCTGTTCAACAATCTCGCCCTTGTCCATGAAGATCACGCGGTTGGCCACGGTGCGCGCAAAGCCCATTTCGTGGGTGACGCAGAGCATGGTCATGCCGTCTTCCGCCAGACCGATCATGGTGTCCAGCACCTCTTTCACCATCTCCGGATCGAGTGCCGACGTCGGCTCATCGAACAGCATGATTTTTGGCTTCATGCACAGCGCACGGGCAATCGCCACGCGCTGTTGCTGGCCGCCGGACAGCTGCCCCGGAAACTTGTGGGCCTGCTCCGGAATACGCACGCGCTCAAGGTAGTGCATGGCAATTTCTTCGGCCTTGCGCTTGGGCATCTTGCGCACCCACATCGGTGCCAGCGTGCAGTTCTGCAGGATGGTCAGGTGCGGGAACAGGTTGAAGTGCTGGAACACCATGCCGACTTCACGGCGGATCGCTTCGATCTGCTTGAGGTCGTTGGTCAGTTCCACGCCATCGACCACGATGCGGCCCTGCTGGTGCTCTTCCAGACGGTTGAGGCAGCGGATGGTGGTGGACTTGCCGGAACCCGACGGGCCGCACAGCACGATACGCTCGCCCTGCTTGACGTTCAGGTTGATGTCTTTCAACACATGGAACTGGCCGTACCATTTGTTGACGCCCTGCATCTGAATAATGCCTTCAGGGCTCACAGGCTGTTTGATCGCTTCACTCATCACAACACTCCTAACGCTTGTGGCCTGTGTCCAGCTTGTGTTCCAAATGAATGGAATAGCGGGACATACCAAAACAGAAAATCCAGAACACCAGGGCGGCGAACACGTAGCCTTCAGTGGCCATGCCCAGCCATTTCGGGTCGGCGGCGGCTTGCTTGACGCTGTTGAGCAGGTCGAACAGGCCGATGATGATCACAAGGCTGGTGTCCTTGAACAACGCGATAAACGTGTTGACGATGCCCGGAATCACCATCTTCAGCGCCTGGGGCAAAATCACCAGGCCCATGCTGCGCCAGTAACCCAGGCCCATCGCGGCCGCAGCCTCGTATTGGCCCTTGGGAATCGCCTGCAAGCCACCGCGCACCACTTCGGCCACGTAGGCCGACTGGAACAGGATCACGCCGATCAACGCCCGCAGCAGTTTGTCGATGCCCATGCCTTCCGGCAGGAACAGCGGCAACATCACCGACGACATGAACAACACCGTGATCAACGGCACGCCGCGCCAGAACTCG
Source organism: Pseudomonas sp. MWU16-30323 (assembly GCF_020515595.1). NCBI lineage: Bacteria > Pseudomonadati > Pseudomonadota > Gammaproteobacteria > Pseudomonadales > Pseudomonadaceae > Pseudomonas > Pseudomonas sp. MWU16-30323. The sequence goes on from NZ_JAIWYM010000003.1 coordinate 335,731, forward strand.
ATGAAGGTCACGCAGACCACACGAATCGCCGGCATGTTCGACCGCCGCCCCAGCGCCAGCACGATGCCCAAAGGCAAGGCCCCGGCAATGCCGACGGTGGCGATCACCAGGGTCAGCATCAAGCCGCCCCATTGGCTGGTGGCCACGTTGGTCATGCCGAAGATCCCGCCGTGGAGCAGGAAGTAGGCAACGATCGGGTACACCACCAGGAAGCTCAGGCCATAGACCGCCTTGCGCTTAAAGCGCGAGATGAACAACGGCGCCACGCCGACAATGGCCAGCCACACGGTCAGGTCCACGCGCCAGCGCAGGTCGCCGGGGTAATAGCCGTACATGAACTGCCCGAAGCGCTGTTGGATAAACACCCAGCAGGCGCCTTCCTTGGTGCAGTCGGCGCGGGTGGTGCCCACCCAGTTTGCATCCAGGATCGCCCAGTGCAGGATCGGCGGCACGACCAGGTAGATCAGGTAGAACGCCAGCAACGTCAGCAGGGTGTTGAGCCAGCTGGAAAACAGGTTGGCACGCATCCACGCCATCGGCCCGAAGACCTTGTTGGGGGGTGGCATGTCCGGTTTGAAAGTATGAGAAGTCATGCTGGTTTCCTCACCGCTCGATCAGCGCAATGCGCTTGTTGTACCAGTTCATCAGCAGGGAAATGCTGATGCTGATCGCCAGGTACACGCTCATGGTGATGGCAATGACCTCGATGGCCTGGCCGGTCTGGTTGAGCACCGTGCCGGCAAACAGCGAAACCATTTCCGGGTAACCGATACCGGCGGCCAGTGACGAGTTTTTCGCCAGGTTCAGGTATTGGCTGGTCAGCGGCGGGATGATCACGCGCAGGGCTTGCGGGATGATCACCTTGCGCAGGGTCGGACCGTTGCGCAGCCCGAGGGAACGCGCCGCTTCAGTCTGGCCGTGGCTGACGGACTTGATGCCTGAACGCACGATCTCGGCGATAAACGCCGCGGTGTAGACGGTCAAGGCAAGGGTCAACGCCAGCAACTCGGGAATCAACACCCAGCCACCGACGAAGTTGAAGCCTTGCAGCTTGGGCATTTCCCAGTGCAGCGGCGCGCCGAAAACCAGTGCGCACAGCGTAGGGATCACCACCAACAGGGCCAGGCCGGCCCAGAACTTGTGGAACGGAACCCCGGTGGCTTCAAAGCGTTTGTTCGCCCAACGGGCCATCAACACAACGGCGATGATTGCTACCACGACGCTGATCACAAACGCCCAGAAACCGTCCGCCATCAAGGCGGCGGGCATGTTCAGGCCACGGCTGCTGACGAAGAAGGTGTCGCCGAAGTTGTGGCTGTTACGCGGCCCCGGCATCGTCAGGAATACCGCGAAATACCAGAACAGGATTTGCAGCAGCGGCGGAATGTTGCGGAACACTTCCACATACACGGTCGCCAGCTTGTTGATCATCCAGTTGGGCGACAAGCGCGCCACACCGATGATGAACCCGAGGATGGTCGCCAGGACCACGCCGATCACGGTCACCAGCAAGGTGTTGAGCAAACCGATCACAAAGACCCGGGCATAGCTGTCCGATTCGGTGTAGTCGATCAGGTGCTGAGCGATGCCGAAGCCGGCACTGCGCTCAAGAAAGTCGAACCCCGAGGTAATGCCCCGGTGCTGAAGGTTGGTTTGCGTGTTGTTGAACAGGTACCAGCCCAACGAGACCACCGCCACAATCGTGATGATCTGGAATAGCCACGCACGCACTTTTGGATCACTGAAGCTGAGCTTCTGTTTTGGTGCGCCGATTTGATTTTGCATTAAGTGCCCCAGGAATAATGGAACAGAACATCACCCGGCGGTTGGCCCACCGGGTGATAGGACCATCAGCGATCAGCGCACAGGTGGTGCGTATTGAATGCCACCGTTGGTCCACAGCGCGTTCAGGCCACGATCGATTTCCAGGGGAGTGCTCTTGCCGAGGTTTTTCTCGAACACTTCGCCGTAGTTACCAACCTGCTTGACGATCTGTACGACCCAGTCTTTCTTCACTTTCAGGTCTTTGCCGTATTCGCCGTCGGCACCCAGCAGACGGGCAACGTCCGGGTTCTTGGTGGACTTGGCTTCAGCTTCGACGTTTTTGGAGGTGATACCGGCTTCTTCAGCGTTGAGCATGGCGTAGCCAACCCAGCGCACGATGGCCAGCCACTCGTCGTCACCGTTACGCACGACAGGGCCCAGTGGTTCTTTGGAAATGGTTTCCGGCAGTACCACGTAGTCCTTCGGCGAAGCCAGCTTGCTGCGCTGTGCGTAGAGCTGGGACTTGTCGGAGGTCAGTACGTCGCAACGACCGGATTCCAGCGACTTGGCGCTTTCATCGGAGGTGTCGAACGTGATCGGGGTGTACTTCAGGTTGTTGGCGCGGAAGTAGTCGGAAACGTTCAGCTCAGTGGTGGTACCGGCCTGGATGCAGATGGTTGCACCGTCCAGTTCCTTGGCACTTTTAACGCCCAGCTTGTTGTTCACCAGGAAGCCAACACCGTCGTAGTAGGTGATGAAGCCCGGGAATTTCAGGCCCATGCCGGCATCGCGGGAGCTGGTCATGGTGGTGTTACGCGACAGGATGTCGACTTCGCCAGACTGAAGCGCGGTGAAACGCTCCTTGGCATTCAACTGGCTGAATTTGACCTTGGTTGCGTCGCCGAATACGGCAGCGGCAACGGCACGGCATACGTCAGCGTCGATCCCGAGGATCTTGCCACTCGCGTCCGGCACCGAGAAGCCTGGCAGACCGTCGCTCACGCCACACTGCACAAAGCCTTTCTTCTGCACGGCATCCAGCGTGGCGCCAGCCTGGGCGAAACCACTGACACCCAATACGGCAGCCGCGGTCACGATAGCCAGGGTGGATTTCAATACCTTCATTCAAACCTCCAGTTTTGCTCTTGTTGTGCCTGCGCTCGAACCCCACCGCACCCTTATGAGGCGACATCGACCCGTGTTGGCTTTTTTTGGGGTCAAACAGCATGAGGTTTTTGCTTTAAGTCCAGTTGCTATCCCCCGGGCGTCAGTCACTGATAGTGTTACCGCCTGGGGTGAGCCTTGACATCGAGTTTCACATAGCAAGCCCCGTACCAGACTGGCGGCTGAGTCGTTTCAGCCCATGGTCAAGAGCAAAAGATTCAACCTTGCGACATTCTCTTAACAGATCAACCCGTCGCGCACCGTTCCGATGCACTCAATCGGAGCGCACGCACATATATGGAGCAGACATGACCGAACCCTTGATTCTTCAGCCCGCCAAGCCCGCAGACGCCTGCGTAATCTGGTTGCATGGCCTGGGTGCCGATCGCTACGACTTCCTGCCGGTGGCTGAAACCCTGCAGCAAAAACTCCTGTCGACGCGCTTTGTCCTGCCCCAGGCGCCGACGCGCCCGGTGACCATTAACGGCGGCTATGAGATGCCGAGTTGGTACGACATCAAGGCCATGAGCCCGGCGCGCTCGATCAGCATTGAGGAACTGGAAGCCTCGGCAAAAATGGTCACTGACCTGATCAAGGAACAAAAAAGCACCGGGATAGACGCCTCGCGGATTTTCCTTGCCGGTTTTTCCCAGGGTGGCGCCGTGGTGTTCCACACCGCGTTCTTGAAATGGCAGGGCGCATTGGGTGGCGTAATTGCCCTCTCCACCTACGCTCCCACCTTTGGTGATGAACTGGAATTGTCGGCCAGCCAGCAACGGATTCCGGTGCTGTGCCTGCACGGCCAATACGACGACGTGGTGCAGAACGCCATGGGTCGCAGCGCCTATGAGCATTTGAAGTCGCGCGGTGTCACCGCCACATGGCAGGAATACCCAATGGGCCACGAAGTGTTACCTCAGGAGATACAGGATATCCGTGTCTGGTTGGCCGCCCGTCTGGGCTGAAATCCACCCATTGTGTAGCCGCATGACCAACGCACTACGCCGCGCCCGATTCTTGCATTACACTGGCCGGCGTACATTCCTTAACCAATTGATGAGATGACCGTGCTCAAAGCACTCAAGAAGATGTTCGGTAAAAGCGAGGCTGAGCAGCTCGCGCCAGGTTCCAGTGCCCCCGCCCACGTTCAAGGCAGCCGCAATGACGGCCAGCAGCCTGGCCGGACCGCACCTGTAGCCTCGCCAAAAAAAGAGCCGGTGACCACACCCGCCACGGTTAACGTCGCTGAAGAACCACTCGCCGACAAACCACGCCAGGAAAAGCCGCGCCGTGAACGCGCGCCCAAACCTGTGGTGACTCCCTGGAAACTGGAAGACTTCGCCGTCGAACCCCAGGAAGGCAAAACCCGCTTTCATGATTTCAAGCTCGCCCCGGAACTGATGCACGCCATCCAGGACCTGGGTTTCCCGTACTGCACGCCGATCCAGGCGCAAGTGCTGGGCTTCACCCTCGCCGGCAAAGACGCCATCGGTCGCGCCCAGACCGGCACCGGCAAGACCGCGGCCTTCCTGATCTCGATCATCACCCAGTTGCTGCAAACCCCGCCGCCGAAAGAGCGCTATATGGGTGAGCCACGGGCCCTGATCATCGCCCCGACCCGGGAGCTGGTGGTACAGATCGCCAAGGACGCCGCCGACCTGACCAAATACACCGGCCTCAACGTCATGACGTTTGTCGGTGGCATGGACTTCGACAAGCAGCTCAAGCACCTGGAAGCGCGCCACTGCGACATCCTGGTGGCCACACCGGGCCGCTTGCTGGACTTCAACCAGCGGGGCGACGTGCACCTGGACATGGTCGAAGTGATGGTGCTGGACGAAGCCGACCGCATGCTCGACATGGGTTTCATCCCACAAGTGCGTCAGATCATTCGCCAGACCCCGCCGAAAAACGAACGCCAGACCCTGCTGTTCTCCGCGACCTTCACCGAAGACGTGATGAACCTCGCCAAGCAGTGGACCACTGACCCGTCCATCGTCGAGATCGAGGCACTCAACGTTGCCAGCGAGAACGTCGAACAGCACATCTATGCCGTGGCCGGTGCCGACAAATACAAGCTGCTCTACAACCTGGTCAACGACAACGGTTGGGAGCGGGTCATGGTGTTTGCCAACCGCAAGGACGAAGTGCGACGCATCGAAGAACGCCTGGTGCGTGATGGGGTGAACGCCGCGCAACTGTCCGGCGACGTGCCGCAGCACAAGCGCATCAAGACCCTGGAAGGTTTCCGCGAAGGCAAGATTCGCGTGCTGGTGGCCACCGACGTGGCCGGGCGCGGGATTCACATCGATGGCATCAGCCACGTGATCAACTTCACCCTGCCGGAAGTGCCGGACGACTACGTGCACCGGATTGGCCGTACCGGCCGCGCCGGTGCGGCGGGCGTGTCCATCAGCTTTGCCGGTGAAGACGATTCGTACCAGCTGCCGTCGATCGAAACCTTGCTGGGCCGCAAGATCAGCTGCGAAACGCCGCCGACGCATTTATTGCGTCCGGTGGAGCGCAAGCGCCCTTAGGCTGGAAAGCGAAGCGGGCTTGCCCGCTCCGCAGACAACCAACTACCAGACTATCCGCCATACAGCTCCCCCATGATGGGCTGACGGATACGCGACGTCTCGTCTCTGAACGATTGGTAATAGCCGGAACTACTGGTTGGCGTGTCGACGAACCGGCTGATCGTGGCTTGCGATTGAGGCTGAGCGGAACTGTCTCCCCCGCCCCTCCCAGGTGAGCGTGCGGCTGACGACTTGGTTCTACTTTCGATCGATCTGCCAAGGTTGGTAAATCTCAACACTGCCCTCGTGCCCCCAAAAGCTTGGCTCAATGGGGTAACGCCTTTGTCGGTAAACTTGTAGGTCAGGCCAATCATGCGCCTATACGCTGTGTTTAACGCGGCGCCGATAGGGGTCTGGTCTAATTTGCCGATGCCGGTAAATTTTGCGGCAGCAGAGTTATAGGCCATATGAGCCGAGGTATAAGCGCCAAACACACTCACTGCTAATGAAGCGATAGAGAACGCCAGCGACGCCACCCCCAATTGATTGATGACGCTCGAACGGTCCCAACCCTTTGCCTTGTCGACTGCGGCGACCCCCATCGCTGCACTACTCAGCGTTCCGCTGACAATCCCAAGTCCCGCACCGGTGGTAAGCGCTGCCTTGGACGCGATAGTCATGCCGGTCGTAAAAGTCCCAGCCGCAGCCACAGCCGCAGCAGTCGCAACCGCAGCCGCAAGCGCAGACGTTGCAAAGGCTGTCGCCGTGGCCGCCAAACCTCCGGCAGCCGCTGGCGCTGCCACCGCTCCCGCAGTCGCGACCGTAGCGGCTAAACCCAAGGCCACTGACTTTGTCGCCACTCCTAATGCTCCTACCGCTGCCGCGAGACTGACAGCTCCGAACCCAAACGTTACGACCGAAAGCGCCAGTGCAGTTCCGGTCAACGCCCACTTCAACCACGTGGGCCACAACCCGCTAGGGTCGGCGAGGTTGATCGGGTTACCGGCACAATAGGCATAGCTGTTGATTCCTCCCTCATCAAAAGGGCTTAGCGGATCAGGCTGCAGAAACACCATCAGGTCAGGATTGTAAGCACGCTGACCGTTGCCCAGGAAGTAGAGATTGACCGCCGCATCCAGGCGCTGGCCGTTGAACGCGGGCACTTGCAGATCGGCCATACTGCGGACCTTGCCATCATCCAGAGGAAGCTTCGTATCGCCGAAAGGCGTGTAGTGACGCCATAAGGGAGCCTGGCCCGGCGTCGATGTACCGCGCACGCTACCGCTGGCATCGTTCATATACAGTTGAGGCGAATCCGTCCCCCCCGTGCACATCACAGCCTCATCCACGCCGTAGACATAGCGAATCTTCTTGTCGCCTTCAACCAGCATATCGAGACTTTCACCGGCATACGCCAGCATCACCGGCGGCTCATTAGCCCGCGACGCGAGCACCTGCCGGGACTCGGCATCGTACTGATAGCTGTACTTGAGCGCATCGGCGTGCACTTCGGTCAGTTGCTCGAACCCGTTGAACGTATAGGCCTGGCCGCCTGGACTCGCCTGCAGGTTGCCGGCCGCATCATAAGCGAGGGTAATATCCTGCGCCGGCAAAGTGTGGGTCAAACGGGTCAATTGAGTAGGATCATTACCGGTGAAAAAACGCTCGCAGGTGTCCGCCGTACCGTCGGCAAACACGGTCACGACCGAAGTAATGTTATTGAGGCTGTCAAAGGTGAAATCCTGCGCGACGATGCCACGGCCCAGATGATCCCGGGGGTGTTCAAGCCCCTCGCAGCGATAGGTCTTTAGCCGCAGGAAGGCATCATAGGTGTAGCGCTCGTTGATCAGCTCTCGTGAGCCTGAATCCTTGAGTACGCGGCTCGCCAGCATACTGTTGACGTGATAAGTGCTGGTCATCACATTCAGCAGCGTGCCGTTTTGCTCAAACCGGCGTTCGCTCTCACGCCCCAGTGAATCGTAGGACACCTTGGTGATGACCTCAGTCCTGTCAAAAGAGGTCGTGAGATTTTGCGGGCGGCCCAACGTGTCGTAGGTCTGTTCGACAACCATGGGGCCGCTGATCATTTTTGAAAACCGTCCAAAGGCATCGTACTCGAACTCGCTGTGCTGACCGTCGAGTGAAGTCTGATTCAGCAGGAGCCCGCCGGGGGAAAAGCCGTACTGGGTGCTCAAGGAGGTGGCATTGGCAGTTTGAACTTCTTTCTCCGGATGGCCGTTGGCGTCCAGGAAAAACTCATGGATCAGACCGTTACTCTCCGAACGCTTCAATGCTCCGGTAACCGGGTCATGCTGGTACGTGCTCAACGGCTGTCCCGTCATCTCAATCCGGGTCGGCACATCCAACTCTTTGTCGTAGGTCAGACTCTGACGCCCCCCACGTGGAGAAACCATGGCGACGGGCTCTATCCACCCTGCTTCGTACTCCCATGAAGTGATCGGCCCCGTCCCTCGCGCCTGGCTTGTCATTCGACCCAGGCTGTCATAGCTACGCGTCCCCAGCGGTCTATTGTCGACCGCGAAGCCGCTGATCAACTCACCGCTGGTACCCGCAGCGTAGTCAGTTTTACGTAGCCGTTGCGGCGTGCCGTCAACTGGTTTTTGGAGAGTGGTCACAACCCGGTCGAACGCATCGTAACTCCACTCGGTGGAAGTTTTATTGATATCCACTGCCGTCAGGCAACGACCCAAGCCATCGTAGGTGCGGGACTCGATTTCAACTTTATTGTTGTTGGCATCCAGTCGTTCCACCTTGATCGGCAGGTTTTGCGCATTGAAATAAGTCGTCAGTCGCTCACCGCCGACAACGCCCTCCTCGGTAAGATTAAGCAGCGGATCGTATTCATTGATCGTTACGCTGCCGTCGGGTCGGATGATACGACTGGCGTTGCCCCATCGGCTAAAGACATAGGTGCTTTTCGCCGAGATTATCTTGTTGCCCACATAGTCGAAATGGACCTCTTCCACGGTTTGCCCAAGCGCGTCATACCCCCAGGTTGCAGTGTTACGCTCTTGCTCCTGGTTCGAGCCAAGCAACTCCGCTTCGGCGACCTGTCGTCCGACACCATCAAAATAGGTGATTGCCTTGTTACCTTGCGCATCGGTAGTGATCAGATGGGCACGTTTGGTCGGCGTCGAAAAATGATAGGCATAACTGCGTACCGCTTGCTGTGGCGTGCCGGGGGAAACCGTTTCCGACGTCAAGCGGCCATTGACATCGTATGTCAGGGCCAGTGCGCTACCGCCGTCTCGCGTCATCGACAACAGGCGTCGATTGGCCAGCGAAAGGGTGCGTACCGCTTCAAGCCACTGCCCCTCGCGCCCTTTCAGGCGCCGGGTTTCGACCAGGGAGTCCCCCGAGACGGTATAACTGAAATCACTGACCAACACCTGCCCGTCGACAGTGCTGGTGGAGGTTTTCAGCCGGCCAGCCAACATCACGGGCGTGTCGTAGTAGGTTTGCCTGGTTTCAAATACGCCCGTCTGTTTGGTGGATTCCTGGAGTACGAAATAAGTGCTGCCTGTCTGCGGTAAACGGACATACGTGTATTCCGTGAGCCGGGCCGCAGGCGCACTTCCCACCGGCACCAATCGCTCTTGCTTGAGGTAGCGCTGGAACAAATTGTGCGGGTCGGCCGGGCATTTGCCGCTTTCGCCGGCAATCGGGTAGTAGCTGTACTCAGTGCGCACACCGGAAGCCTCGGTGCGGCTGAGTTCGTTGCCATAGTCGTCCGTCTCGATAGCGGTCGTCACCTCCCTGGGCGTACCACCTGCGACCAGCGCGTAGCGTGTGGTGATGAGCCTGGGTAGTTGAAGGTTCGCCGGCTGTGCCGGAAAAAGCCCGGGAACCATGTTATAGGTAACAGTCGTGGTTGTCCGGGTTCCTTCACGCAGAACCTGTTCCTCAGTCATCAGGTGAAACTTGTTATAGGTGGTGCGACAAGTGCTCAACACGGCGTCGTTATTGGCGATGTCGTTGCAAGTTTCTTCCGTCCAGTAATCATAGTCACCGCCGATCCGGTAAAGATTGTCTTCTCCTTCCACAAAGCCATTATTAAAGGGAAATCCAGTGAAGTTTTTTCCAGGGCTGTAGTTGTACCTCCTCATCATCGACGGCTGGTAGGCGCCTGGGGTTTGCCGCCAGCTCAGCACTCTTGGAATGTACTGATTGTTTCCATATTGAAAGCCATTCTCTTCATAGCTGATTAACTCAGTCCCTCCCATGGGCGACTTGACCTCCGTGATGGGGATCAGGCCATTGCGAAACGGCGTACGGTAAACAAACTCATAGGCAGGAACACCAGAATCCTGCGTACTCTCATAGGGTGCAGTGACGCTGACCAACTGACTGTTACTTCCCGCATAGGAGAATCGTGTACGCGCATAACGTCCGCCGTCGACCCGCACATCAGCCGTTACCAATCTGGCGTTGATATAAGTCAGTAACAGCAAATCTTCCCCCGCCCCGTTGAATACTCGCTCCAACGGGCCACCGCCCTGGTAACGGAAATTCAAACGATCGCCGTTTTCAAACTGGATAGCAGTGATCTTGTAGGGGCCGGAGCTGCTGGGGCGACCCAATTCTTCGACGGTACCATCCTTGTAGATTACATGAAGCATGGCCTCGGCCACTCGCTTAACCACCACGTCCTGAAGTTTGCGATCCTTGATCACCAGCGTGCGTCCCACAGACGGCAAGCTCTGAGTTTGAAATTGCTCTCCCGTGAGCAACGTCAAGCTTGAGCGACTTGGGTCGAACTCGGTGTTACTCATGCGCCAGCCTGCACCATAATGACCTGAACCCGATGAGTTCAACATAGAAAACGAGAGCGTTAGATCACGGCTCACCTCAAGCGGTCCTCTTGGAACCAGGGTTGCGAGATGAATTACACAACCGTACTGACCGGTTCGCAAATCAACCGCCCCATTCAAATGGGAACTAAAGTTAAATGCGTTGGAGTAGACATTCATAATTATAAAAGTCCATTCTAAACAAAAATAGCAGCACGAACCTGCGAACCCTTGGTTTCAATCTAGCTTCTCAACTGAAGGACATTTCTATCATCAAGCCAGCCAATATAAAATACATGTTCACAGCCAAAGTTATCCCATAAGCGCCAAGGGCTATTATTATCGCCATCTCTAGTATCGATCCATCCTCTGAATCTAATAGCCCGCATAATGGTAGGTCTCATACTGAAGCGTATGCTCGGACTCCCGGTAACGCCTCGCTGAACCATATCCATCCGTAAACCCGCACCAGATGAAGCACGAATCACGCCACCCTTCATTCGAATACCATGGTTCCCCACATGCCAAACATACGACGTTTCGAAAGCCTGACCTTCGTTATTGACTGGCACAGGATTAAGTAGCCCAAGGTTATCGAGAAACGTAATACCGCTGGGAGGCGTGTAGTAATAAACATCAACATCAACCCCCTTACTTCCTCCGAAGGCATAGGCATCAGCATCCATATAAAGAGTTAGGTCCGAGGCTTTCAAGACATACGGGGTAACAGGCGTAATCTCCACATAAGTCCGATTATTGGAATTAGTCGTATACACCTTTCCTCCCACGACAATAGACCCCATAAAGCGTTGAGTATCGGAAGGCGTACCGGGACTACAGCGCAAGTAACGAGGAATAAGCTCAATGGGAGCTACAACCGGGGCAGGTATAATTTCAGCTGATGGTTCTGAACCAAAAGTCCTGAGTCCCGTGTCATACTTATTCTTATCATGATCACAACTCCAGCCAGAGGGTAGCGGTAGACTGGGACCTCCAAACGCCGTAACGGTTGCACTGTAAGTTTCTTCTTTACTTAAAGGCACGTCCTTCCAGGTTCCGTCCTGTTGCTCAACCTCTTTGACGACCAATAAATTAACCCTACACTGGTGGCGACCATTTTTATAGAGTGCATTAGTGTGCAACTGCCCACTGGGCAGGGCGATTTCAATTGTTTTTACGTGAACATCACCTGCAGCCATTTCAACCTCCATAAGACCGCGCCCACAATAGTTTCAGCACAAGCCTTGTCAGTAATGTGTATACATCGACATCACTAGTTAAAACCCAAAAAAGATCCTGCTCTACTGTCAAATCTGACAGTAGAACAAGCTTTTTAAGTTATTTAAGAAATAAGAAAGTATTGCTTATGCCTTACTTATATTTACCCCGCAATCGTGTCCACCGCCGGGACGTGGAGTTCTGCAGCATGTTCTTCTATTCAGAGGCGCCCCGTGCCTACTGAGCCCGTAAAATCAACGAAGATCAAAACGTGAAGGCGGGCTTGTGTAGAAGCGAGCAAGCCTGCACATTTGATTTCAGCACTTTCAAACTCAAGGAGGAACACATGAACCTGGCCGACTACCTCATCATCGGCGGTGGCATCGCTGGCGCATCCGCCGGCTACTGGCTGTCACACCATGCCCGCGTCATTGTGCTGGAGCGCGAGTCGATGCCGGGCTACCACTCCACCGGCCGCTCCGCCGCCCTGTACATCGCCGCCTACGGCACACCCCAGGTGCGCGCACTGACCCTCGGCAGCCGCACCTTCTTCGATAACCCGCCAGCGGGCTTTGCCGAGCACTCGCTGCTCACCCCTCGCGGTGAATTGTTAGTGGACTTTACCGGCGATCCCGATGAGCTGCAGCGCCATTACCTGAGCGCCAAAGCCCTGGTGCCGGAAACGCGACTGCTCGACGTCGAGGAGTCGATGGTCATGATGCCGATCCTGCGCCGGGAAAAAGTCCATGGCGGGATCTACGACCCGACCGTCTGTGACATCGATACCGATGCGCTCTATCAGGGCTACTTGCGTGGCATTCGGCGCAATGGCGGTGAAATCCATACCGACAACGATGTGCAGAAACTGACCCGTGACGCTCAAGGACTGTGGCAGGTGCGCACCGCGCAACAGCACTTCAGCACCCCGGTGATCATCAACGCCGCCGGCGCCTGGGCCGATCACATCGGTGAGTTGGCCGGTGCACAGAAAATCGGCCTGCAACCCAAGCGCCGCAGCGCTTTCGTCTTCGCCCCGCCTGCCGAATTGAACACCCACGCATGGCCGGAGCTGGCCGCTCTCGACGGCTCGTTCTATATGAAACCCGACGCCGGCATGTTCCTCGGCTCACCGGCCAATGCCGACCCGGTAGAGCCACACGATGTGCAGCCGGAAGAGCTGGACATTGCCACGGGCATCTATCACATCGAAGAAGCCACCACCCTGACCATCCGCCGCCCCGCACGGACTTGGGCCGGGCTGCGCAGTTTCGTCAGCGATGGTGACCTGGTCTGCGGGTTCGATCCACAGGTGGAGGGATTGTTCTGGATTGCGGCTCAGGGCGGCTATGGGATTCAGACCTCACCGGCCATGGGCCAGGCCAGTGCGGCGCTGGTGCGCGGGAAGCCGTTGCCGGATGCATTGGCGGCGTTCGGATTGACCGAAGCGATGCTGTCGCCCCACCGGCTGCAAGCCTCGACCTGACCCCAGTGGCGAGGGAGCTTGCTCCCACTGGAGTGCGTAGCGCTCCCGCTTTTTTGGGGCCGCTACGCAGCCCAGCGGGAGCAAGCTCCCTCGCCACCGCAAGCTCCCTCACCACACGCGCCGTTATTTCCAGCGGTCGGCAGCAGCGTGATCGCTGTCGCGCCCTTCCACCCAGCGCGGCCCTTCGCTCGTGTTTTCCTTCTTCCAGAACGGCGCCCGCGTCTTCAGGTAGTCCATCACGAACGCGCAAGCATCGAACGCCGCCTGACGATGGGCACTGGCCGCCGCCACGAACACGATCGGTTCACCCGGCTCCAGGGCGCCGATGCGGTGCAGCACTTCCAGCTTGAGCAGCGGCCAGCGTTGCTCGGCCTCCACGGCGATTTTGCCGAGGGCTTTTTCAGTCATGCCCGGATAGTGTTCGAGGAACATCCCCGCCACATCCAGGCCATCATTGAAGTCACGCACATAGCCGACAAAACTCACCACCGCGCCCACGCCCGCATTGGCCGCATGCATCGCATTAACCTCGGCACCGGGATCAAACGCCTCGGCCTGCACCCGAATCGCCATGGTCAGCCTCCGGTCACGGGCGGGAAGAATGCCACTTCGTCGCCATCAACGAGCGGCTCATCCAGCGAACACAGCTCTTCGTTACGGGCGCACATCAAGCCGGTTTCGTTGAGCACTTCAAAGCCGGGGTCGCCAGCCAAGGCCTGGCGCACGGCGTCGATCGTGGCGAATTCGCCTTCAACCTCCAGCGAGTCCAGGTCCACGGCTTCACGGTAGCGCGCAAAAAACAGTACGTTGATGCTCATGCCTGGTCCGCCTTGAAATGCCCGCTCTTGCCGCCGAGTTTTTCCAGCAGCCGAATGGTTTCGATGGTCATGCCACGGTCCACGGCCTTGCACATGTCGTAGATCGTCAGGGCGGCGACGCTGGCCGCGGTCAGCGCTTCCATCTCCACGCCGGTCTGGCCGGAGAGTTTGCAGCGGGCGATGATGTGCACCGCGTCCAGGCCATCGGCGCTGAGTTCAACCTTGACCCCGGTGAGCATCAGCGGGTGGCACAGGGGAATCAGGTCACTGGTCTTCTTTGCTGCCTGGATCCCGGCGATGCGGGCCACGGCAAACACGTCGCCCTTGGGGTGGGCGCCGTCGACAATCATTTTCAAGGTCTCGGGCAACATGCGCACCCGCGCTTCGGCCACGGCTTCACGGAACGTCACGGCTTTTTCAGTGACGTCGACCATATGGGCGCGACCTTGGGAATCGAGATGAGTCAGCACAGGGATACTCCTGATCAGGAGCGGCAATTGTAAACCTGTGAGTCAATTTTGCGCAGGGCTGTTTATCCCATGAATAAAGGGGCGCACTGATCCCTCGGTGCGCCCCCTCACAGGCAACAATGCGGCGTTAGAAGCGGAAGGTAAATCCGGCATTGATCCCGTTGTTATTGCCCCGGTTGGACAGCAGACCGCTGTAGCTCAAGGACACCAGCGTGTCCTTGGTCAAGGCCATCTCCGCACTGGCCTTGATGACTGCTCCATCACGGGCTACCGGCACGCTGTTGACGGCAAACGCAGTGTCGCTGCCGGCAAATTTCAGCGAGGCCTCACGGTCGGTATCCCCCAACTGATGCTCCCAGCCCAGTTCACCGCGCAACGTCACGGCCGAGGTGGAGCTGACCGGCAATTGGGTATGCGCACGCAGACCCAACGTCGAGAGCGTGGCGTCCTGGCTTTGCTTACTGGCATGCACGGCCGCGGCGCCGCCTTTCTCTTTGAACGAATTGCTTTGGTAGTTCAGGTAAGTCAGGTTGGCGAAGGGCTCGACAAACGCCCATTGGGTGTAGCCGATTTCGCCGAACACCTGATCGGTGCGAGCACTGTAGTCGGCCTTGTCGTAGTCCGACTGGTTGGCGTAAGCCACTCGCCGCGAGCTGTCGATACGGTGCCAGGTGGTGGCGCCGCCCAAGCGCAGAGCGACGGCCTCGAAGCGTTTACCGCCGTAGACCGACAGGTGATAGTTATCGCTGTCTGCCGATGCCGAGGCGTCGCCATTGAGATGACTCTGGGTATAGCCGGTCGCTGCGCCCAAACGCCAGCCGTCGCCGACCTCAGTGTCCAGGCCGAGCAGCACACCGCTGGTGGACGAGGAGTAGCCACTGGCGTTGTTGTCACCACTGACGTTATCGCGACCGCCCAGCAGTTGCACCCAGCCACCGTTGTCGCTGGCCTGGATCTGCGCACTGGAATCCAGTGCCTGAGCCTGTTGCAGACGGCCGTTGACGGCTTCGCGAATGTAACGACTGTCGGCCATTTGCGCCGCCGCCACATCCGAGTGCAGTTGCCCCGAGAGTTGCTTGAACGCGTCCCGCGCCTGGGCCACCGAGTCTGACGCCAGCAGGCTTTCATACACGGGGCTGCCGTTGCCCAAGGTCTCCACTGCCGTGGCCACGGCGCGTTCGTTGCGGGTTTGCGCGACGCTGGCAAAGGTCGTCTGGTTGCGCTCCACCGCAAGGCTCAGCAGGTTCGGCTGATAGTTCAACTGGGTGCCGATAAACAGGTAGTTGGGTGAGATCGTCGCAAACTGGCCATTGATGCCTTGGTTGGCGCTGAGGATGCTGTACTGCTGGCCCAGCAGGCTGCGGGCTTCGGTGGCGGACAGCAGATTGGGGCTGTTCTCCAGGGAAACGGTGACCACACCGCCATTGAGGGTGGCGGTGCCGCTGCTCTGAATCTGATCGCTTCGCCCGTTCGGACCAACCTCTACGGCGTACACCGAGCCAGAGTTGAAGGTCACGTCGCCCGTGTGCAGCGTGCCGATCGAATGCCCCGGTGCCACGCGGCCACCGTTGTTGACGATCAAGGCGCCCACCGTGCCGTTGCCGGCCAGCGTGCCGGCCTGGGTGGTGGTCACACCGTTATCTGCGCTCACCGTGCCCACCGCGCTGCCATCCACCGTTACAGCCGAGGTCAACGCGCCGTCCACCGACAGCTTGCCGCCGCGTACCCAGGTGCTGCCTGAATAGGTGTTCTGGCCTTCCAGCACCAGTTCACCGTCTCCGGACTTGGCCAGGCTGCCGACGTAAGTGTTGCCGGTGAGCAGGTCCTTGCCGCGTGCCAACGTCGCCTGCTCCCGCGCGCTGCCGATTTCGTATTGAAACTGATCGTCCGCCGATGCATTAGCGGGCAAGCCGTTGAGCCAACCTTTTTGCTGTTTGGTGGCGGTCCAGGTCACCTGTTCGGTGGCATCTTCCAAGCGACGGGCGCGGATTGCCTCGTCGGAAATCGGGTTAGCCCAGATATCGCGAGTACCGGTGGGCAATGCCACCGCCACCGAGCCGAGGAACTGCCCCGGCCCCTGCATGGCTTTTTGCAGGTTGGGCAAACCCCAACCGCTGACCACGCCGGGCACTTGCGGCGTACCCGGCGCAGCATCGTGCACCGGTTGCAGGTTGTCGTAGGTGCGGCCACCGGTCTGGTCTCCCACCGGCGTGTCCGGACCGTCCGGCGCTTGCAGGCTGGAGGTGGTGAGCAATACATCGCGGGCCTGGCTGGCGGTCATGTAGGGGAAGCGCTGAATCACCAGGGCCAGGGCACCGGAAACGCTCGGCGCGGCGGCGGATGTGCCGTTGGCATTGGGGATGATTTCACCCTCGGGCCCGGTGGACGGAATCCCCGAAACGCCCATCACGCACCACCACTTCGAGGTGCCGCAGCGGTTATACACCTGGGCGCTGGTCTCGTCGTAACCGGTGATCGAAAGGAATTTGGCTTCGATGTCGGGCTTGAAAAACGGCAGGTTGGCGTTGGTATCCGGGTTGGCCCCGTGGCTGTCGTTGCCCGCTGAGATGATCTGAATGAAGGTGTTTTGCCGCGCCGCGTCGGCCATCGCGTCCATCCAGGTTTTCTGCCCGGCGTGGGCCTTGTCCCAGAACGGGCGATAGGCGGCGGTCATGTCGCGCAAGTTGTCCGCCGCGCTGTCGCCGACATTGCCGAAGTGGTTCTCTACGTCGTTGCGCGAGTTTTGCCCCCAGCTCTGGTTGACGATGGACACATTCTTTGCGGCCAGGGCATTGTAGCTGGCCATGAAGGCGTTGTAGTCGAGGTCATTGGAACCCTGGAAACGGTTGTCATCGGTGCCGCCGGTATTGGCCACAAAGATGTTTGCGTCAAAGGCAATGCCATGCATGCCCGTGCCGTTGCGACTGGCGCCCAATACACCGGACATTTCCGTGCCGTGGCCGTCGTTGATGACCGGGTCGTACTCGCCGGAAATACTGAAGTGCTCGCCCTTTTGAAACTCACCATCCGGGGTGTCGTGGAGATAGCGCGGATGGGTGGCGTAGTACTCACCGGTGGACGTCACCGCCTGCACCCGATCCTGGCCCTGGGCGTTCTTGCCCTGGAACTCGAAATGCTCGGTGAGGATGCCGGAGTCCAGCACGCCGACATTCACGCCCTTGCCGGTCATGCCCAAGGCATAGGCGTAATACGCATTGGTGCGGTCCAGGCCGGAGTTGACCTGGGCTTCCGGGGTCTTCCAGGTTTGCGCGTTGGCGCTCCAGTCACGTGTAGCGCCCGCCCAGGATTGACCGGCATTCAGTTGCCCGTTGAGGTTGCTGCTGACGCCCGGTTCTACATAGACATAGGGCTTGGCGGCGGGCAGATTGGCGATGATGGCCTTGGAAAAATCGAGAATATCGGCGGTGTAACGGCCGCTGTTGCTGAACAACCGACTGCGGTAATAGTCCAGACGCGAGGCATAGTCCAGCGGCCGTTTGGTGTCGCCGAGCATCGCGCCAATCGTCAGGTTTTCCGGCTGCAGTTCGTAGTGTTGCTTGAGGGCCGAATCGAACTTGTCGGACTGCGCGGCAAAGTCCTTGGCCGCGAGGTCAACGATGTCCGCGTAGGCAAACCGCAGGTTCTTGTAGACATCGGTGTTGGGGCCAAACGAAGCAACCGCGTTCCTGAAGGCCGACTCCAGCACCTGAGCCGTGTAGGGGTTGCTGTCATCCGCCCGGGCCATGGGACCTTGCCCCAGCCATAGCGCCAATCCGAGTGCGATGGGTGTGAGGGGTATCGATTTGAAACCTGCAGTGCCTTTGCGCTGAGGCAAAGTAGAGCCATTACCTGCTACGTCCATGTTCCTTTCCCTTTAGATAAGTGCGTCGTCAATGAGCGATGTATCGGGCTTTTTGTAATAGGCAGGGTCACGCTGAAACCCGTAAGAGGTCTCCAATGCGTCGTCGAATTGATGAGGCGGTTTTCCGACGGAGGCCCGGCGTCGTTCTTATTCTGTTTTTTGTGCCGGCCAAAAAATGTAACAAAATAATTACAATCGCCACAAGCACCTAAACGCAGGTCAAGGAAAACAAATTTCACCCACAGCAAAAACCCCGGACTTCGTGAGAAATCCGGGGTGGTTCGTGGCATTTAGCCACCAGTTAAGACCGTTGTGTTTACAGATGCGACTCTGCGTATTCAGCCAGAATCGAGCGAGGGACACCTTGCAGGGCGATATGCACGCCGTTCGGGAAGTCCTTGAAGCGTTCCGTCAGGTAAGTCAGCCCGGAGCTGGTCGCGGACAGGTAAGGGGTGTCGATCTGTGCCAGGTTGCCCAGGCACACCACTTTGGAACCGGCGCCGGCACGGGTGATGATGGTTTTCATCTGGTGCGGCGTCAGGTTCTGGCATTCATCAATCAAAATCAGGCTTTGCTGGAAGCTGCGACCTCGAATGTAGTTGAGGGATTTGAACTGCAACGGCACTTTGCTGAGGATGTAGTCGACGCTGCCATGGGTGTTTTCGTCATCCATGTGCAAGGCTTCGAGGTTGTCGGTGATCGCCCCCAGCCACGGCTCCATTTTTTCCGCTTCGGTGCCGGGCAGGAAGCCGATTTCCTGGTCCAGGCCCTGCACGCTGCGGGTGGCGATGATGCGGCGATAGCGCTTGGTCACCATGGTCTGTTCGATGGCGGCAGCCAGGGCGAGGATGGTTTTCCCCGAACCTGCGGCGCCGGTCAGGTTGACCAGGTGGATGTCCGGATCAAGCAAGGCATACAGCGCCAGGCTCTGGTAGATATCACGCGGTTTCAGGCCCCAGGCTTCCTGGTGCAACAGGGGTTCCTGATGCAGGTCGAGGATCAGCAGCTTGTCGACCTGGATCTCTTTGATCCAGCCCACAAAGCCCTGTTCGTCGATGATGAATTCGTTGATGTGCACCGCCGGCAGGTTGTCGATCAGCTGTACCTGGTGCCAGGTGCGGCCATGGTCCTGACGGGTTTCGACCTTGCTGACGCGATCCCAGAACGAGCCGGTCATGGTGTGATAACCACGGGACAGCATCGACACGTCGTCGACCAGTTGGTCGGTACTGTAGTCCTCGGCAGCGATCCCACACGCTCGTGCCTTGAGGCGCATATTGATGTCTTTGGTCACCAGCACCAGGCGCAGGTCCTTGTCGCGTGCGTGCAGGTCGATCAATTGGTTGATGATTTTGTTGTCGTTCAGATTTTCCGGCAGCAGGCTGTTGGGCTCGCTGCGCTTGCTCATCAGAATCGACAGCAAGCCCTTGGGCCCGCTTTTGCCACGCTGGATCGGTACGCCCACCTCGACATCGTCGGGGGAGGCTTCGCCGAGGGTCTTGTCGATCAGGCGGATGGCCTGGCGGCATTCGGCGGCAACGCTGTGGTGCCCGCTTTTGAGTTTGTCGAGCTCCTCAAGCACGATCATCGGGATGGCGACGTGGTGTTCTTCGAAGTTAAGCAGTGCGTTTGGATCGTGAATCAGTACGTTGGTATCAAGCACATAAAGGATTGGCTGGTCGGAAGAAGGGTTACGTCCATGATCATCCATACTCGGTCACCTTTGTGGGAGCCAGTCGACGCAATACCACGACAGTGCTGCGCCTCGATTCGACCGTCGAACGCACTTGAGTGGCGTCAAGTGCGGTGCACACAAGAGGTGTCTTGGAAGACGCCACCTGTGTTGCAGGTTTCGGCTGTCTGTCTTCGTAATACCGCAAAACACATGACAGGAAAAAGCACTTTGACGCTTTTTTGAAGTTTATTTTTCAGGATGACGAATAGCACTAGGCGAGCCGGCATTGCACCGTTAAAGTCGGAAGTCCGCCTGTATCGAAATATCTCCCAAATTCTCCCCTAAAAAACCTCAGCCCCAACAGGGCCGGGCTCTTTGTGATTTTTTCAGCGAAACGCTTCCCGGCAATCCTGCCAGCCGAGTCCACTTTCTGCCGTGGCGTGTAAAAGCCAGGGCAATGCGATGCGTGCCTTGTCCTGGGTGTCGTGGAATACGATCACCCCGCGCCGCCACAGCAGCATCAGCGTGAGCACGCGGTTGGCCGATTCATCGGCCTTGAGCTTGCCGGGCTCGTCTTCTGAATCAATGTCCCACAACGCCACTTGCAGCCCTTGTGCCTGGAAGAAGCCCTGGCTGTCGGACCGGCGCTGGCCGTAGGGTGGGCGGAACAGCGGTACGTAATTTTCCGGCATCAGGTTCTGGGCCAGAGAGGCGCTGCGGGTGATGGACGACTGCCAGTCGACCCAGTGGCTATGGGAGCGGTATTGCCAACCCTGGGTGCCGACGCACTGGCCCTGGTACAGCGCCTGCACATCGGTGGCCGAGCTTTTCTCGACGCGGGTTTGCAGGCTGTTGCCCAGCACAAAGAAAAGGCTGTGCATTTTCTGTTTGCGCAGGTAGTCGGTAAGCCAGTCGGTGTTGCCGCTGACGGGGGATGGGCCGCTGTCGAAGGTCAGCAGGAACATCCGGTCGTTGAGCTCGTCGCCGTTGCGTTCGTGGTCGCCGAAGCGGGCGATTTCGCTGCTGATCTGGGGGAACAGGGCGGCCTTGCGCAATTCTTCATCGAGGTAGCGTTCGTGGAATGCGCGACTGGGGCCGGCCCAGCCTATATAGAAGGAGTTGTCGCTCACTTCGAATTTGGCGGCTTGTTCGCGCAGGTCGTCCATGTTTTCCACCAGGTAGCAGAAGGAGGCGTCCTGTTCGCAGCTTTGTTGGGCGAAGGTGTAGTTTTCCAATAGCCGTTGCCACAGTTGGCGGCGCAGGTCGTCGATGGAGGCCAGGTTGATGATCTTCAGGCCAAGGCGCTGCTTGAGGGCGGGCTCGTCGAGGGCTTCGCTGGCCAGCAGGGTGTGGGCGAACATCAGGATTTCTGCGCGTGAGGCGACGTCGAACAGGGCGGGATTGCTGAGGCGTTCGGGCCAGGTGCCGCGGTCCAGGGTCGCGACGTCCACGGGGGCGGCTTGGGCGCCCAGGCAGATGAGCCAGGCTGACAGTAAAAGCGCAATTCGCACGAAGGGTCTCCCTTTCCAGAGTCGTCGGGCACTATAGCCGATCACATCAGCCGGGATGCCATTGGGCGAGGTTCGACTTGAACGTCCCTCTGGCGGCCAGTACAGAAAAGTCCGACATCCCTCCGCACTCGTACGGGTAAGAGCGCTCTTGATTTGCGCCACTCTATTGAAGAGTCAGGTCACTACTTCCTAGCATCGCCGCCCGTGTCAACTGCACTGGCGCATCACAGGAGGTTCC